>QHQO01000034.1 GCA_003221195.1 Verrucomicrobiota bacterium
CACCTTATCGCCGAAACGGCGCATGGAACACTCGCGAATGATTTTGATGATCTCGCGGTTGAACGAACGGCATCCGCAGCGGCTGCGAAAATCGACATGTTGGTCAATGGCGGAGGGCAGGCAGCAATCAAAATGCGCGCAGCGAACGGCGACATCAAAATAGTTGAGGCAAATCCATAAGGTTCGCTTGCGCCGGACTCGCGATCGAGCATCAAGTACCTAGCATCCAAATTTTCATGCCATCATTCGACATCGTCTCCGAAGTGGACAAGCAAGAACTTGATAATGCCGTCAACCAAGCGCGCAAGGAACTGGCGACTCGTTTCGATTTCAAGGACATAACGGCCGAAATACTTCCTGAGAAGGACAAGATCACCCTTACCGCCGAAGACGCAGGCCACCTTCGGGGGCTGCGCGAAATTCTCATCGGCAAACTTTCAAAACGCGGAGTCGATTTGCGCAATATTGAACAGGACGAGGCCACAATCTCATCGGTCGGACATGCACGGCAGGAACTGAAAATTCGGCATGGCCTCGAAGGGAACAAAGCGAAGGAAATTATTCAGGCGATCAAGTCACAGGGGTTCAAAGTGCAAAGCCAGCTGCAGGATCGGCAAATTCGAGTTAGCGGAAAGAAAAAAGATGATCTCCAAGCAGTGATTCAGTTCATCCGCGGCCGCGACTTTGGCGTAGCCATAAATTTCAAAAATTTTCGAGAGTGAAATAGCGGCGCGCATGGAGTGACGCGTCGTACCAAAAATGAATGATTGCGTTGGCAGGGCGGGCAGTCCTCTGCACGCCGCCAAATTATCCACCTTGCACTGGCGGCATGATTGAAATCTCGTCTCCCGGTTTCAGCTTGTAATTCCGATTCACAAATTCCACGCCTGCACCAATCAAAATGCTTTTGTCATGCGGGCGAAGCTTCGGTTGTTGCGCGTAAATTTGAGCCAGCAAGTCCCCGACAGTCGCCCCTTCCACAAGATCGACGTCCATTTCACGGCGTCCGACTAGATCGCGCAATTGCGCATAAAACTGCGCTCGTACTTTCATCTGTCTGGTTGCTCCAGCAATTCTCTTCTCAGCACGCCAATATAGGGCAGATTGCGGTAACGTTCCCTGAAATCGAGCCCGTAGCCGACTACAAATTCGTCTTCGATTTCGAACCCAACATAATCTGCATCCATCTCTCGGGCGCGTTGTTTCCTTTTGCTCAACAGCACGCATGTCCGAATGCTGTGCGGTCTGGCGGTTTCTAAAAGTCTCGCGAACAGCTGCAAGCGTAAAACCACTGTCCAGAATATCATCCAGGACCAAAATATCTCGGCCCTCGAGATCCGGGAGCGTGATCTGTCCGCCACCGGACGGACTCGCCGTGGCGAGCTTGAAAACGATCTCGCCGCTGGACTGCGCTTTTCCGTGATAACTCGCCACGCTCAGGCAATCCAGCTTCAAGGGAAGCGGAATTCGGCGAAGCAGGTCAGCCACGAACATCAAGCTCCCGTGCAAGACTGCGATCACGGTTAGTTCGCGATCACGATAATCGTTCGAAATTTGCGCGGCCATATCATCCAAGCGCCGGTGAATCGCCGGCTCATCAAATAACACCTTCTCCAGATCACCTCTCATCAAGATTACTAGGCCTTTAGCCGAGGCCGAAGCCGAGATCAACGTGGGACGAATGTTGTACGCACTGTTATTCCCGTGTTGTAACTTATTCTTGTCATGTCGAGCGAAGTCGAGACATCTCTCATTTAATTGGCCGACGATGATTGAATCAGAGATTCCTCCGCTTCGGTCGGAATGACAAAAATTGAAACCCCTCCGCTAATGAGCATCCGGCACGATCGGATAGAAGTTCGCACCAAAGGCAAGGGACTGTACGAAATCACGCGCGAAGTGCAGTCCAAGATCGATACGTGCGGCGTCCGGAACGGGACGGCGACGGTGTTTGTCCAGCATACCAGTTGCAGCTTGATCATCATGGAAAATGCCGATCCGACTGCGCGACGTGATCTGGAAGAATTCTTCGACCGTTTGGTGCCGGAGGATGCAGATTACTTTACACATGGCTCCGAAGGCAGCGACGACATGCCATCGCATATCCGCATGGTCTTGACGCGCACCAGCGAGACAGTTCCGGTTGTCGATGGAAAAATGCAGCTTGGAACGTGGCAAGGCATTTTCCTCTTTGAACACCGGCGAGCCCCGCATCGGCGGAAAATATTTGTTACAATTATGGGCGAATAACTGTAGCGGCTGGCTATGGCCGACGAGCCCGGCAGGACTTTCCTCCTTCAAATGCTGTTCAGGTAAATCCGGTTATGGCTGGACGGTGACGAATACGGGCCGAACATTCTTCGCACCGCGTTTCGCGGATCTTTCATGAACCCGGCTGAAAACGCTGTCGGTATTTGAAAAACGCGGTCAATGCCATCTGAGAGCGTTGTGGTCATCCATGCCTTTGTTTCTTCCGAAAAGAAGGTTTGCCCACCGAGTTTCCCGCCGTTCGCAAGCATGGAATAGAACTTCGCAAGTGCCGACGCGCTCCCGATCCCGCCGAACGAAACAATCGGTTGCGCGCGGACAGCGGGAGTGTTCATCCCGCTAACAGACTGCAACCCGTACGGCGACGTGAATGTTTTGCGCGCCAGCGTGCCCGGCGTGAGAAGATCAAGATAAAAGTCCGAGCCGGACTGGCGGTTCTTCGGTGCGGGCGAACTGCCGCTTTTCGCAGCGTAAATGGTCGCCACACGTGGATTCTCTCGTTCAGGCAAACCGATCCAAATATCGAGATTCAGCGGCTGCGCAAACGCTTCGCGCCAATACTGGGAGAGCGTTTTGCCGGCGATCCGACGCACGAGTTCATCCAGAAGGAATCCAAACGTGCGAGCGTGATAACCATGTGCGGTCCCCGGCAGCCACAATGGCTTCTGCACTTCGAGTGCCGTGATAACGGCGCCGTAATCGAGTATATCAACTCGCGCATCCAAAGCGCAAAGCCCGGCTTGATGCGAAAGCAACTGCGACAACGTGATTTTTTCTTTCCCAGCTTGAGCGAACTCGGGCCAAAACTCCGCTACGCCCCTGTCGATGCCAATCCTGTGCTCTTGCAACACGTGCAGGACGCATGCGCTGCCAATTCCCTTGGTGGCAGACCAGACGAGGACGAGTGTATTAGCTTCCCACGGTTTTTCATGGCGGGCATCGCAAAATCCGCTGTAAAGATCGATAAGCGGTTTCCCATTTTGCAAAATGGAAGCAGCGGCTCCGAGCTCTCCAAACTTTTCAAAATTTTCTCGGAACAGGGGCGTCAATCTTTGGCGAAGTTCGTCGGCATCTAACTGCATTGCTCGAATTTGTAGTGGCAGGCGCGCCGCCTGCAATATTTAAGGCGCAGCCGATCCGGCTGCCGCCATAGCGTGGAAACATTGACGGCCTACAGCAGCAGCTCTTCCAATTCGTCGAGCCGCTGTTCAAACAAACGCAACGTGCTTTCGATTGGAGCGGATGTGGTCATGTCCACACCTGCCGCCTTTAACGTCTCCAGTGGAAACTTAGAACCACCGGAACGCAGAAAATTAAGATAAGCCTCCATACTTCCGGACTCGTGGGCAAGCACGCGCTGCGAAAGCGCAACCGAAGCAGAAATCCCTGTCGCATATTTGTAAACGTAAAACGCATGGTAGAAATGCGGAATACGCAGGCATTCCAAATCCAGCTCTGGATCAAGCGCAAAGTTTTCAGCAAAATAAGCTTCGAGCAGCGTGTGATACTGCGACCTGAAAGCGTCAAGCGTCAGCGCGTCGCCGCTTTCCTCAACGGCGTGAATAATTTTCTCAAACTCAGCAAACATGGTCTGCCGGAAAACTGTGCCCCGCAGGTCGTCGATTTGCCGGTTGATGATGTAGGCGCGCATTTTCGGATCGCTCGTCGTTTTAAGCAGGTAATGGGTGAGCAGTTCCTCGTTAAATGTTGAGGCGACCTCGGCCAGAAAGATCGGATACTCGTAATCCTGGAACCGTTGCGAATTCTGCGAGAACCAGCTGTGCATGGAGTGACCCGCTTCGTGTGCGAGCGTATAGACATCGGCGAAGACATCCTCCTTGTAATTGATCAGGATGTAGGGCGGCGCCTCGTAACTTCCGGATGAAAACGCGCCACTGCGTTTGCCTTTCGTTTCGTAGCGGTCGCACCAGCGACCAGCACGCAGACCTTCCGCCAGCACATCAACATATTCCTTCCCAAGCGGGTCAAGCGCGCCTAAGACCATTTCCACAGCCTGATCAAACGTGAAACGCGTCTCGATTTCCGGAACGAGCGGGACGTACGTGTCGTAGTGATGCAACTCGTGCAGTCCAAGCGCACGGCGGCGCAAGTCGAAATAGCGAAAAAGCGGCTTCAAATTCGCGCGAACCGATTGAATCAATCCGTCGTAAACGGCAATCGGCACATCGTCCGGAAACAGTGCCCCCTCGAGCGCAGATGAATAATGTCTTGCTCGCGCGTGGAAGACATCTGCCTTGACGGAGTAAGCAAGTGACGCGGCGAGTGTGTACTGATGGTCGCGAAATTCTGCATAGAATTGATGGAAAGCGCGCTTGCGCAGCTCATGATCGCGTTTGACCAAAAACGAGCTGAACGAGCTTTGGGTGAGCGGCCTTTTGTGTCCGGTCTCATCGATCAGGACGCCGAACTTCATGTCCACATCCGTCAATTGTGAAAACGTGTCGTCGTAACCGCTCAGGGCGACACTCCCCAGCGCGAGAAGGCGTTCCTCGGGAACCGAGAGCACATGCAGTTTCATTCGGCGCATCTTGTGCAACTTGATTCGCCACTCGGCGAGCGCGGGGTCGGCAACGAATTTGGCAAACGTTTCGTCGTCAATCGCCAGAATTTCGGGAACCACGAACGCCGCGACTTCACCGATTTTCGTGAGCAGATTTTGGACCTGCCCAATCCGCGCAAGATATTCGTTATTGGTGCTGTCCTCTGCCAGTTGCAGCGACGCGTAGTGATAAATGCGCTCGATCTTCAAATCGAGCGACTTTTCGAACTCAAGCACCTGTGCCAGCGTCTGTGCCGAATCCCCTACTCTGCCCTTCCAGTTCTGAAGCTTCGGATACGTCCGCTGCAGCCAGGTAAAATCCTCCTGCCATTTGCCGACATCGGCAAAAAGATGCGTCAGGTCCCACTTATCAGAGTCGGAGATATCAGCGCGAGTTGGAGTTTTCGCTTCGTTCATGAGGAAATTGTCACACGGAATGCATTCTCTTCAACGAGTGGGAAAAGCGGCTCTTGGCGCGCTCGACTTCCGCCTCCATTGCTTTCGGATGCGAAGCTTGGGCGCGCTGTTATCAGCGGCGGAACAGACCTCTCAGATTGGCGTCGCAAGCATCGCAATTTCAGTGTTTCATGGCTGGCATGAAACGGCTTTTGATCTTGCTGTTAATCGGCGCGTTAGTCCGGATAGTTATCGGGATGACGCACGCCGCAACAAACTTCGATCTGGCGGCAAAGGCAACCAACGAACTCGCGGCCGATCTTCAGCGTCAACTCGCCACAGGCAACGAGAACCTTTGCGTTTCGCCATTTTCCATTGAAAGCGCCCTCGCCATGACGTTCGCTGGCGCGGATGGCGACACGCGCACGGAGATGGCGCGCGTGCTGCATTTTCCAAGCGACGCGAGCGCGGTGGCCGCCTCGTTCGCCTCGCTTCAGCATTCGCTGGAAGAAATGAGCGTGAAGACGGCCGACCTGGTGAAGAAATCCAAGGAATTCGGTGGTCCCAGCGAACCGATCACCCTAAGCATTGCAAACAAGCTCTTTGCGCAGAAGGGCTACGCGTTTCGCCCGGCTTTCCTATCATTGGTGAAACAAAATTTCGGTGCGGCCTTTGAGCCTCTCGATTTCGTCACCAATGCGTCAACAGCTATTCAACACATCAACAAATGGGTAGCAGACCAAACACATGACCGGATTCGCGATCTCATCCCCGGAGGGGCACTTGATGAGACAACCCGCCTGGTCCTGGCAAACGCGCTCTATCTAAAGGCGCCGTGGGCACATGAATTTTCGGAGAACGCAACGCAGCCGGAACCGTTCCACGTTCGCGGCGGGAATGGAATCGATGTTCCCACGATGCAGAAAAGGAGTGAGCATTTCGGTTACGCCAAGCGTGAGGGATACACGTCCGTAAGCTTGCCTTACGCGGGAAACGATCTCCAATTCCTCGTTCTTCTTCCCGATGACGTAAACGGTCTGCAGTCAGTCGAATCAAAGCTGTCGGGCGACATTTTGTCCGGATGCACCAAACTCCAGACGCGCGAGGTCGATCTTCATTTGCCAAAGTTCAAACTCGAGCCGCCCACCATGGCCTTGGCAAAAAAGTTCGAAGCGCTCGGGATGGAGACAGCGTTCGATAAGCCACAGGGCAGCGCAAATTTTGACAAGATGGCGCCACGAACGCCGAAGGATTACCTCTATATCTCGCAAATCTTTCATAAAACTTTTATCGCCGTGGATGAAAAAGGAACCGAGGCGGCTGCAGCAACCGCCGTGGCGATGATGGCAGGGACAGCTCTGAGATCGCCTCCACCACCGCCAATCGAAGTGAAAGTCGATCGCCCATTCGTTTATGCCATTCAGCACGTCCCGAGTGGCGTCTGTCTTTTTCTCGGGCGCGTAACCGATCCCCGTTGAAGTGGACTTGTCGACCCTTGCAAATCTAATCAACGCGATCGCGGTATCGGCCGGCGTCATTTTTGCGGCAGTGCAAATTAGGGATTATCGCGGACAGCGACACCGCGATTCGATGTCTGCTCTCGTCAGATCATTTCAAACTCCATCTTTCGCGCATTCGTTGCGCCGCGTTAGCTCTTTGCCAGATAACGTTGCACGCGAGCAGATTCCAGCGTTGCTCGGTCCAGATGGCGAGGATCATGTTTATGCCCTTCTAACGAGCTGGGAAGCTCTCGGCATTCTTCTATATCGAAAGGAGGTTACCATTGATCTTATCGATGACTTTTTCAGTGGCCCAATTGTTGTCACATGGCGAAAGCTATCCCGCTACATCTCAGAACTACGCAGAGATGCTCAACGAGAGACATATTTCGAATGGGTACAATGGCTAGCGGAGCGAATGATGGAACGGGAGAAATTGTCGCCGCCTGTGCCAGCACATATTGCGCATCTCGATTGGAAATAACTGTAGCGGTGATCTGCGAGCGCCGAAAAAACACGGAAGGGTGATTTCCTACTCGGCCCCGGTAGTTAGGAAACCACCGCTCCTAGACTCGACCGCCGCTACAGCAGTGTGCTGTCTGCTCCGTAACTTAGCTTCCCATCCACGATCCGCGCGGCAGATGTATATGGATGCAGCTCGGTTTTGTTTGCGTCCATGATGTGCAGAACCTCGATGCCACGCGCTCTAAGGTAATCAGAAATCAGCCCGCGATGACAACGCCACCAGACCGCCTCCGCGCACATGATCGCAGTCGGCCCGGCTTCGCCACCGAGATCGATAAGTCGTCTCACACCTTTTCCAAATTCTTCTGTCTCCATGTAATCGGCGTACCCGCGAAATGATTCATTGCGCCAGGCTGTATTGGGGGAATCCTCCCTCGGCTTTCTTCGGCCACCAAGCTCGGGAAAATGTTCGTAGCAGATTGCGACTTTGCCTAACGAGTCTGCCAGCGTCTCCTTATTAAACTGCGGGTAGCGCTTCGATCCCGGCAGCAATCGCACGTCGGCAAGCAACTTGATTCCGTGCTCTTCCAGGAGCGAAATGAATTTGTCGATCGTCCGTGTCGAATGACCAATCGTCCAGATTCTCATCTAAAAAACGAAGAGTTATTTTCGTTCGTTGCAATTCGATTTACCTAGTACCGTCATGTCTTTTCGCACAAGCTTTGGGAGTGCGTACGCGTCCCCGTGTCGCTTGGTGTGGCAGCGCTGGTGAAAAAGCGATGCGAGGACGCATCGCACTCCAAAAGGACTTCGTCCGGAACCATTGAAGACAGCGAGTTGCCACCTGCCCCCCGTTTGGTTCCTTAATGCCCCGGCTTTGGTGCAGCCACCGCCTCGGCCATCGATTTCAGCAATCGGCCGAGATCGCTGTTCGTGGAGATGACTGCGGTGGTATCTTTTTCAAACGCGGCGCGCATCACGTCGAGGCTGCGAAGAAACGAGTAAAGCTCTTGTGCATCAGGCGGGTTGAAGGCAGCGGCATAGATAGAAGCCGCCTCGGCGTCGGCCTTCCCTTCAGTTTCAAGGGCATTCTTCGTTGCGGTGGAACTGATTGAGGCGACGTCGCTTTCCTTTTGGCCGCTGATATTCGCCGCCTCACCGCGCCCTTCGGAACGAAACCTGGCAGCGATCTGATGTCGCTCACTCGACATCCGCTCAATGATTTTCTCCGCGACGGCGGGATTGTACTTGCTGCGCTTGAATCGTTCATCGAGCAGTTCAATTCCGAAATCGGAAATCTTCTGTCGAGTGCGTTCGGTAATTTGTTTTTCGATTTCGCCACGCCCAAATTCAATGTCAGGAATCGTCGTGGGCAAGACCGTGCCGCTTTTCTCCAACTCCTCGTCGCGCACCGGTTTTCGCCCTTTGGTAACACGAATGATCTCTACAAGGTCGTGCGTGGCCACAGCGGTTCGCGTTTCGCTTCCAAGAATGTCATCCAGCCGTGACAGCGCACTGCGTTCATCGTTGAGCCGATTATAGTACAGGAACGGATCGCTGATACGCCATCGAGCAAAACAATCGACAATAATGTAGAGCTTGTCTTTGGTCGGGCATTCAGTCGGCGGTCCGTCCCAGGCAAGAATACGTTTGTCAAAACGGTGCACTTTATCGAGCACGGGCAGTTTGATCTTCAATCCTGGGCTTGTGACCGTGCGAACGATTTTGCCGAAACGCGTGATGATCACAGTTTCATATTGATGGACAACGAAAAGCAGCGTTCCCCACTTGAGTGCAGTCAGAATGAAAAGAATCCCTAGGGTCGACATCAATCGGCTCTGCAAAAAACGCACAACAGCCGAAACAGCCGCGGGTCGCGGAGTGACATCGATTACGTTCATTGGGATGGCTTGGTTTGATCGGCCGGCAACAACGGCAACGTCTGGAGAATGTTCTTCAAGCTGTCGTCCACGATAATTTTTCTTTGCAAGTTGGGGAAGATCGCTTGCATTGCTTCTAGATAAAGACGGCGGCGCGTTATTTCCGGCGCTTTTCCATACTCCGCCAACAGCAATGAAAATTTTTGCGCTTCACCCTTTGCCTCGTTAATCCGGCGAAAGGCATACGCTTCGGCCTGTTTCTCGCGCTCCTTAGCCTGGCCCCGAGCGTTCGGCACCGCATCGTTATACACTGCCCAGGCTTGATTAATTGCAGTCTGCTTTTCCTGTTGCGCCTGATTGACCTCGTTAAAGGCACCCTGGACGGCTGGCGGAGGGCGCACTGTAGCGAGTTGTACTTGCTGAATCTGAAGTCCCAGGTCGTACTGCGAACAAAGGTCAGCCAACCGTTTCAGAGTTGATGATTCAATGTCGTGTCGCCCAATTGTGAGTACTTCGTCCACGGTTCGATCGCCAATCACCTCGCGCATCACGCTCTCGGAAAGGTCCCGCAACGTTTTCTCCGGTTCGCGTGCCCCGAAAAGGTAAGTTTTTGGATCGGTAATGCGGTACTGCACGACCCACGGGACAAGGGCGGTGTTTAGATCACCTGTGATCATGGTCTCGGTTTCCTCCGGTTCCATGTCGCCCTGGTAAGCATTACTGGCGTTCGGCGTAGAAAAACCAAACTCCAGCTTTAGCAGGCGCTGGGTTGGCACGATGTGTATCTCGTCGAAATAGGGAATGGCATAAGCTAGTCCGGGATTGACGACATCGTGGTAAGCGCCAAAGCGAGTTTTCACCCCCACGGAGTTCGCCGGGATTGAGGTGAAACCGAACAACAGTGTGATGAGCGTGAAGACAATTCCGACACAGGCGATCAAACCAAGAATCAGCCGCACGGGTTTCACTTCGGCGTGTGGCGATGCGATCATTTGAGCCATTCAGCTCAGTTTTGCCTCAAACGCGCAGCCCCGCGCAAGCCTTTCCTTTCAAGGAGTCATCACTTCGTTTTGTCTTAAGTCGGCCCCGAAGCCCTTGGGCCGCATTCCTTGACTAGCTGCCTATGCGCCACAAGACTGGGGAATGAAAATGCGAGACATGATCTTGTCAGTAATCATCGGGCTTGGCACCTTGGGCGTGATGGCAGCGGCAGAAACTCAACAGCAACCGGAGCCTGGAAAACCAGCGCCGGATTTCAGCCTAACGACTGGTGACGGTTCGCAGGTAAGCTTAAAGGATTATCGCGGCAAATGGGTCGTTCTCTATTTTTACCCGAAAGATTTTACCAGCGGCTGCACCATGGAGGCGCGCAATTTCCAACGCGACCTGGCAAAATATGAGGACTCCGGAGCGGTGATTCTGGGCGTAAGCGTTGACACGGCCCAATCGCATAAAGATTTTTGCACGAAGGAAGGACTCAACTTCAAATTGCTCGCCGACCCTGACGGGAAGGTCTCGACCGAGTACGGTTCGGTAATGGATTACAAAGGGAGCAAACTTGCCGCGCGAAACAGCTTTATTATTAATCCGAAAGGCGAAATCGCCAAGGTATATACCGGTGTGAAACCGGCCGAGCACAGTGAGCAGGTATTGAAGGATTTAGCGGAGCTGAAAAAGAGCTAATCAACGGTGCCAACGGTTCTTCGAAAGGGACCTTATCGTCTTTTCTTCTATTCAGCCGATCGTGCTGAGCCGCCGCATGTGCATGTTCAACGTGAGCGAGCTAAAGCAAAATCTGGCTAGAGCCGGTTACATTCGAACGCGTCATCGGCTTTAGCGCGCGCGAATTACTGGAACTACAACAATTGATCGAGGAGCATCGCATAGTATTATTGGACGCTTGGCATGAGTACTTTGGTGATTGATCGGGAAACGCTGCGTGCACGTGGTGTGCAAGTCACCGACGATGCCGTGGTCGTTGATTTGGTTGATGGCAGAACAATATCAACGCCGCTGGCATGGTACCCGCGTTTGCTCCATGGCAGCACGGCCGAGCGAGCTAAGTTTGAGCTCATCGGAAACGGGGAAGGGATTCATTGGCCGGATCTTGATGAGGATCTGAGTATCGAAGGAATGTTAGCCGGGCAACCATCACGTGAAAAGCGCGAGTCAATCGAGCGTTGGCTTGCAAGTCGGAAGAAGGCCAAAATCTAACGGGAGAGCTTACATGACCGCTAAAAGAAAATCGATTGATTGCAGAGATTATCCGAGTGAGAAGAATTGCTCGCTGAAAATCTCTGGCACGGAAGAAGAAGTAGTGGATGCTGCGGTGCAGCATGCGGTCTCGGCGCACGGCCACCAAGAGACGCCGGAATTGCGCGAGCGGATCAAATCGATGCTCAAAGACGAGCCGAATTAGCGCGCAGCGAGCGTCAACCGGATCAAGGTCGCGTAAATGCCGGCCTCGGCTTTTCATTCGGCGCATTTGCACCTGGGCTTCGGATTCCAACTCGGCGAGCAGTTGCTTTGAAATATTCGAAAGCTTGCCTGACCACGACGCGCCGACAACAACCGATAAAAACCGGCAACTCCAAAACTCGAACGCCTGTGGACGGCCTGAAAGCCTGGGACCGCCACTGCCAAACCGATTCCATAACCGCTGGCGACGTAACGCTCGATCAATCTAACTGCCCTTCTTTTGTGTCATTCGGGTGTTTCGTGGGCTAAACAAATGTGAAGCTAAGAGTTCTGCCACCGCCCTGGCGGTTGCTCACAATCGGGATTGTATATTTCGCTGTGATGTTTCTCGGTCATTTGCCGGACCATCTGATTTTGTTTCCGACAAGAACGCCGATCAATGCAGGTGGCGCGGTCCAGAAAACGATTCCGTTCCAAAACGGACAATTGGAAGTATGGATCGCGCAATCCCGCCTTGCACGGGCCAAAGGCAATCCGGAGGTGTATGTGTTGCGCTTTTATGGCAACGCAGACCGCGCTGAGCGCTGGCCTGCTGCTGAGGCTGAGATGTGGAGTGACCGTGCAGTCGAGATTTGGGGAATGAATTATCCGGGATTCGGCGGCAGTACAGGGCCAGCGCGGGTTTCCAAGATTGGGCCCGCTGCGCTGGCGGCATTTGATGAATTAAAACGTCACGCAGCGGATCGACCAATCGTCCCTTTTGGAACAAGCATCGGCGCAACTGCGACGCTACACATCGCTGCGCAGCGTCCAGTGGTGGGATTGATTTTGCAGAATCCTCCGCCATTACGCGAAATGATTCTGCGCCGGTTTGGCTGGTGGAATCTGTGGCTGCTAGCTGGTCCTGTTGCATTACAGATTCCGGAAGACCTCGACAGCATCAGAAACGCGAAGGCGATTCGCGCTCCGGCGATCTTCCTACTCGCGGAAAAAGACGAAGTCGTTCCTCCGCACTATCACAAGCTTGTAGTTGGCGCCTACACCGGAGAAAAGCGCGTTATTCAACTGCCTGGCGCCTACCACAACGATCCGATCGAAAGCGCAGCGCTGGCCAATTTGAACAACGCAGTGGATTGGCTGTTGGCAAAGGCGATCTCCCCTCACGCGCGGGAATGACACGAGCGCTATTGTAGATTGAGCCATTTGCCACTCGATTTTCTGGCTCGATCCCCATTAAGCTCGGCGCGCCATGCAGAACGCACAGAATCTCATGAGCAGCTTCGAGTTCATCGCCGCGCTGATGTCCATCATCATCGGTCTGGGCGTAACCAATCTGATCGCTGGCGCCGGGCGTGCGTTTTACCGCCGCAATGAGAATCCGCTCGATGAGCTCCATATTGTCTTAACCCTCGCCACGCTATTGCTGCTGGCCTTGCAATGGTGGGTCACATTTAAGTGGAACACTGAGGTAAACTGGAGCTTCGACAAATTCCTGCTGCTGATCGTTTGGACCATCACTCTCTATATGCTGACGGTTTTCCTTTACCCGCCCGATTTATCGGAAGCGGAAGAGCACCAGGGGCGTTTCGAACGGAACCGCTCGGGCTATTACTCCACCTTCATCGCGATGTGTTTGCTGGACATCACCCAGACCGCGGTTCACGGCGATCTCTTCCATCCGATCTGGTATGTTCCATTTGTCGGTCACTATGCGGTTCTGGCGGCCGGTGGCCTGATTGCCCATCGGCGGGGTTACGACCGGTTCTTCGCGTGGTACCAACTAATCACCCTGCTAGTCTGGGCGCTTGTGGTCAGGCGATTTCTCGTGGGCGACGCGATGACTCCTTAGCGGCAAAGCGCGTTGTGCTCAACGTTTGATCGCCACCCATTCATTGCGCGCCCGGGAATCGGCGACGGCTTGCACAACGCGCATGTAGCCAAGGCCATCGTCGAAATTCGGATGGGGGCGCACGCGGCCCTTAGATTTCACCGCGGCGAGAAAATCTTCCTCTACACGCCATTCGGTTTCCAATTCTGAAGGAAGATCGACAACATGCAGCCCGCGATCGCCGACCTTTCCCACTTGCACCACGTCGGAACCGAAATCGTAAGTGAGCGTGCCGCTGTTACCGTAAATTTCAACTCGATCACTGGACGCCAGCGCATCGATACCGCTAAACTCCAGCACTCCTTCGGCGCCGTTATCGAAAGCGCAAAGGACCGTCAGCAAATCGGGAACGATGACTTCATAGCCCTCGCGGATTGGGTGGATGACTTTTCCGCGCGCGAAGACACCGTTGATTTCGCCAAGCCAGCGTTGGAGCACTTCGACGTAAATCCCGAGTGTGAGCACGTGGAGCCCGCTGATTTCGATCCTCTGCCGCCAATGTGGAGCAGTGGCCGGATCCAAATAATTACCGGTAAAACTTTGCAATCGCACATGATGCGGACGGCCGATGTAACCTTCAGCCAGAAGTTTTTTCACGAGCAGATCGGCCCGCATTCCCATCGGCGGCGGACAAAGCATGGTCACTAATTCGGGATAACGCTTTGATGCCCCGAGCATTTCCTCAGCTTCCGCCAGGTCCATCGACATACGGGCCTGACAAAAAACGTGTTTGCCAGCCTCAAGCGCCGACACCGTGACGGCCGAATGCATTACCGGCGGCGTGCCGATCCAGATAATGTCGATGTCCGGCAGGGCAAGTAGCTCGGGCCAATTCCTCATCGGCGTAGCCGATGGGCAATATTCCTGGCAAAATTTTTCCGAGCTTTCGTATGTTGAATTGGAGATGGCAACAATCTCGACCTCCGGATGTTTCTTAAGAGCTGGCAAATGGCGAGTGCGAACGATGTTGCCCGCTCCAACAATCCCAATCCGCAGTTTGTGATTATTCTTGTGCATTGGCTATGTGCGATGTCGATCTTGCAAACTCGACTGGCTCTTGTGCGAGCTAAATTTGACCGCCTCTGCCAGTTGCGCGTTCAACCATGACGGCTTCGCCACGTTAAATCGTTAAACCGCTGAACCGTTGAATCGTAAATCCGATGCAACGATTCAACGAATCACACTACCGATTCTGCCTTGGTCATTAATTCGTCATTCGTCATTTGAACTTCGTCATTTCCTTAACATCCACTTGACCGTTAGACCAATGCGCGGCAATTTACGCGCCTGTTTTTGAGGTTATATCATGTCAAGGATTTGCAGTATTACGGGATCAAAAGCCATGCGCGGCAGCGTCATTCACCGGCGTGGTTTGGCTAAGAAGAAGGGCGGTGTAGGCCGGCATGTCACGAAAAATGTGCCGCGCATTTTCGCGCCGAACCTGCAGTGGCAGCGTATTTGGGTGCCTGAGCTGAAGAAATTTGTACGCGTTCGCGTTACGGCGCGTGGTCTAAAGACAATCAACAAGCATGGTGCCTATAAAGCGCTCAGAAAAGCCGGCGCGATCTGAAATTGTCAGCCGTATCTGAGACCGAAGCCCTTTCGGGGCTGATACAGCCGTCCTGCAAATCGAGTCGATGCAACTCACTCTCCTCAAATCAAAGATTCACCGCGCCGCCGTCACGGGAGCAAGCCTGGATTACGAAGGTAGCCTGACGGTTTCCGCCCATCTGGCTGAACTCGTTGGTCTGATTCCATACGAAAAAATTCTCGTAAGCAATTTGAATAATGGCAAACGATTCGAGACCTATGCCATTTTCGGCGAAGCTCGGCGTGGAATCATCGAGCTAAATGGTGCCACGGCACATCTCGGCAAAATCGGCGATCGTCTCACCATCATGAGTTTTGCGCGGTACACGCCCGAAGAAGCGGAATTACATGCACCACTCATTGCGGTTTTGAACGAAAAAAATGAAATCGTTCGTCACGAAGAGGGCGACTCGGCGCCTTCGCTAAGAATTGTTAACGAGTAGGGTCCACGCCAGATCACCAGCGCGAGCGTCTGCTCGGCTGGTTTAGAGGATCCGTGTTCGACTGCCTCTGCGGCCACGTCCGGCACTAAAGCTTCTCGCGGTTTGGCTTTTCCTCGTGGAAGATCGAGCGAGCCATCATTGAACTCGATCACATAACCTTCGCTGATCAGCCAGCGCAAATCGGATACGAGCGCGAGTTTACGCGGCTCTACATCTTCGGTTGCAACATTGCCAATCAACTTCTCAAAAAGCTGTTTGCGATTGATTACCTCTGCCCCTGCCAGCGCTTCGAGAATCGCATTCACAGATCGAGATACACCAGCTTGTTCGTGAACAAAGGCGCGTGTTCGGATTGGCGAGACAAACAACATCCCGCGGCGATGACGAAAAACGTGCAGCCCATTCTGTCGAAACCGTCCAGCTAACTCCTGCATCATTGCCGAGGGCGAGCGGGTCTCCCGCACCCAAGCATCCTCGACCGCGTGATTGATTGCCCTGTCCGGTAAACGCCGACTCAGGACTCCGCCGATGGTGGCTTCCTCCACTCCCTTGACTAATGCCTCCAAGTAATGCGATCGGAAATGCCGCTCTGCTTCGGTCGGAGAAGAAAATGTCAAAGGAACTTCTTCGCGGCTCGTCGTGTAGGTAGTCACCTTCCGAGCCTCTCCTTTCCAGCGCTCAATCAACTCCGCATCATTCACAATCTCGATCTGTCGCTGGTAATCCGCGAAGCTCATCCGGCGGCTAAAGCGTTGCTCGTAAAGGCTACGCAGCTGCAACTGATAATTGTGATGGTTCGTCGGGCCAAGAAGTGTCCCACTCAATCGGCATCGCGCGATATTTGAGAAATTTCCCTTGATCGGTTCGGATTCGGTAACGTCGATTCTATAGAAATGGGATTGAGCCAGCCGGAACGCATGTTGCTCGAGGAATTCTCGATTCAGAGACAAGGCGCCATTATCTCCAAGGCGATAAAGCGGCGATTCCGCTTTCGCCGTGAGCCGCACGTCGTACCGTTCAGGCTTTTCAAGGAATAAACGCGCCAGAGCATACAACGAATATGCCACTGAGCCGGATTTGATTTGGGCAACGACACTTTCGAACGCCGGGGAGTATGGCAGAAGACGAATTGTGATCTGCAGTGGCGTTCGTGTTACAGGAAGATGCTCCTCTGCCCTCGGGCGATCTTCCGCCCTTCCGCGCCGTGCCGAATGCCGATCCGGCTCAAACCGGCGACGCCTTGCCTCGTGCTTGCCTGCTTTCGTAATTGGCCGTTGGACGCCCGCTTGCGATCTACCGGAGTCTCGCGTTGGTCGTCTTCCCCGGTGCGTCGGCGCACCCCGATGATGGCGCGCCGGGCGCTCAAGGGCGTGCTCGCCTTCTACGTCCTCGTAACGTTTTGCCTCGACTGGTTCTTTCACCCAGGCAGGCAGCAGCTTTAGATCGAGGAGGTCAGCAGCCTGGACAGCGGAAGATGTCATCGGCTTCATCTACTCGAATGACAAACGGAAGCAAACGTGAAGGTTTAACTGCCAAACCCGAAAATGATTGACAACCTATTTAATTCATTTACTTGCCATGCTGTGCTCGGAATTGCTTTAAGCTTTTCCACGCGCTACTAACACAAACCGAACAAATTTTATGGCGGAAAAATCGATCGAAGAGAAAGTTAAGGACATCATTGTCGAGCAACTTGGCGTCAATCCGGAGCAGGTCACGCCACAGGCCTCTTTCATAGAGGATTTGGGCGCGGACTCGCTGGATATCGTCGAACTGGTAATGGCATTTGAAGAGGAATTTTCCGTCGAAGTCCCGGACGAGGACGCCGAAAAGCTACAGACAGTCGGCGACGTGATTAAGTATATCGAAGAGCGCGCCAAGCAGCAGTAGGACGAGTCCAGAAAGTTCTGGAACGGCGGAAGTATCGAAAGCACTAAAACACGGCTTTGGCTGTGTTTTTGCTTACGTGTTGCGAAACCCAGACACGAGGCTCAGACTAAGTTTCGATGAGCCTTCCGCTGTTGGAAAAGCCATTGTTTCAAGTAGGCGGCCACTACGTCACCTTTCTAGGGCTGATTGCATTCGCCGCCCTTCTTACGGTTGGCGTCATTATCGCCCGAATTCTGCAGAGCGATGTGGTGCGCCGTATTCTCAGTCGCTTCAAGCTCGACAATAATTTCATCGCGATCGTTACGACGATCCTCAGTCTTGCCGCACTGGTGTTCTTTACCGTGAGCGCGGTCAATGCAGCGGGGGTGTCGCTCTACTGGAACGCGCCCTTGCCAGGGATCACGCTGAGTCTCTTACAAATTTTTCTCCTAATCGCGCTGCTCATCGCGGTTTTCTGGCTCTCGTCTCGCACAAAACGTTTCCTCTTTACTCGCTTCCTGGTCAAAAGCGGACTCGATCGAGCTCTGCAGCACGCCATTGCGCAAATCGTCGGCTACGCAGTGCTGATTATCGGAATAGTGATCGTTCTGGATAATGCCGGCATCCATCTCGGGGCGCTGACGCTATTCGCAGGCGCGGTTGGTGTGGGCGTTGGATTCGGTTTGAAAAACATCGCAAGTAATTTCATCAGCGGCCTGCTTATTCTTGCCGAGCGACCTATCACCATTGGCGATCGCATTGAAGTCGCAGGCATTGTGGGCCAGGTGAAGCAAATTCGGGCACGAAGCACGGTCATCATGACCAATGACGGCATTGCCATGATCGTGCCGAATGAGAAGTTCATCGATTCACCGGTCACAAACTGGACATACAGCGATCCACGGGTGCGTTTTCGGGTCCCGGTGGGAGTAGCTTATGGGAGCGACGTGAATAAAGTACGTGAGGCACTCATCGCGGCAGCGCGCGAGCATCCGGCCACGCTGAACGATCCGCCGCCAAATGCCTATCTCGAAAAATTCGGCGATAGCACGATTGATTTTGAAGTGATCGCCTGGAGCGAAAGAATGAGTTACAAGCCACGGCGATTCAAAAGCGAGCTGAATTTTCTCATTGAAAAGCATTTGCGCGAAGCGGGAGTTGAAATTCCAAATCCTCAGCGCGATCTCCACATTCGCGACGGTGTGATCAAGGTGAAAACCGTGACAGAGCGGGAGACTGGGGAACGATCAGAGGCTTAACCGCGCCTCGGCACCTTGTTATCCGAGCCGCATTGATCTTGTTTCCCCATGCAGCATGGTAACGCAATTCGGATTCACCACGGCGTACTGAAAGTTGTTACGCTAGCGGAGCTGCAGAACTGCGAGGCATGGAAACGGGCACTTCAAAATAAGTGCAAAGATCATCGTTACTACGAGATTGTCGAAGAAACCTTGCAGAACAGCTTCGAATACCACCACCTGCTGCTCGAGGATGATTCCGGCAATGCGCGGGCAATCCAGCCTGTGTTCTTCGTTCGGCAAAACCTTGTGGAAGGCGTACCAGGGAAGATTGGTTCCGTCGTTGATGCTGTTCGCAAAATTTTTCCGCGCTTTCTAACAATGCGCGCCCTAATGGTCGGTTGCGCAGCCGGTACGGGCGATCTAGGCGCGTGCGACGAGAGGGACGAAGCATGGGTAGCAAGCGCGTTGCAGGCGAGCCTTCGGACGTATGCCATGCAAAACAAGGCTTCCCTGATCGTTTTGAAAGATTTCCCGGCGAACTATCGCTCGGGCCTCGAAACATTCTCCTTAAATGGTTACGCGCGGGTTCCCAGCATGCCAATGACGCGCCTTTCCCTCCCTTACAACAACTGGGACGAATATTTTCGCACGCTCAGCAAAGCCACCCGAAAAGATCTGCGCCGAAAATTCCGCAAAGCAGAGCGTGCGCCCAGGATTGAGATGGAAGTCGTCAGCGATATCGCGCCTCTGGTTGACGAAATCCATCCCCTATATCTCGCTGTGCACGAGCGTTCGCTATTAAAATTTGAGACCCTCACGAAAGATTATTTTCGCACGATCGGACAGCGGATGCCTGACCGGGCGCGCTTCTTCATTTGGCGCCAACTGGGTAAGATCGTCGCATTCAGCTTTTGCCTCGTCTGCGAGGACAAAATTTATGACGAATGCATTGGACTGGACTACAGCGTCGCGCTCGACCTCCATCTTTATTTTTACACGTTGCGCGACATCATCTCTTGGGCGCTGGAACAGGGTTTGAATTACTACTACAGCAATCCGCTCAACTACGAGCCCAAACTGCATCTGGATTGCGAGCTTGCGGCGCTCGATCTGTACGTCATGCACACAAATTCGCTGGTTAATCCGATCTTTCGCCATCTCATCAAATATCTCGGTCCGACGCGTCACGATCCTGTTTTGCAGCGGTTTCCTAATGCTGATCGGCTGTGATTAGGCGTATTCTGTAGCCGCCGACCTCTGGGCAGCGCGATGCGCGAGGTGTTAGCAGATCAGCGCCACGCTTCGCAGAGCGAAGCGACTACAGCACAAGTCAAAATGGGTTGCGATGGGATCGCTGCGGGCTACAAGGACGGATGCAAAATCGACCCACCGGTTTCGGCAACCCCTGGCTGCAACTTGCTCTCAGCGTTGCGTGCGTGCTCGTGTCCGAATTTCTTTTAAAGCGTGGCGCAACAGAGGTGGCGGACACGGGCAGCGCATGGTCTTGGACCGGGCTTAACGGTTTGGCTTCGCCGCTGGTCTGGTGGGCGATTCTTCTCATCATTGCGAGCTTCGTCAGCTGGCTTTATGTGCTGAGATATATTCCAATCACCATCGCTTTTCCTCTCTCGCGTGTGGTCGATATCCTCGTTCCACTCGGCTGTTGGATTTTTCTCGGCGAATTAATTTCGCCGCTGCGCTGGTGCGGGATTGCACTCGTTGTTATTGGATTGGCGCTGGTCGCGAAACCGATCGCACAAATCGAGGAACGCTTATGAGACCGTTGAGATACTGGAATGGAACGCGTTGCTGTCGATTTTTGGCGCTGGCCAAGACGCAGCACTTCAACGGTCTCATATGAGCTTCCTCGCCTTCTTTTTCATTGTTGTTTCTTTGGTAAGCTTCGTCGCGGCTCAGCTCGTTCTGAAGCGAGCGATGGAAGCCACGAGAACGAGCGGCCTTCGGAACGCCCAGTTTATCTCGAAGGTCACCGGTGGCATCATTCTGATGACGATCTCGTTCTTTCTTACGCTCGGATTGCTGCAACGATTCGACCTGAGCTATCTCTATCCATTCCAAGGTTTGAGCGTGATCTTCATCACCTTGCTCGCAGCGGTCGCCTTGAAGGAAAAGCTAAACATGCGACTGGCGATTGGCGCATTGCTGATCAGCGTCGGGATTGTGCTCGTTTCGCTGAGCTAACCACTGCCTCTTATGGAGGCCGGAGCTCTGCGACGCCGGGCTCGCGGAGCTCGCCCCTTCAAAACTCACGCGCCTGCCAGCAGCGGCCAAAGCTTTTCAAGTGCAGCCAAATTAATTCTTCGAATTTTCTCTGGATTGGGTAGCGCGAGTTTTGGATGATCGAATTCCGCAGCGAACCGCTGTTTGAAACGCGCGTAATTCGGCGGTGAATAGGCGCCGCAAATATCGCCTCCAATAATTTGAGAGGACTCGCGCAATTTCCCAAGCGCCCATTCAAGATCTGCAATCGAGAAGCGGCCAGCCTCCCAATTCGTCACCGCCTCGGCGGCGTTGAGACAATCAAGATCGATTGTGATGTAAACATTTTCTCTGTCGGCCCTCTCGAGAAGCTGTTCAAAGTGCTCGCGCCAATTATCACGCAGTATCGCGCCCCGTCGTTCTCGATCTTTCGCGGGGTGATCGTCTGCCCAAGGATGAACGTCGAGGACGCCTGCGCGTTCTGCACGCCGGTTGCCGAAAATTTGGTGCGGCCACCAGCACTCGAAATTTCCGCAACCCCAGACACTCGCGCGGCGCACGTTTGACAGTTCCAGCGCGCGATTGACCCAACCTCCACATCCCCACTTTGGAGGGCGCACATCCCAATCGGGATGGTTATCGAACGAAACGAGAACGATCGGTCCGGCAATGCGACGCAATCGCAGCGCCGTTAAGTAGTGAAAGTCGCCTGATCCGTAGAGCAAAAACGGCGATGCGAGAATCGCCTCATGCTCGCGATAAAATTCCGCAACCAAACGTGGCGGGGCGGAGAAGCGCAGCCGCGGTCCCCACGCGCGCACATCAATCACAGGAAGACGCAACGGTTCCTGCCATGCGTCGTCCAGATTAAGATGAAGAGCGCGGCCAACCAAAAATCAATTGTGCGTCTGCCCAAGAACTTGAGCGTCGCTCGCTTTGGCGACGCGCAGATTTTCCTCGGCCTCTTTGTAATCGGGATTCAGGCGCAACGCTTCACCGAATTGAACAATGGCCTGAGAGATTTGACCCTGAGCGAGGTAAAGCCTGCCTAAACTATTGTGAGCGACTGCCAGCTTAGGATCAGCCCGAAGCGCCGAGACATAATGCATTTTAGCCTCCTCCAGATCGCCCTTTGCAAATAGCGCGTCAGCCAATTTAAGTTGAGCGTCGACATGATCGGGTTTGAGTTGAACCGCCCGCTGCAACTCGCTCACGGAATCATTTCCTTTTCCTTCTGAGGCAAGGAACAAAGCATGATTGTAATGCGCCTCGGGAGAATCCGGCAGGAGACGCGCCGCCGCTTCGTATTGAGGCCCGGCTTCGTCCCCGCGTCCGAGTCGCTGGAGCAAGCTGGCGTAATTGAAATGGAACTCGCCGTCGTTTGGCCGAAGTCGCAACGCCTCTTCCATGTGCGGTGCGGCCGCATCGAATTTGGCTTGCGCCGTTAAGACAACAGCAAGGTTCATATGCCATTTCGGATCAGCAGGATTGAAGCGGAGTGCGCTTTCATATTGTTTTTCCGCCTCCTCCCATCGGCCTTCTTTTTGCAGAGCCACGCCGTAATCAAAATGCTGTTTGGCGCCGCTCGGCACGTCCGCTACAAGCCATGCTCGCCGTTGGAGCTCTGGAACCATGAGGTGTGTCTGCCAAAACCAGAGCGCGCTTAACGGCACAACAAACACCGCCACCCATTTGAAGCCGTGCCAGGCCCAGCTGGGAAGAATGCCGCCCAGCGACACGTCGGCTGTTCCACCCGCAAGTCCGAGCGATTGGCGCGTGGAGCGCTCCCGGACTTTCCAAATAAATCCATCGTAATAAAAATGAAGCAACGTAGAAGCGGTCACGACGCCGGTGAGGATGCGTTTAACGGTCTCCATTCCGACATGGGCATTGAAGTAACTGACCGAGCCATAGGCGAACACAAGGCCCACATACAACCCAATGAGTGAACCACTCCGTCGAAAGACGAAACGCATGAATCCGCCGATGTTGCTATCCTTCTCCACACGATTGCGGTTGTAGATCCAGACCAGTGAGAGGTATTGCACGTCGTGGAAGACCTCGAACAACGCGATGCCGACAAGAATGTTCGCGACGAGATTATTGCAGTACCACCAAAATGCGATGCTGGTGACGAGCAAGGCAAGCTTCACGGGGTTAGGTCGCTTCCCTATGATCCACATCCTGCCGAAATGGAGGAGAAAAAGGCCCGAAACCGTGATAGCCGCAAAAAGGATAAACTGTTGACCGTGATGAATAACCGATGCGGGAATGAACGGCCCGCCACACATGTAGTACGTGTCGAGCGTATCGCTCAGACGGTATGGTGAAAGTGCCACCGCTGTGGCAAACCAGATTCCGCACATCGCAAAATCGAGCCGGCGCGTGAGGGAATCGAAAGTTCCCGTTTTGGCGTCATAGATGCGGCAGAACCCATAGGTTTGCATTAGTCCGTGCCAGACGCCCCAGAAGAAAACGACGAGCAAAATTCCTTTTAGGTCCCACCAGAAAAAGGCCACGCAAACCGCGAGAAGGAACAGCGGCGCGAGAATAAAGCGCCATTTGAACCGCTCAAACAAAGCTCGATCGCCATAGGCACGGATCATCCCCGGCAGGTGATGCCCCATTGCGCCAAACGCCGCGACGAAAAGATAAATGTCCTGCGGACGCCAGCGCGTCTGGGCCAGGGCAAAAACCGGCACTAATAATAGCGGAGTGCCGACGTACAGAATCAGGTCACGCCATGAATCCAAAATCCACAGGCTTTTCCTTGGCGCGGTCGCCGGAGCATCCGGCACGGTTTGAGGACGTGAAAATGCGCTGAGAAGCTGCATGAATTCGGCAGCTAGTTTTCCCTATCCTTCAGGGAAAATCAATCCCGCTCTCTGCACAGGGGACCGACCGGCATGTTTTGTGCGCGCAATCCGGGACTCGGACGCGAAAGCTAAAGTAGCCTTGAACAAAAACCAGATCGAAAAACTAAAGAAAGACGAAGAGGAACGCGATTTTTTTTGCCTCGTCAGTGACGCGTTCCGCGTTTTCGCGCGCCATTCCTCCATGATTCTCGGCAGCGCCTGGGCATTTGCCGGAGCTGTGCTTGTGATTGCCGTCTGGCTCCTCACTGGCCCCACTTTTCATTTTTCCGACACGTGGCAACTGATCATAAACACCGCCACGACCATTATCACCTTCCTCATGGTATTTTTGATTCAGAACACCCAGAATCGGGACGCCAAAGCAGTGCATCTGAAATTGGACGAGATGATCCGAGCGCTTAAAGGCGCGCGAAATCAACTTGTGGATCTGGAAGATCTCTCCGACGAGGAATTAAAGAAACTCGAAGAACAATTTCAACGGCTACGAAAAAAAGCGGAACATGACGGAACACGCTCTCGCAACGCCGAATCGGCTAAGTCTCGCTGAAAGAAAACGCGCTAGGAGGGCCCCGGCGCGCTTTAATTTGCTCTAACGCGACGGAGTCGGGCGTGGATGCGGAGTCGGGTGCCGCGGTTGCGCCTCGAATGAACCGATATCGATGCGGCCGTTAAATACGCGAACGAAAGGAGAGCCTTGCTGATCGTAAGAAGGGGGCGGAGTGAAGCTGGGATCGCCAGCATTAATTGCAGCCCTGACGGCGATTCGATTTTGCTGTTTTTGCTCTACACACCAACCACAAAAATGGCAGCAAGCGATGAAATACCGGTCATTCAGGGCGCGACCAAGCTCCAACCGGGCGGCAAAGTTGGCCCATAGGCGGCACTGACATAAACGTTGTTATTCAGGTACCAGATCGCCGTCCAGCGAGTGGTGGAATTGTAAAGCAAATAATCCGGGTGCTCGTCAACGTTAAAATCAGCAACCCCCGATAGCACGTAGCCGCTGGTAATAGTCCGGCCGTAGGCAGCGCTCACGTACACATTGTTATTCAAATACCAGATGGCTGTTTGACGGGTGATTGCGTTGTAAAGCAAATAATCCAGGTTGCCGTCACCGTTAAAATCAGCAACCCCTGATAGCACGTAGCCGCTGGCAATAGTCGGACCATAGGCACCGCTAACGTACACATTGTTATTCAAATACCAGATCGCGGTTTGACGCGTGCTTGCATTGTAAAGCACGTAATCGGGTTTGCCGTCGCCATTGAAATCACCAACTGCCACTAACTGCCAACCGCTGGGCAACGTCGGACCGTAGGCGCCGCGGAGGTAGACCCTGTTGTTCAGATACCAGATCGCGGTTTGACGCGTGCTGGGGTTGAACAGCGCATAATCTGGGTGAGCATCTCTGTTGAAGTCGGCCACATCAACTACTGTCAACCCAGCCGGAAGACTCGGTGCATAGCCGCGGCCGATATAGGTATTGTTGTTCAGATACCAAACGGCTGTCGCTCGGCTGGCGGAATTAAAAAGAAGGTAATCAGTAAAACCATCGCCGTTGAAATCTCCTCGTGGCGCAGAGCCGCCGAATTCGAATGCGCCAACGTCCGGAACTCCCGCACGGCTTGATCCGTAGGTTGCGAATTAATGACAGCGTCAGCATTGTTACCAATGATATTGTAGCCGGTCGAATCGAGTGTACCCCCGCCCGCACCTGTGAAGTCCGGTCCAATGGGAGCGCTGTTAAGAGCTATGATACTGCTGTCTGTTCTCGTAGACCCAACCCCATAAATCCCACCGCCGAATGCACCGTTTCCACCCGTGCAGAATTATGCGCGATGGTACTGCTCGTAATTTGAAGATTGCCACCATTCGAAATTCCCCCGCCTTCCCCCGTATCCAAACTCGTGATGCCCACCGCTGAATTGCCGCTAATCGTGCAGTTCGTGATAGTCATGGAACCTGAGTTGTAAACGCCACCACCAAGTGCGGTGGCTGGAAAGGGATCAAAGTAAACGGCAGAACATGTATTACCGCTAATGGTAGAGTTAGTGACAATTAATGAACCGCCCGACTCGTTCAATATCCCACCGCCTTCGGAAGACAACAGCCAGCCTGAGACGGAATTGTTACTAATCGTACAGCGCGTGATGGTCATGGTGCCATTTTCGTTCAGCACACCTCCTCCTCCCCCACCCAGCCCAGCATTATTGTCACTGATCGTACAACCCGTGATGGTCATGGTGCCATGGTCGTTCATCACACCTCCTCCTCCCGAAGAATCGGATGACACATTACCTGAAATGGTACAATCGGTCAGTATCAATACGCCAGCGCTCAGAATACCCCCGCCAGAGCCGCCAATGAAGCCATCTGAGATCGTGTCCCGGACATCGAAACAGTCACCGTGCTCGAGCTGATGTTGAAAATTCGAAAGTAAACAAAGTCGTGGTACTCCGCTGTTACGGTCAAGCGATTGGCTCCAGGGCCGGTGATGGTCAGGTTCTTGTCAATCACCAACTCGCCACTAGTTAGAGTAACAGTCGTAACGCTCGGGGCGAAATTGATTGTATCACCGGACGAAGCATTAAGGATCGCCTGCCGCAAGGAACCTGGTCCGCTGTCGTTTGTGTTGGTAACTGTGATGGTGGCTGCGCCAGTTTGCGTTGCCATTGCGCAAAGCAACAACACGCTAATTAGAGCAAAACGTATTTCCCTGATTCCGCTGTCCAATGAGATTCCGAACTGGTCCGAGATTTAGGATATCCTGTGGGCCGAGTCGAGCAAAAAATCGAAAAAGCAAATGACGCGATTGGACGCAGCTCCAAGTCGTCAATTGGCATCCGGCTTCTGAGCCTGGCCTCTTCGCAGGAAAACTTTGCCGCTGGGACATAACTTGAAAACTTCGCACCGGCTGCAATCAGGTTTTCGCGCATAACAACGGCGGCGGCCGTGCCAGATGAGCCAGTGACTCCAGTCTGTCCAATGCTCGCGCGGTACCAGCTTCATCAAATCACGCTCGATCTTTTCCGGGTCCTTGTGTTTCGTGAGACCAAGCCGCTGCGACAACCGGATCACGTGCGTGTCCACTACGATCCCCTCATTTTTGTGAAACGCGTTGCCCAGCACCACATTCGCCGTTTTTCGTCCGACCCCTGGCAACGCATTTAGCTTCTCCATTGTGTCCGGGACCTTTCCGCCGTGTTCGTCCGCAATTGCGCGCATGGCCCCGCGAATACTTTTGGTTTTACTACGAAAGAAACCTGTCGATTTAATTGCACTTTCGAACTCGGCCTGCGGCGCATTCGCGTAATCTTTTGCAGTCCGATATTTCTTGAACAACGCAGACGTGACCATATTGACCCGCTTGTCCGTGCATTGTGCCGACAAAATTGTGGCGACGAGTAATTGGAGTGGATTTCGAAAATCCAACTCGGTATGCGCATTCGGGTAAACTTTTGGGAATGCTTTGATTAATTGTTTCACCCGCTCGCGCGCAGTCATATGCTTGGCACTATCAACATTCTTCGCGTTGTCATCCTGAACGTAGTGAAGGACCTCTCACAACGATGATCGATCACGCAAGGAAATTTGTGTATTCAAAACTTCGATTGTGAGGTCCCTCGCTCCGCTCGGGATGAAGGGCTGCCATCCCGCCAAATAAGCGCACGTGGGGTTCCCAAGCTTTCATCTGGGTATTATTCTCCCGGCCTGCTATGGATTTCAATTCAAACGATGGACGAACGAGCCACTGAACACATTGACCGCCGCCCCATCGCGACGCGCGATCGAAAATGGGCGCAGGACGCGACGGCCTGGCTCGTGTCACGAAATGTTTCACCGAATGCAATTTCAATTGCCGGCATGTGTGCATGCATTATCGGAGGCATCGCCCTCGGCTTAACTTCAATTGTTGATTACCGAATCCTGTGGCTCATCGCCGCGCTTGGCGCCCAATTACGGCTGACTGCCAACATGCTCGATGGAATGGTTGCCATCGCTTCCCGGCGCACGTCGAAAACCGGTGAACTCTACAACGAGGTCCCAGACCGCATTTCCGACGCGGCCGTTTTTATTGGAGCCGGCTTCGCATGGGGCGGAAATGTTACACTCGGTTACATCGCAACCATTCTGGCCATCTTCACCGCTTATGTTCGTGCAGCAGGAAAAATTGCCGGATCGCCTAACGAGTTCTGCGGGCCAATGGCGAAACAACATCGCATGCTCGTCGTCACCCTCATCTGTGTTTATGCAGCAATCACGCCACGGTTCTGGCAGATGATTGCCTTTGGTGATTTGCGGATCGGTCTGATGACCTTGGGCCTTGCCGTGATCGTTGTAGGCTGTGTTATCACGGTTATTCGTCGCGTAGCCCGAATCACACACGCGCTAGGAGCCTGATGACGTACTCAACCATGCCGCGTTGCTGTCCATTTTTCGTCTCTCCAAGGCGCGAGGAGGGCGCATACCCGCGGATGTCTGTAACCGACGAGCAACGCCGGAGAGGCGAAAAAGCGATGCAAGCCGGAGGGCGAGGACGCTTTGGGCCGGCTGGCGGCGTTGCTCGCTCCTTACAGGTCACCGTGGACATGCTCGTCGCTCGCGTCTTGCCTTCCAGCCCAAAGCGTTCTCGCGCGACATGGCTGAGTACTTCATCAGGCTCCTAAATGAGTGAGGTCACCCGCGAACGGCTCTTTGGATTTCGGCACGCCTTTGACGATCGTGTGACCGTTGTCCTTGCGACAACAGCTCTCACTCTGTTCCTGTTAGCACCACTGCTCATTTTTATCGTAACGCGTGCGGCCAACAGCACCGCGGATAAAAGAAAGGAGCTGTGGGACCGTTATCGATCCTGGATTTGGCTGGCACTGTTCATCCTGATTCCCATTCTGGCAGGCGGGTTTTGGACGATTCTTGCCGTGGCCACGCTTAGTTTCCTTTGTTATCGGGAATATGCCCGCATCACAGGCTTGTTTCGGGAACGAACCATCAGTCTCATCGTCGTTATCGGCATTCTCTTACTCACGTTCTCGGTCTTGGATAATTGGTATCGACTCTTTGTTGCCTTGTTTCCGCTGACAGTCGCCCTGATCGCCATCGGCGGATTGATCCCCGATCAACCCAAGGGCTACATTCAGCGCGTCGGCCTCGGCGTGCTCGGGTTCGCTCTTTTCGGAAGCGCGCTCGGCAACCTTGGCAACATGGCAAACGATTGGAACTACCGCCCAATTCTCTTGCTGATCATCTTCGCCGTGGAACTTAATGACATCTTTGCCTACATCTGTGGCAATTTATTTGGTCGTCGAAAATTTGTCCCCAACACCAGTCCGAACAAAACAGTAGGAGGCGCGCTTGGAGCAATCGCGCTAACGACGCCACTCTTTGCCCTTGGCGCACATTTTGTCTGGTTTACCACGGCGCTTGACACGCCCGTGCGCCTGTTCGGCCTTGGCATCATCGTCAGCGTGGTAGGTCAATTCGGCGATCTGATGCTGTCGTCGATCAAACGTGACCTCGGGCTCAAAGACACCTCAAAACTCATTCCTGGACATGGCGGCATTCTCGACCGGTTCGATAGCCTGATTCTTGTTGCGCCTGCCGTGTTTCATTATGTCAATTACTTTGTCGGTTTCGCTGTCGGGCAACAGCAACAATTTTTCACTGGCTGGAAAATCTGATGGAACCCTGGAACCTCCAGCCAGCCCACGACACGGGCCTGACTCCAAGCGAACGGTTTCGCAGCGTACGACGCGAAAGCGGACTTCTCGAAAGCCTTGCGCACCATGCTTGTTTTTCACTGCTGCGAAGTTATTTCGCGATCGCACACCGACTAACGATCGTCGGCCGCGAGAACCTGCCGGCGCACGGGCCGTTTGTGCTCGCAGCGAATCATTGCAGTCACCTCGACGCACTGGCCCTTGGGGCGGCACTCACTCCCCGCCATCGCGAACGCGCCTTCCCCATCGCCGCGGGCGATGTCTTCTTCCAAACGAAAATGACCAGCACGTTTTCGGCAATCATGCTCAACGCATTGCCGATGTGGCGAAAGAATTGCGGCCCGCACGCCCTTACGGATTTGCGCCAGAAATTACAGGAAGAAAAAGCAATCTTCATCATCTTCCCGGAAGGTGGACGCAGCCGCACTGGCTCGATGATGCCTTTCAAGCATGGACTGGGAATGCTGGTGGCAGAAACCAACGTGCCAGTTGTGCCATGCGGCCTTATTGGAACATTTGACGCTCTGCCGGCAGAGCGAAATTTTCCCCGACCTGGTGCGATCAAGTTAGCTATTGGAAATCCACTCCAGTTTGGATCAATAGCTAATGACCGCTCGGGCTGGTCGCAGATTGCGAAGAGCATTGAGTCCCGTGTCCGCGATCTGATTGGTCAGTCTCGCGCGGCGTAACCAGCGAGTTTCTGTTCCAAATGTGGTGGAACATGGGCGACGATCATTGCATCGCTCCCTTCATAGCGCAGCTCTAGCACGTGGCCGACTCGATGGATCTCGGCGATTAACGCGGATTCATTCGATGGAATACGAAACCGCGAGCGCAACCGCCACGAGCTGAGCGCGTCTTCCAACGCGTGCACCAGTTTGTTAACGCCTTCTCCCGTTCGCGCAGAAATTGCGACGCTCCCAGGAAATCGTTTCAGGTACGAATCGGCCAGCTCTCGATTAGGCAGGTTATCGATCTTGTTAAACACGATCAGAGTTTGCTTGCCGTAGGCATCCAATTCCTTGATCACGCCATCGACTGCTTCCATCTGCTCGTCCACCCGGGAATGACTCAAATCGACAATATGAATGAGCAGGTCGGCTTCGCTCACTTCTTCCAGCGTGGCCTTAAACGACTCGATCAGTGTGTGAGGAAGTTTTCGCAAAAACCCGACTGTGTCGGTGAGAAGGACGCGCTGTTTGTTAGGCAAAACAAAGCTGCGCGTGGTCGGATCAAGCGTCGCAAAAAGTTTGTTTTCGGCAACGACATCCGCGCCCGTGAGCAAATTCAGCAGCGTGGATTTGCCAGCATTCGTATAACCAACCACTGCGGCGACAGGCCATTGATGTCGTTTGCGTCCTTCGCGCTGGATTGCGCGCGTTTTGCGCACTGCTTCGAGCTCTCGCTCAAGCCGCGCTATTCGTTCCTGCACGCGCCGGCGATCAACTTCCAATTGTGTTTCGCCGGGCCCACGGGTGCCGATCCCACCGGTCTGGCGTGACAAGTGATGCCACATCCGGGTGAGACGCGGCAAAAGATATTGCAACTGAGCCAGCTCAATTTGCAATCGACCTTCGCGGCTGCGGGCGCGCTGCGCAAAGATATCGAGAATCAACTGCGTTCGATCGAGTACCTTGCGCGCGAACAAATTCTCCAGGTTACGGCCCTGCGCAGGCGAAAGCTCATCGTTAAAAATCACCGAGGTCACCTGCTGATTCTGACAAGAATCCTTGATCAACTCTGCCTTGCCGCGACCGATGTAATACGGAGCCGTCGGTTTCGGCAACTTTTGCGTGACTGTATCGACGACTTTGGCGCCCGCGGAGCTCGCCAATTCGCGCAGTTCTTCGAGCGAATCCTGCAAATCCCATTTCGAGACGCCTTCCTTTTCCAGGCCAATCAGAAGCGCACGCTCCTGCGTTCTCTGCGGACGCGTTTCGATCATTCCTTTGCGCGAACCCCTGAAAACGTTAGTCGCTCCGAAAGCATTCGGAGCAATATTCCTGCTTCGTTGTGAGTAAGAAGCGACAAGTTCAGCAGTGAAAAATTAGTTTGTCGCCGAAACCAGGTCAACTGTCTTTTGGCATATCGGCGCGTTGCCTGCTGAATCGCAACGACACATTGCGTGATCGTAATTTTGCCATTGAGCAATTGATGAATTTCGCGAAAACCGATCATTTGCGATGCAGTTGCACTCACCTGTCCGGCGGCGCGCACTTCTTCGATGACGCCGTTTTCAAACATTGCTTCTACTCGCTGATTGATGCGGGCATAAAGCTCTTCTCGATCGCGAAAAACGAAGACACCTGTAGCCGCTTCGCTGTGCGAAGCGCCACGCGGACTTGCCATGACACGCGTGCGCCGCGCCTCGCCGAGCGAGGCGGCTACAGGCCATTGGTCACGCTGCGCGGACGCTGGTTTCCCGGTGAGTAAACAAATCTCCAAGGCGCGGACGACGCGACGGCGATT
>QHQO01000035.1 GCA_003221195.1 Verrucomicrobiota bacterium
AAACTGCCGTCTGGATTTATCCTGAATTCCTGCCAGTTAACGAACAGGCCGTAACGGTCCACAGCAAAATGCGGAAAATCGGGTATTCTCGGGCCATTGCCATCCGGGGCATTCGCGCCAGTCGTGTTGAAGGTGTAAGTGGCATAAGCCCCCCGCGGGTCGTCCGTCTGGCTGACGGCAAGGTAAAGTCTGCTCTGACGCAAAGGCGTGCCGGTGCGCGTGTTCAGCTGCGCCCAAGCCATGACGAACCAGCGCTGCGTTTCCGGATCGAACAAGCAACTCACATCACCGGCGAAAACGCCGAATTCTCCCGTGGTGCGATTGATGGCGGGCGGTAACCCAAAGAGCTCGTCGAGCGAGACCGGCCGCGGGAGCTGCACGATGCCGTTTGTGTCGTAAACATTAATCGCGGCATTTACGCCTTCGAGCACAAAGCCGTTGCCGACAGCCAGCCCCTGGTCTGGTGGCTCAGTGCTGAATTGATTCCCGCCGCCGGCGTAGAGCCGCTGGTCGAGATGGGTCAAACCGATGAAGCCGCGGAAGGACGAATCCGGTATCTCAGGCAAGCGGGCCAAAGCTGTGGCAGGCAATTGCGGAGCGGTTTCTCCAGTGTCCTGCATGGGCGGCAGCAGCTTGGGAAAACGGTTAAAGTGAGTCTCTCCGCCGGCACTTCCTGCGGGACCAGGCGATTTACTGGCCAGCTGCTTCACATTGACGACGGGACCAGCCGTAACGTTGGCGCTAAAGTCCGTGCCGGTATAAACAACCGGCGGGGCGACGGGCGTGCTCTGGCCCAGAGCGAGGCAGATTGGCAGAATCAACAAAAAGAAGCCGGCAAAGCGGCGCAGGGATGGAAGCGGAGTCGTGGAGAATTGTGTGTTCATGGCTTCAGTGAATCGCTATCACGCCATGGTTTAGCCGTGAAAATCACACTTTTTTTCTTTTTAAAAGTTGATCATCGAATCGTTGCACACCGGTAGTGTAGACAGGTAGCGAAATGATCGCCCGGGTGAGTTTCAATACTGCCTACGAGCTTGGCTTTCGCGGGAGCCTCGACGAATGGGAGCGCCTCATGGGAGCAGTTGCGAGGCGGTGAACGATTGCAGTAGAAAAGATATTTCGAATAGCGACCGTTGATACTTTCTGACAATCTTGGCCCATGAGGTGCTGGACGAGCAAGGCAGTCGAGGACAATTCAAAAAAATTGGTATCGTTAATCCATCAACCGCTTCTGAGCTAACTCACTTAACTATCATGGACTTGGTGTTTTTCGACGATATTTCAGCGCTGCATCACACGCTTCGGGTTGCTTATGAGCAGGTACCTTCTGAGAGCAGGCACGCTTTCATTTCGCAACGCCTAGAAAGTTGGGGACTGAGTAAGGAGCAGGCGCAGCTATGCGCTTCGAATTTGCTCACCCAGAATGTTGAGGGCTCGGCGGACTTCGCGAGGACCAACGCAATGCATGTAATGGGTAGCTGGGTCCGGGGCGAGCAGGAAGGTGCAGTCGGTTCGTGGCTTAGTACAATGAAGGAGACTTGGAAGTTCAATATCGACCTCACGTACGTGCACAAGATCGAGAAGTACGAGTCAAGCATATCGACCGGGCCATTCTTCCAATCTTCCTATTCACGACCAACAACGAATCATGAGTGGGGCGTTTGGGCACCGCCGGACTCGATAGCCGATCAACTCAAGTTGTTCGTCATGTCATCCAGCGGATTCGCTCGATGCATGACATTCGAATGGATCGACAATTGCAACTGTGACTACAAAGCATGCTCTATCGGCGGCGACAGATTCGGTCGGGAATCCAGTTAGTAATCCAAGCAATTTCTGCCTCCGGATCTGCTAGCACGCTGACCACAGGCAAATCGAAATGAAGTATTGGGAATCATCGCTGACAATCTCAGCGAAGCTGATTGGAGTTGGGCTGTGTCTCAGCGATCGTTTCCAACGGGCGAACGATCTGGATTGCTGACGCACATCGCGGCGACGGGAAGCGTTTCGTTGCCGTGCAGATGAAAAGTTCACGGTGTTTATGGAACTAGAATCAGCGGTTCGCGCTTGCGGCGAATATCCTGCTGCCGTTTTTTGCGGATAAGTAGAGATAACGTGATTAAGTGCGCCCGTGAATGCGCTTTCACCTATGAAAAACGAGTGTGCGTGGCGTTCACGAGGGGCAATCTATCGGACTGACAAAAAGGCGCGAAAACTGCCCAAAACTCGGTGTAAACGAGATGCTCTACCACTGAGCTAACCACCCGCACTGGTTTGATTGTAGCGGCAGGCGTGCCGCGTGCAAATTTCCCCGAGCACAGTCGAACGTTAACCAAGGCCCGAGTCCCGCGACTTTCGCTTAGGAACGCCTTGACCACCGAATTTCCATGAATATGTTCATTAGAACATGGGACAGCTGGCACGAAGCCCCCGGCTGAAACTCCGCCGACCCCGGATACGGCTGCCGCGACGAAAAACAGGTAAGCGTTCGCAGCAACTCGAACTGAACCTATGGCTGAAACGCCGCTAAAACCTCTCAAGGCGATCCTGAGGACAATCCGCGAACACGCGGATTTCGCTAGATGCTGGTGATCGATTTTGCTTGATTGGCACGCCAGATCTTTTCCAAACTCGCCGTCGCTACGCGGATCTGAATCAGGCGGAGGATCTTTTCCCCGCTGGGTTCTTCGCCTCTTCCGGACCCTCGCAATGTTGGAATAGAATCCAGTGGGGATGAGAGGAAGAACTATGAACTTACTGATTCGGCTAAAGCGGCTATTTTTCGGCATGCTGGTACTGATCTGTGTCGGGCTCGGACTACCCACGACTGTTTTCGGCGGTACTAACGTGATCTATAGCTTCGCCGGCGACGAAGATGGCGAATATGCCGATACAGACTTGGCGATTGATAAAGCCGGCAATTTGTACGGGACGACGGTACTGGGAGGTGATTTCGGCGGTGGCACCATATTCCAGCTATCTTTCAGGTAACGGTTGGGTTCATACTGTTCTCTATAGCTTTACCGGCGGCCCCGGACGGAGGCGAACCATACAAAGGTGTTATTCTGGATGCTAAGGGCAATCTGTATGGCACGGCGGTTACAGGTGGCTCTGGTAGTTGCGAAGGTGGTTGCGGCGTAGCTTACAAGCTGACAAACGGGACGCAGACTGTGATTCACGCCTTCACGGGAGGGAATGATGGCTCAGGTCCTAGTGCACGTCTGACGATTGATGATCAGGGCAATCTCTATGGTATGGCTCCTACTGGCGGAGCAAATGGGCTAGGCACAATCTATCAGATCCATCCGAACGGCAACAGCTGGACACTCAACGTCATTCATACTTTCACTGGCGGATCAGACGGTGCCTCCGGTTCGGCCGGTCAGATGCTTCTGCGTGGTGGCCTTCTTTACGGAGCGGCGACGGCTGGCGGCATTTATGGTAAAGGCACAGTTTTCGAGCTGAAGCCGACTCAGAGTGGGGAATGGATCTTTAGAACGATTTATTCTTTCAGAGGTCAACCGGACGCAGGCTTTCCGTATGGCGGTCTGCTTTTTGACACTTCGGGCCACCTTTTTGGGACAACATACTATGATGGAGCCTATAATGTTGGGGCTGTTTACGAGCTTTTTCCACAGTCGACTGGTGAGTGGAACGAACGGGTGCTCTCTAGCTTCCAAGGGGGAAGCGACGGACAAAATTCTATTAGTAACCTGGTGTTCGACGTGGCTGGTAACCTCTACGGTACGACAAGTGAAGGCGGTTTAGGTTCTGGTGTTATCTTCGGACTAACTCCCACAGCAAACGCGCGATGGAGGGAGATTGTGCCCCATCAGTTCCAAGGGCCGCCAGACGCACCCTTCGCTTACAATGGGATGGTAGCTGATGGTTTGGGGAACTTTTATGGTGCAACTGTCCATGGTGGTACTGATAGAGAAGGGGCGATCTATAAGTTTACGCCGAATCAAGAATCCCGCGACGACGCGGGAATGTCGCTTCGAAATGAGGCACACAAGGACTAGCGGGCACAAGCGCCCACTGTGCGCATCGCCGAAAATTCTAAACTCGTTTGATGAGTCGGCTAAGGCGTCAACGCCTATCGCGCCGTTTCAAGGGAATTGCGTGTTCCAGCACCGAATTGCGCGATAGCTAGCAACGCCAATCGTCGAGCAACGCGATAACTACGCGCGTCGGCTACGCACGACTTTCTTGCCTGGAATCGATGCTTTGTAGCGCGCTGCTCGGCCAGGCGCCGTTCCTCCCGGCGTTGTTCGCGCATGCTACGAGCGACAAGATGCATAAAGCTGTTTTCAATATCACCCCGACCGAATAACCGGAACTTTCCATTCATCATTTGACCTCCAATCATTCAAATAAGAGGCGCTACGACAAGGTTCTCATCGTTCGGCGCCTCTCCTGTTTGAGACACAACTGGATCGAAATTATTTCGGCATCCGGATGCCTCTGGCCAATGGGGGCGGGGGCGACAGAGCGAACAGAGCGATCCTCTCGCTCACGAGAATTGAACGAAGTCTGGATGTGACGGCGCGGTTAGTATCAAAAAAAGCGCCGCAGGGCTTGGAACCCTGCGGCTTTTATTAGCGAAGCTTCACGCAGACTCAGTCGACAACGACCACGTGATCGATCGTACGCAGATCGCTGGTGTTTGCGTAATAAACAAGCACGCGTGCGCCGGGTTTGATCGCAGTTTGGACGACTTGGCCGGCTTTGTTCAAAACGCGGCCGCGTCCATTGACGACGTAACGCGCTGTGCTTTTCGAGTTGTCTTCTCGAATAACGAGCGTTCTGACAGGCTGATAATTGGCAGCCGCTCCTTCCTCGGTCGTCATTTTGATGACCGCTCCCGTTACTGTTATTGGTTCTGTGGTTGTTTGTTTCTTATTCGTCGAGCCCGGCTGCGCAAATGCCAACGGAGCAAGTAGCAAGCAGGCGAGCATAACAATTGTGTTTTTCATAATGCCTCCTCTTTGGTGTTGATTGTCAATGCATCTTCTACTGGCTGAATTTCTGGGGCTGAGCTGAGCCGAACAAGAGCCAGTTACGGTCTTTGCCCCAGTCCACTTTACCCAGCTCGCGGCGAGTTCAGACTCCATCTTATAGCTACGCAGCCCTACAGCCGCGGAACTGTGTCGCAGTGCCGACCCGAAATGACCAGAGCGCGGATCTGCCACGCCTTTGACAACACCCAATGGTCCGCAGTCATGGCACATATTAGGCATTGCTCAATCCTGCAGGATGACGCATCAATTGGGCTCGCCATTTTAGAATGAACAAAGAGACCAGGATGAAAGAGCATTACTTCGACGATATGAAAATAGGCGACCGGTTTAAATCCGAGCCGCTAAACGTCACTGAGAAGCAGGTCATCGAGTTCGCCCACAAGTTCGATCCGCAGATGTTTCATCTGAACCGGAAAACTGCAGAGCGCACACTTTTCAAAGGATTGATCGCGAGTGGCTGGCACACGGCTGCCATGACAATGCGGCTGTTTGTCCAAACGTTAAACTTCGCCGAGGGGGCCATCGGGCTTGGCGTTGACGAAGTGCGGTGGCCTAACGCGGTGCGACCTGGTGATGTGCTCACCGTTGAAACGGAGATTCTCGATCTAAGACGATCGCGCTCCAAGCCGGGTTACGGCATCATTCGGTTGCGCAACGTAACCACGAATCAGCGCGGCGAAATTGTCCAGACGATGCTGGCAAACGCGATGGTGCCAAGAAGGCTGGACAACAAGACCACAGACCACTGACCATAGGACTATGAGAGATTTACACGAAAATCGAAGCTTGGAGACTGGCGGATGATTTGACCGTGGCCATCTACGAGCGTACGCGGTCTTTTCCGAGAGACGAAATTTACGGACTAACGAGTCAATTGCGCCGCGCTGCTTATTCGGTTCCTGCGAACATCGTCGAAGGGGCATCGAGAGAGAGCAAGAAGGATTACCTTCACTTTCTTTATATCGCGCGCGGCTCTTTGTCAGAGGCTCAGTATTTCATTCACCGCGCGCGAGGGCTCGATTACTTGTCGTCAGAGGAAACAGGTGCGCTTCAGCAACAAACGAAGGCAACATTTGCCTGCTTGCATGGTCTAATTCGAGCAGTCGAAAAAGAAGCAGGAAAACTCAGCAAAGTGGTCGCAAGCATCACAAGCCTGATTGTGATCGGCCTGATACGTTGGTCGGGTGGTCAGTTGTCCGCGGTCTTGTAGTCTCGGTCCATTCACCGGTTCACCATAGCCATCGCCCAGTCTGGATAACGGGGACCAGCGACGGCTTCCTGAGGAGCGACTTCATCAATACGCGCCAGATCTTTGCTGGTAAGAGCGACATCAACTGCGCCGACATTTTCCTGCAAATATTTGCGACGTTTGGTTCCGGGAATGGGTACAATGTCGTGTCCCTGCGCGAGCACCCAGGCAAGCGCTAATTGCGCTGAGGTACATTTTTTCTCCTGAGCGACTTCTTCGACTCGCTTCACAAGTGCGAGATTGCGCTGGAAATTTTCTCCCTGAAATCGGGGCGAGGTTCGGCGGTAATCGTCTTCCGGCAGATCCTCGAAGCGTTTAATTTGCCCGGTCAAAAAACCGCGGCCCAGCGGACTGTATGGTACTAAACCGATGCCGAGTTCGCGGCATACGCCAAGAACCTCCTTTTCGGGATCGCGTGTCCAGAGTGAGTATTCCGATTGTAATGCCGTGATCGGGTGAACGGCATGCGCGCGGCGTATGGTATCGGCGCCTGCTTCGGACAGACCTAAAAAGCGCACTTTGCCCTTGTGCACAAGCTTTGCCATGGCGCCAACGGTCTCTTCGATCGGCGTGTCTGAATCGACACGATGCTGATAATAAAGATCGATCACATCAACGCCCAATCTGCGCAAACTTCCTTCGCAGGCTTTGTCAACGTAATCCGGCTTTCCGCTAATCCCGCGGTAGTCAGGCCGGGCGGGATCACGCACGATCCCAAATTTTGTCGCAATGATGAAATGTTCACGATGTCCGCGTAAGGCGCGGCCGAGTAGTTGCTCGTTTGTATGCGGCCCGTACATATCGGCTGTGTCGAAAAACGTGATCCCGAGATCCAGCGCGCGATGAATTGTCGCGATGGACTCCTCATCATCACGTCCGCCATAAAAGTCCGACATTCCCATGCAACCAAGACCGATCGCCGAGACAATCGGACCACCGCGTCCAAGTTTTCGCTGTTTCATACTTGTTGAGATTCGATTGTCAGTTTTATCGCGGCCGCGAAATCGTCAGGCAACGGCGCTTCAAAGCTTTTCCATTCCTCAGTGCGAGGATGGCGAAATTCAAGCTTCCACGCATGCAACATTTGTCGTGGAAAATTCTTTGCAAGGCGCGGCGCATAGATTTTATCGCCGAGCACCGGATGACCGAGATGATGAAGATGCACGCGGATCTGGTGAGTCCGTCCGCTGTGTAGAAGGCATTCGATCAAGCTTGCCTGATCGCCTGAGCGAATGACGCGATACTCGGTTCTGGCCGCGCGTCCACGCAGGGTCGTCGCGCTCATTCGTTTTCGATAGACCGGATGTCGTCCGATTTTCCCTTCTATTACACCAGCTGGCTTGCGCAATTTTCCTGCAACCAGCGCAAGATAAATCTTTTCAACGGTACGCGCTGCGAACTGCCTGGATAGATCTCGATGGGTGGCATCATTCTTGGCGACGACGAGACAACCACTCGTCTCTTTGTCGAGACGATGAACGATGCCGGGACGCTCCTTTCCGCCGATTCCCGACAAAGTCGCGCAGTGGTTGAGGAGCGCATTGACGAGAGTGTGTTCGCGATGACCAGCACCAGGATGAACGACAAGCCCCGGCGACTTGTTGATGACGATGAGATCGTCGTCTTCGAAGAGTATCTCAACCGGGATCGCCTCCGGGAACATCTCGATCTTTTCCAAAGGCGGCTCGATCAGCTCAATCTTGTCGCCGCCTCGGACAATTTGGCTTGGCCGGCTGGTTGAGTCATTGAGTCGAACGAACCCGTCGCGGATCAACTGCTGAAGTCGTGACCGGGAGAATTCTGGAAGCCGCTTGGTCATAAATTGATCGAGGCGAAGCATTGCCTCGTTTGCTGATACGAGAAGCTCGATCGGAGTCGAATTTTCGGAGGGAAGTTGCCTCATAGGTAGATGAATGCGTGCCGCGAGTTTTCAAACTCGCATGGCGAACATTAAACCGTGCGCTGCGTGCGTCGAACGCTCGGCCGTGCTTTCCCACACGAGGCGAGAGAAACAGTTGTAGCGGTGCTCGGGTCAAGCGCCGGAAGCGATTTATCGCGCGTTTGGCACAAACCCCTCCACGCATGTGTCATGAGCTTGAGTGTCATTTCATTGCTCCCAGGGCAGCGAATGTTACAATTGGCGCAATGGCGAGTCAGCCAACCGCGCAAACATGCCCCGCGTGCGGGACGACTGTCGATACGACAGAGGCAGAGCCATTGGCGCGAATCGCCTGTCCAACGTGTGGCAAGAAAATACGCGTGGAGAGAGCCTTCGATCATTTCGTCGTGGTCGAGACGCTTGGTGTTGGCGGGATGGGCACCGTTTATAAGGCACGCGACAAACAGCTGGATCGGTTCGTCGCGCTGAAGCTGTTGCGCAAAGATCTTGGCGGTGAAGAGGATCATAAAGCTCGATTGCAAGAAGAGGCGCGCATTGCCGCCGCCGTGAATCATCCTTATGTGATACAGGTATTCGATTCGGGAACAGATCACGGCCAGTTCTATGTGGTAATGGAGTTGGTCGATCAGGGAAGCCTCGACGATCTCATGGCGTTGCAACCGCGCTTACCGGAAAAGCGCGTGCTTGAGATTGGTATTCAGGTTGCAAAAGGCCTGCGTGCTGCGCAGCGAAGAGGTCTGATTCACCGTGATGTGAAGCCGGCTAATATTTTGTTTGTCGATGAACACGCAGCAAAAATCGGCGACTTTGGTCTCGCTAGCAGCGCAACGCAACGTTGGGGAATCGGCGGCGTCGTTTGGGGAACCCCGGAATATGTCGCGCCGGAACGCCTGAACAACAACCCCGAGGACTTCCGCAGCGACATTTACAGTTTAGGCGCAACACTCTTTCATGCCATTGCAGGCAAACCGCCAATCGAAGCCAGCACAAATTCCGCGACCGCATTGCTCGAATCAAAACAACGACCACTCGATTTGCAGGCGACCGCGCCGGACGTTTCTGCGGCGACTGCGGAGGTTTTGCAGCGAATGATCGCAGCTAATCCGGCGCAGCGTTTTTCTTCCTACGACGATCTGGTGGCAGAGCTTGAGCGAGCGTGGCGTGAGCTGGAATTGGACGATGCAATCAGTAGCGGTGGGACGCGGCCACGACGCTGGCCTTCAGCCTTGTCTCGCTTTACTCGGCGCAGCTTTGAATTGCTAAATGGGGTTTTACGCTGGCATCGCCACCTGCCACCTTTCATTCGCGTGGCTTTACCGGCCATAGTGGCCGCTGCGATTTTGTTCTTTATCGCCCGCAGCACAGGCTGGTTGGATCGCAGTCAGTGGAACAAAGCACTCGCCGAATACAGAGAGCAAGTCGCGCTGTATCACTTTGCTCAAGCGGCTACGGGGATCAGGAACGTGAAACTGATCGGCGCATACTATAAGCCTGCTGAAGAAGTCGCAGAGAAGAGAGCGCAGTTCATGTCTGATTGGAAGAACACTCTGATTGATGATCTCAATCGGGCGCATTTCTCGGGTGCACTAACAGATAGCTCCGGCGCGCAATATACAGGCATAGTAAGCGCCACGGATGAAGGCCTCACGATGAAACTTCCGTATGGCATCGCATGGATCACCTGGGAGAAACTTTCGCCACAGACGTTGTTGATGCTTTCCAGATCGTTCATCAACCCAGTAGCGCGCGACGCGGCAGATCGACAATGGCGTTGCGCTGTCTTTGCGAGTGAAACTGGACAGACCGAAGCGGCTCGGGAGCTGGTCGATGCAGCCGCAAAAGCTAAGCCTGAATACAAAGAACAGATTTCCCAGCTATTTCCCGACATTACGCTGGCGCATTAGCGGCGGAGCACAGCCATCTTGGCTGTGGGGCCAGCGGGCATCTTGCCCGCTGAATCGCGCGTGTTCAGAACGAGTATTCGAGCAAGAGTAAGAGCAAGAACAAGAAACCAACCGTCAATGAACGAATCCCGGCCCAGAGAGTCAGATTTTAGACGAATCATTGCCATAATTGGTTTTTGACGCGACGTTTTCTGGATCGCGATATGGAGCAAAACCCACCACCACCGCAGTTTCCCTCGCCGGAAGAATTGAAGGCCAAGATCACGGAGTTCATGAAACAGAACTTCGGCGACCGCGTCTCAGTGGCGACTTTTGCCGAGCCGGAGCCCGCGGCAGCAGAAGAGGAGGAAAAGCCGGAGAAGACCGATCACGAGGAATTCGAATTCAGGCTTCTGCCGCGGGATATTAAAGCGCATCTCGACCGCTTCGTGATCAAGCAGGATGAAGCAAAGAAGGTGTTAGCGATCGCAGTTTGCGATCATTACAACCACGCCAATTACCTCCGCCGTCTTGAGAAAGAAGATGCCACGCGTGCGCAGGAGATCGAATACATCAAGCAAAACGTAATTTTGGTGGGGCCGACCGGGGTCGGCAAAACTTATCTCATCAAACACATCGCCGATCTGATCAAAGTACCGTTTGTGAAAGCGGACGCTACGAAGTTTAGCGAGACCGGTTACGTCGGCGGCGATGTGGAAGATTTAGTGCGCGAGCTCGTACACAAAGCCGACGGCGACGTGAACCTGGCGCAATTCGGGATCATTTATATCGATGAGATCGACAAGATCGCAGCGGCCGGAAATTTGATCGGCCGGGACGTCAGCGGACGCGGTGTGCAGACAACGCTGCTGAAGTTAATGGAGGAAACAGAAGTGCCCGTTCGCAGCATGAACGATTTGCAGGCGCAATTGCAGGCGGCATTCGAGTTTCAACGGCGCGGGAAGGCGAAACGGGAAACGATCAATACGCGGCATATTCTGTTCGTGGTCAGCGGTGCATTTGAGAAGTTGAAAGAACAAGTGGCGCGCCGCGTTCGGCAAGGTCAGATCGGATTCAGCGCAGAACCGATTCAGGTAATGGACAACGAATTGTTCCGGCACGTAACGACTCGGGATTTCATCGAATATGGATTCGAGCCGGAGTTCATCGGCCGATTGCCAGTGCGCGTGGTGTGTGAAGAGCTGGATGCCGACGATCTTTTCAACATCATGAAGTATTCCGAGGGAAGCTTGCTCCGGCAATACGAGCGCGCCTTCCGCGCCTACCGCATCGAGATCAGTTTCGAAGACGAAGCTCTGCGTTTGCTGGCCGAAGCGGCCGCCAACGAAAAGACCGGTGCACGTGGATTGCTAACGGTATTCGAAAAATTGTTCCGCGATTACAAATACTACCTGGCAGGGTCGGGCCTGAGCCAGTTGCGTGTTACTGCTGCGCTCGTGCGCGAGCCAAAGCGTGTACTCGACCGGCTGATGGCGGAGGGACACAAGCTGGAGGCGCAAATGCTCGAAGCCGGTGCGCGCCAGTTTGCGGAGAAATTCAGCAGTCGGCATGCATTGGAATTTGTTTTTGATGAAAGTGCAGTGCGGCGCCTTGTCGAGCGCGCGCAAACTGAGCGGATGACCATGAGCGATCTTTGTGCCCACCTGTTTAAGGATTACCAGTTCGGATTAAGTCTGATCAAAAAGAATACTGATCAGACAAGGTTTGTGATCAATGCCGAAGCCGTCGATGCGCCCGACAAATTCTTAAGTGAACTGGTGGTGCAATCCTATTACCCAGCTGCAGCTGCCCAAAAGGCCTGATCGTTCATGAAGCGCTCGTTGATCACAACGCTCGTAATTGGACTTGTCGTCACCATCGTTGTGGGTGTCTTGCACGCAACCAAGGCGATGGCGGGCTTTGAGACTGCTATTGCGCAGCTTGTTTCCGATTATGCCGGTGCGACGAGAGTCGTGGGCGAAAAATGGCAGTACGTTTTTGTCTTGGTGACAGCTGTCAGTGTCACCTGGCTCAGCCTGAGAAACTTGCCTCGGCTTCGAAGCTACTCGTTGGTCGGCTTTTTATTGATCGAGTTCCTCGTCCTTTCGTGGGTTTGCTCCCTTTACCGGATTTTTTTCCAGCCTGTTCCGTGCATTTTTGCGGTTGCTCTAGCGGTGGTTGCCGCGGAGGGATGGACCGCTTTTTTGCAGAGAGACCGGTCGCATTTAGTACGAACACTCTTCGCGAATCGCCTCTCAAAAAAAGAATTTCATCGTGTCAGCAACGGGGACTTCGATGGCCAGGCGCAAGCGTACGAAGTGAGCGTCGTGGTCTGCGACATTGCCAATCGACATGGATTCACAAGTTCGTCTGACCCCGGCGGTTTCGCTGAAACAATGGCGAAATTTATTCGTGAAACCGCCGATGGCCTGATCGAGAGAGGAGCTTATCTACAAGCTGCCGACGGGGAGGGGGTGGTTGCCATTTTTGGTTTTCCGAACACTGGTGGCCAGCATGCTGAGGAGGCAGTGCGTGCTGTGCTCGACTTAACAAAGAAATTTCGCGAGCGACGGCAGGACAACGAAGACATTTTTAGCGACTGGGAAATGCACGCCGGCATCGGCTCGGGTGCGATAATTGCCGGTGCGCTAAAGGGCAGCGTACATCCCGCGCTCCTGGCGAGCGGCGAACCGATTGAATTCGCGCGCAGGTTTTGCGCTTTGAATCACCGGTATGGATCGAAGGTCCTGATTGATACGCCCACTTTCGACACTGTGAGCGAAACGATCGTCGCGCGTCCAATTGATTTCGTGAGCGGAACGAATTCGCACGATCGACTTGAAATCTACGAGCCACTTTGCCTTGCCACGGAAGCCAAACCCGAGCATGTCGCGCGTAGAGATTCTTTCTGGAGCGGCGTAGTTCTCTATCGAGAAAAGCGCTGGGCGGAAGCTTATTCTGAATTTCAGAAGGCCCGCGGGCCCGAGGAGGAAGACGATCCCGCACTGCAATTCTATTTGCAGCGGTTGGAACCGCTTGTCCTGCAGCTAACGGAATCGCCGTTGCAAGAAAGCTAAGCGCGCTTTGAGAAGGACGGAATATCCGGTTGCAATCCGGAATTTGGTTGCGCAACTGCGACAAATGCCGGGAGTGGGTCCTCGCTCGGCAGAGCGGATTGCGCTCTGGATGGTGCGGGCACGGAGCGATCAGCCGGAACAAATCTCACGAGCTATCGCGGAGACCCGCCAGGCGATTCGTTCCTGCAAGCTGTGCGGATTTTTTTCTTCCGGAGAAATATGCGAGATATGCGCGGATTCGTCACGCTCGACAGAGCTGCTCTGCGTCGTAGAGCAACCCACCGACATCCTTCCGTTGGAAAAAACTAATGTCTTTCGGGGGCGATACCATTCTCTTGGAGGGAAGATATCTCCACTCGATCATATTGGTCCCGACGATTTGCGCATTAAAGAATTACTGGAACGCGTCGATCGGGAAAAGGTTACCGAAATCATTTTCGCACTGCCTGCCGATGTAGAAGGGGAATCTACCACAAATTTCATTGTCGATTTCTTGAAGGACAAACCGGTCAACCTTACGCGTCTTGCCCGCGGCATTCCAGCGGGCGGCGGCCTGGAATCGGCGGATGAACTGACGCTTTCTGCCGCGCTTTCAGGGCGGACGAAGCTGTGATCGTTGAAGAGTGAAGCGTTAAGCAGTGTTGTCATTCTGAGCGAAGCGAAGAAGCTCTAATTGTTTTTTCGACACTGCATGAAAATGATAGACCAGAGATGTTTCGCTTCGCTCAACATGACAGGATGGCATCGTAACGCTTCAACGCTTTAACTTTCCAACGCTTCAACGGTAGGTTAATTTTCGTTGTCATGTCGTGCGCAAAGATTGATCCAACCCTGCATCAGGAGAAGAAACCGCCATGGATCAAGGTGCGTTTGCCATCCAATCCGGTTTTCTTTTCGACTAAGGCGCTGATTTCTGATCTGAGCTTGCACACGGTTTGCGAAAGCGCGCAATGCCCAAACCGATGGGAGTGCTGGAGCCAGGGCACGGCGACTTTCATGATCGCCGGCGACCGTTGCACGCGCGCGTGCGGGTTTTGCGCCGTGACAACTGCTAAGCCTTTCGCGCTGGAGGAAGACGAACCGCAACGCGTCGCTGAGGCAGTGCGCCGAATGAAATTAAAACATGTCGTTATCACGGCCGTCGCGCGCGACGATCTCAGGGACGGCGGCGCCGATCATTTCGCCCGCACAATTATGGCGATTCGAGAAATGGATCCTTCTGTGATTGTCGAAGTGCTCGTTCCGGACTTTCACGCGCAGGATTGGTGCATCCAGAACGTTCTCGATGCCGGTCCTGATATCTACAACCACAACATGGAAACGGTAGAACGCCTCACGCCGCTGGTGCGTTCGCGCGCCAAGTATCGCACCTCGCTGCAAGTTTTACGACGCGCAAAGCATTTGGCGCCAAGTATGGTGACGAAGAGTGGTGTCATGCTTGGACTCGGCGAGAAGGAGACGGAACTTTTTCAGACCATGGACGATTTGCGCGAGGTCGGCTGCGAAGTGCTCACTATGGGTCAGTATTTACGTCCGACTCCGAAGCATTTACCCGTGGTCGAGTACATCACACCCGAGCAATTCAATTACTACGGCGACATTGCGCGCAGAAAAGGCTTTCTCCATGTCGCCTCCGGCCCGCTGGTCCGCAGCTCGTATCACGCGGCCGACTTTCATCCGGTCGTACGGCGATGACAAAGATCGAGCGCGATCCGCTCGCTCAGATTCGTTCGCAAACCGCCGCGGTCATTCCTGCGTATCAGGATGAAAAGCATATTGGGGACATTGTGCGTCGAGTCCGGCGACAGCTGGACCACGTCCTTGTCGTTGACGACGGCTCAACCGATCAGACCGCGCAACGCGCACGCAAGGCTGGTGCTGACGTCATCGTTCACAGCGAAAACCGGGGCAAAGGCGAAGCGATTAAGACAGGATTAGGCCACTGGCTCGCCGCAGCGACTCTCTCCAGCGGCGGATCCGATCTGGCAGTCGCATGGGCAGTCCTTCTCGATTCCGACGGTCAACATCTTCCTGAAGAGATTGACCGGTTCCTTGCGGCAGCAGCCTCCGCTACGGCGCGGCTCACATTTTTCCTTGGCAATCGCATGGATAACGCTGCTGGAATGCCATTCATCCGGCGCGTTGTGAATCGTTGCATGAGCAGGCAAATCAGCCGTGTTTGTAAGCAAGAAATCCCCGACACGCAGTGCGGTTTCCGCATGTTAGACAGCCAGTTGATCCCCGAGTTGCTTGGCGGCGGAGACCGATTCGATTACGAAACTGAAGTGCTCATTATCGCCAGCCGCGAAGGATACCGGATCGAATCAGTCCCAATCACGACTGTTTACACAGATCAGGTGAGCAAGATCCGTCCACTGCGCGATGCGGTTCGCTTCTTAAAATTGATGTGGCGCTATCGAACTAATTTGGCACCAACTATCTACGCCGGAGCCGCTGCCGCCACGAAGTCGGATCGCGAAGAATGAATCGTTTCGAGCAGGCAAATGTTATTTGATGGTGAAGAGGATACTGGCAGTTTTTCCTTCGCTCACCACGCTCATGATGTATTTTCCCGCAGGGAGCTTCCTCCCGTCCATCGTCTTGTCGATAGTCGTTTTGGTTTTGCCCTGGAGCAAAATCACCGCAGGCGTTGAGCCTGGGACCGGTTCGTTCTTCGCAGTCACTATATTCACGTTCACAATGATCATGTCGCTCTTCGACTCGACCGCCAGTTCCGCATCCGCCGCAACGGGATTTTCGATCTTCGCGAAAGGCACTCCGTCCTTTGCCGCCTGACCGCCAAGGCTGACGGGGAATGGAAGCGAATCACTTGCGAAAAGAGCATACGGAAAAGCTGCCGAGATGATGAAAAATAAGAGAAGACGTTTCATAGGGAACAGGTTGTTGCCGGATCTTGCACAGGAACGCAAGACTGGAATCTCATCATTACCAAGAACAAAACAGGCGGAATCCGCTGCACGTCAGTTCGCCGGCGGCCGGCTACAAGCCAATCACGGTTTTCTTGCCGGCACAGGTTTTGAGCTTTTCAGGATTTCCGACTCAGGTGTGAGCGTTGCCGGTTTTCCGCTGAAGATGACGCGGTTTGGCTTCGCGGCGAGCGTTCCCACGAGCTCCTTCGCGTAGGTGGTGACTACTTTCAGATTCAAGAGCGTCACATGCAGTTGTTTCAAGTCTTCAGAAAGCTGTTTGTCAGTCGTTTTAATGAAACTATCAGCACTGCCGAACACCGTATCCGCGCCTTTGGCTACGCCCTCGAGGTTTGTGATCATGTTTTGTAGGTGGTCCACATCCATTTTTAACGAATCAGCCAGTGGGCCGAGCTTCGGCGTAAATTCGCCAAGATCTTTCTTCAAACCCGTGACAGTCCCATTGAGATTATCGAGCAACTTGTTTGCGTTCTCGAACAATGGCCCCGCTTCTGCTGTGATTTGCTCGAGGCCGTACGATGGATGGCCTTCAATCGCCGCGTTGTTTGCAAGCGTCTGACCTCCGGGCGTCCCTGCGGAAAGCGCCACAAATTTCGGCGAAAGCATCGTGTCGGAGCTTAGCGTTGCTGTAACGTCGGCGGGCAGCGGCGGAATTCCGTCATTGAGGCTAACCGTGACTCGCACAGCGTCTTTCTTGTTCGCGCTGGTTTCGCGTTCTTTGGCAGTGAGATGACGCATCGCGACCACGCGCCCTGCCGGCGCGCCGGCATAACGCACTTCGGAATTCACCTTGATGCCGGTCACGTCTTCATAATTGATCTGCAGAGTTCGCGTTGGTTTTTTTAAGCGATAACCAGAAAGTGCGAAAGTAAGCGCACCGAGCAACACAAGACTGCAGGCGATCACAGATAGCGCGACGAAATAGTCGGACAGATTGCGTCTCATTAAGCTCATGGCTTCGCCACGTTAAGATGTTGAATCGTTAAATCGTTGAACGGTAAATACGACGGAGCGCTGTTACGACTGAGCGACTCGCACATGTCGTTCCTTATTTTTTCGTCATTCGTCATTCGAGCTTCGTCATCCATGACGCATCTCATGCTGTCTTCCGGTGAAATCTGTGACGTGCTGCAACGAAGGGGCGCGGCTTAACCTGCTGATGCCCCTCGTGTTCTTCTTGTGACAGGTTCAAAGGAATCGGACCGTCAGCCTCGCCGTGAATAAATTGTTGCACTTCGGGATTCGGACTGTTCCGAATTTCATCCGGTGTACCCTGCGCCACAATGCCGCCGTGTCCGAGCATAATCATGCGCGTCGCGATGCGGAATGCACTGGTCATATCGTGGGAGACTACCACCGCGGTCATGTGAGTCCCATGCGTCAGTTTCAGAGTAAGTTCATCTACCACTGCGGTCATGATCGGATCCAGCCCTGAGGTCGGCTCATCGCTAAATAACAGTTCCGGGTCGAGCGCAAGCGCGCGGGCAAGCCCCACACGCTTTTTCATCCCGCCACTGATCTCGTCTGGCTTAAGGTCTTCAAAACCAGTCAGGCCAACCATTTCAAGTTTCTTTTTTACGATCTGTTCGATTTCATCTGGAGATTTGTCAGTGTGTTGCAAAAGCGGCAACGCCACGTTCTCGCCCACGCTTTGCGAGGCCAGCAGGGCACCGGATTGGAACAGCATGCCGAATCGCAGGCGTACCCGTTCAAGCTCGCGCTCCTTCATCGTTGTGATTTCCTCGCCAAAAAGCTTTACGACACCTGAGGTCGGTTTCATGGAACCGATCATGTGTCGAAGGAGAGTACTCTTTCCACAGCCGCTGCCGCCCATAATAACGACTGTCTCACCCCGGTGAACGTTAAAAGAAAGGTCATCGAGCACCGTGCGGTCCCCGAATTTTCGGACGAGGTTAGTTACTTCGATGATGTTTTCTGCGTTAGCATTCATGCGCTAAAAAAGAAGATACCCGTCAGCACCGCGTTCATCACTAACATTGCCAGCAGGGCCTGGACCACCGAAGTCGTTGTTGCCTGACCCACGCCCTCCGCACCGCCTTCGACAGTCAGGCCTGCGTTGCACGAGATTGTGATGATGAGCCATGCGAAAACAACGCTTTTGATCATTCCTGAATACAGATCCCAAGTATCGGCGCTCTCGAGCGCGCGGAGCACATATCCGGCGGTATTAAAATCGAGCGCGAAACGACAGACTGCCCAGCCGCCCAGAATCCCGATGTAATTTCCAAAAATGGTGAGCGCCGGTAACATTACCATCATCGCGAGAAAACGTGGTACTACCAGATATTGCACCGGATTGATTGCCATCACTTCAAGCGCCTCGATTTCTTCTGACACTTTCATTGTGCCGAGTTCCGCGGCTACGGCAGAGCCGCTGCGTCCAATGACGATTACCGCGATCAAGACCGGACCCATTTCACGCAAGAGGGTAAGCATGACCAGATCGGGAATGTACATTTCCGCGCCGAGGCTCTCGAGAGAGTGTGCGGCCTGCATCGCGAGCGTTACGCCAACGCTGAACGCCGTGAGTGCCACCATCGCTGTCGCGCGCACGCCGATGGCCACCATTTGTCTGAAGATCGGACCGATTTTGAAGAATTGCCCGGTAAATGGCGCGATCAGAATCCAGTAAAGCAAACTCAGATTAAGCTGGAGATAGTTTTTCACTTGCCGTTCGAGCGCGCAGGATGACAAGGTCTAGGCGCTGACAAAAGCCGAAAGTTTTGTACTCCGATTGCACCTGGAGGCTAATACTCATTTAAACGCGATGGCTCAAAGTGAAATCGAGAGGATCCGCGCGCTGTTAAGTTCCAAGCCGCGACCTGTTGGATGGCTTGAGCGACGAAAGCGCCTCGATGATGTCGGTTCTGTTTGGCCTGTAGCTGAGGACGTGGCGCTCACCGCCGCCGACGTGAACGGATTACCAGGCGAATGGTCAATCGCTCCAGGCAGCGATCGCTCCCGAGTTCTGATGTTCTTTCACGGTGGCGGTTATTGTTCCGGTTCAATCGTTAGTCACCGTCGGCTGGTCACTGAGGCGGGGCGGGCCGCTGGAGTGCGAACGCTGGCCATTGGTTATCGATTGGCTCCAGAGCATCCGTTCCCCGCAGCGTATGACGATGTACTGACGGCGTGGCGTTTTCTGCGGAACCAGAATATTCCTGCTGCGCACATCGCGATTGGCGGAGACAGCGCCGGTGCCGGCCTCACAATTGCGTTGATCACTCGGCTACGCGATGCGCACGAGGAGCTTCCGGGTTGCGGCTGGTTAATTTCGCCATGGACGGATCTGACGATATCCGGCTCAACAGTTTTCACTAGAGACGCTGTCGATCCGCTCATTCACAAGCAGTATCTGATTGAATTGGCTGACGCTTATCTGCCAGCGGGAATGGATCGGAAGGACCCGCGTGTTTCTCCTCTTTACGCCGATCTCAAGGGTTTTCCTCCAGCATTAATTCAAGTGGGCTCAGCCGAGACGTTGCTTGATGATGCGACTCGTTTTGCGGCTGTTGCTGGCGCAGCCGATGTCCGCGTGACTCTGGAAATCTGGCCGCATATGATTCATGCATGGCTTCTATGGAACGCTCATCTTGAGCCCGGCCGCCGCGCACTTGCGAGTGCCGGCGCGTTTATCAGGGAGAATCTTTGAGGCGCAGCGACGGTCGGACCCACGCAGCTACAACAAGCCGCGCTTGCGAAAATCACCAAGATTACCGCCAGAAGAACGTTCGACGAGATCAATCGTGAACTTGAGCAGACACACTTCCCAGGCATCGTCGACACCCTGAATAACGGCGCTGAGTGGTTCATTTGAGCCCTCGACGCGGCGCCTGGTGCGATTGATTACGGTCTCGATTGAATCGCGCAGCGTTTGCTCGCTTAGATCGGTTTTGCGAAATTGAAAACCGTAACGAAGCACCGCGATATTCCGGGCGTGTTCGCGCAGTTGATCGACATATCGCTCCGCTTTTTCTCCGAAACCTTCCAGCAATAACCGGTAATAATGTTCCGGTGTAACGATTTGAGGGCGCTCTGCGTGAATTTTCCCATTGCGAATCCGGACCTGATCGACTCGGTCCATCAGCTCCGAGATAAGATAAAAATTAAAGCTGGTGCTGCCGAAGGTCGCGATCTGTTGCTCAGGAGCAACAATTACATGCGTGTTTTCAATGGCGTAATCGAAATCGTCCCTCGTCATAATGAAACAAACTAAATTAGGTGCTAGACGGCGTCTCTCAAAAACAGAACTCGATTACTCACGGACAAATCCAATGACGAAATCCAAATGACGAATGATGAAAGAATGAAGAGCGAAACCTGCGTTCCCGTCGTGTTTCGTTACATCGTTGCATCAGGCGCGATTTAACGATTTAACGTGGCGACACTGTTCGCCATTCTTGGCTAATCGCGTTGTGCTTGCTGTTGCTGTCCCTGCGGTGATTGAAAGAGCGAGAGATATTGGCCGTAACCTTCTTCCTTCAGCTTATCCACAGGAATAAAACGCATCGCCGCGGAGTTTACGCAGTAACGTTCGCCGGTCGGTGCGGGGCCATCATTGAACACGTGACCGAGGTGCGAATCGCTTGTTTTTCCTCGAACCTCAGTTCGCTCCATTCCGTGAGACGAATCCCGCTTTTCCACCACGCTCTCAGGCGATATCGGCTTCGTGAAACTGGGCCAGCCGGTGCCGCTGTCGAATTTGTCCAACGAACTGAATAAAGGTTCGCCGGTAACAAGATCGACGTAAATTCCTGCCTTGTGATTGTCCCAGTAGGCGTTGTGAAACGGAGTTTCGGTTCCGCATTCACGCGTCACGTGATACTGGTCCTTGGATAATTGGCTTCGCAATTCAGCTTCGGTCGGCATTGGCTTGGTTGAATTCATTTTCTCAGCTTCTTTTTTCTGCGTTTGAGCATAAGCCAACAAAATCGAACCGACAACCACCACGACTGTTCCAAGCAGACCAAACCACAACGTCTTATGCGACCCATGATGCGGGCGTATTAATTGTGTGCTTTTCATACTCTCCTGAATTCTATCGATCCCACTTTACCCGTACTGACTGCTTTGAGAGTGTGACTGTCTCGAGAGTGCCACGCAATTTACACGCCACCCCGTTTGCTGGCAAATCGTACAGGCACGGCGATCTTCTTTAATTAAATTCGCAAACAAGCTAGAAAGTGGCCGGGCTTTGGACGTTTGTCCTAAGCCATTTTTCCGTTTAATTGGGCCGACCCGCTTCGGGGACGCGAATATAGCGACGGAACGTAACCAAGCCGATCGGCGCGACTGATGCCGCCATAGCAAAGATAAGCCACATTATTTCGGGACGTCGCGGACCGTGTTCCGGAACGAATGCAGCCAGCAAAAATCCCCCAGTTCCAACGAGCAGTTTCCCGATAAGAAACGGAATATACGATAGCGCGCCATACGACGCCTCCTGACCCCTTGGGGCAATCGCGGCAGCATACTCATAGACTCGCGGTGAGTAGAACGCTTCGCCGATTGAAAAGATCGATATGTATAGTGCGATCATCACGTAGTAAGGGTGAATGCTTCCTTGTACTCCCAGATAACCGCGCCCAATCCATTGCCCAATGAAACCTCCCGCCCATCCTTGAAACCACGAGGTCGGCAAGGCCATAACAAAAACAGATGCGGCGCAAATCGCTCCGCCTACGATCACCATTCTGTACGCAGAATATTTCTGCGTGAGAGCACCAATGATTGGCACGAGAATGATGATGAGAATGTAATTGATATTCGAGAGGTGACCGATCGGAGCGCCGTTGCCCAGCTCGCGGATGCCGAACTTTGGAAACACGTAGTCCATTTGCAGGAAGATCAGCTTCAGAAATCCGATCAAGAGAAGAAAAGCGAGGAGGCGATAAAAACCGGATTGACCGAGCAGCCGCTTAAACAGCACGACAGTATCGACGGCGCTCTCGTGAATGGTTAGCCAGGCGCGTTTCCAGAACGCGCCTGTCGCGTGCCTCACTGGTTCTGCGTTGAATCGAACACCTTCGTCTGTTGCTTCAGCTCCTCTGCGCAAGAAGTAAATTGTCGGAAAAAGCACGATTTCGAAGCCGAGGCTCACGAGAAAAAGCGTGCGATAAGTCGTTATGTGCAATCCGAGGAGATTCAGATAGCCGTACTCGCCTAACGAGTGGCGCACGTAGTCAAAAATGCTTCCAGCAATCAGATAGCCGACGTTCATGACCATGTAGATCATCGAGAAAGCGATCGAACGTTGTCGCACAGTCGAATAGCGGCGTGTGGCGGCAATCAGCACCGGTGTGCCTAACGCCTCGCCGATCACTAACGGGAACAAGCCGCCGGCCAGTGCCAGCCATGGTACAGTCGTAAATACCATAACGGCGCGAGCGATTGCACAAATAGTGACGCCGACGAAAAAAGTTCGGCGAAGACCGAGTGCATCGGTGAACGACCCGGCTAACAATGTGCACACGGTCATCGCCGGTGCCCAAACCCAACCGACCAACGCTCCTGCCCCTTGATCGCTGAACCCAAGATCTGACGAAAGCCACAGGATCAGAGTCTTATTCGTGATCGAGTACGCCGAGATGATGAACAACTTGATCAGGAACGTGAGCCACAGCTCGCGTTGCGCTCCCTTGAGCACCGTAAACTTCGCGATGAAACCGCGAAGTCCGCTCGCGACGACCGGAGGGACGTTGTCTTCCGGTACGAACGTCTCTTTGACTGCTTCTCCCATGAGGCTGCCCGGAGAC
>QHQO01000208.1 GCA_003221195.1 Verrucomicrobiota bacterium
AGAACAAATTGAGCGTGGCGGTTTACCAGAAAGGACCAAAGATTCTCGTGCAGGGAAAAGGTCTGGAAGAATTCGTGCAGTTTGAGCTGGAGCCAAAGATTCTTGGCGAAGCGAAGCTGGGCTATGAAGAAGTGCATTCGCCGGAAATGTTCGAGCCCCACTTCGGCGTGGATGAAAGTGGCAAGGGCGATTTTTTCGGGCCGCTCGTGATCGCGGGCGCGTACGTCGACCGGGGGATCGCGCGCAAACTTCTAGACGGCGGTGTCGTAGACAGCAAGCGGATTGGTTCCGATGCGCGGATTCATGCTTTGGCGGACGCTATTCGGAAGGAGTCCCTCGGTTTGACGGACACGGTCCTGATCGGGCCGGCGAAATACAACGAGCTTTACGAGAAGTTTGGCAACTTGAACAAACTGCTTGGATGGGGACATGCGCGAGTAATTGAGAATCTGCTGGCGAAAAAGGCGGATTGCCCGAGGGCATTGTCGGACCAATTTGCGGACGCGCGTGTGGTGGAACAATCGTTGTTGCGGCACGGGAGAAGGATCAATATCGAGCAGCGGCCAAAAGCAGAATCAGATATCGCGGTGGCGGCCGCATCGATCTTGGCGCGAGAGGCCTTCATCAATTGGCTGGAGCGTAAAGGGGAGGAAATCGGTGTGCGGTTGGAACGTGGTGTGTCTGCGGGCGTGAAAGAAAGCGCCAAAAAACTTGTGGAAATGAATGGACCAGACGCATTGCGCACGGTCGCCAAGGTGCATTTCCGAACCGCGCATGAAATGGCGCCGGACTATTATCCCGCTCCGACTCCGCGCGAGAATTGGGCAGGCCCACGCCTGCCTCGCCGTAGCCCCGGCAAAGGTGGGTGATTTGTTAACGCGTTAAAACGTCACAGCGCTGATTGCTTGTCGTATTGAGACACGCGAGCGGCCATTCAAAAGCGTTTGGCCTTCTGGTCGAAGAGTTTACTCAGTTTAAAAAATCGCGTTTTTATGCTTCATTGAGCCACCACAAGAGCAATACGGAACGATTAGTAAAATAGATATGGCAAAGTTAACCAAGCGCGACATCGTAGTCGCCATCAGTAACCAAACCGGCATGGTCCAGCATCAAGTCTTCGATGTGGTCCAGCGGACGCTTGATAAAATCACCGACAGTCTCGCCAACAATATCCCCGTTGAACTACGCAATTTTGGCGTTTTTCAGCCGCGTCTGACGAAGCCGCGCGTCGGTCGAAACCCGAATCAACCCGGGAGCAGTTTTGTCATTCCGCCACGCGCGACGGTGAAATTCAAAGCTGGCAAGATTATGCGTCAGCGCGTTGAGAAGCTTTCGCGGGAACTGAAAGAGGCCTCAGATCACAAGGCCAAGATCGAAACACGCGCGCCAACCCCGGCTAGGGAAAACTCTCAGGGTTGAGGTTCAGAGAAGCGCTACGAGAGCAGATTCTGGATCGTCCTTTCCAAGCGCTCAAAATTGATCGGTTTGGTGAGATGTTCGGCGAATCCTGCCGCTCTGGCTTGGTTGACGTCTTGTTCTGTTCCAAAGCCACTGAGTGCGATTCCGGGCAGGTTTTTGTTGAGCCGCACTTCGCGCATTAATTCGTAACCGCTGCGGTCCGGCAATCCGATATCGCTGATAAGCAGATCGAAGTCCTGTGTGCGGACTTTTTCCACGGCCTGGTCGGCGGAATGCGCGACCGTAATTTCGTAGCCGTGGCGTTCCAGCATCCTTTTCATTCCGATGCAAGTGTCATGATGATCGTCTACCAGCAGGACGCGCCGATGCCTTGCGACGGCCAGTTCTCGTTCCGGCCCAGCCGGTAGATCTTTCCTATCGCCGTCGGCGCCGGCAGGCGTAACGACGGTGTTTAGTTTCAGCGAAAAGGTGGCGCCCTTATCTCTCCCAGGACTTTCGACACGGATCTTTCCGCCATGTGCGTCGATCAGCGCCTTTGAAATCGCCAGACCGAGGCCGAGCCCTCCAAAACGCCGGGTAATCTCAGCCTGCCCTTGTTCGAACGCGTTGAAGATTTTATCGATCTGTTCTGGCTCGATGCCGATGCCCGTATCGATAATGCGAACCTCGATTTTGTCCGGCGCGGGGTTAACTGTCTCAATAGTGATTCGGCCTTTTTCCGGCGTAAATTTCACGCTGTTCTTGATCAAATTCCAAAAAACTTGTTGTAGTCGCGCCGGATCGCCTTCCACGTGTGTTTGAGTCGCGCGAAGATGAAATTCCGCTTCGAGATTCTTGGCAGCGATTTCCTCCCGGCATATTTCGTAAGCGCGCTGCAGGAGTTGGTGGACGCAAATGGTTTCAAAGCTTAATTGCAACTTGCCTTTTGCAATTCGAGTCACGTCGAGCAGATCATCAATAAGCCGTGCTTCCAGTTCGACGTTGCGGCGGACGACCTCGAGCGCTTCCCTGACGGGCCGGGAATCTGGCAGCTCAGCCTCGAGCTCTCCCACCATCGCGAGTACCGGCGAGAGTGGACTCCGCAGCTCATGTGACAACAATGCCAGGAATTGGTCCTTTGCGGCGTTCGCACCAATCAATTCCTGACGCAGCGTGACATCGCGTGTCTTGTCTTCGACCAGATAAAGTACGCCTTGAATGGTTTCGTGTGGGCCTTGGAGCCGGAGTAAATTGACATTCAAAAAATAGGTCATACCGGTCTTGTCTTTCAAGGGATGTTCAATTAGCTGAAATGGCGTTCCAAAGGTAAGCACCCTCTCAATTGCCCCGGGCGGAGCAATCTTCACGTCCTCGTAGGTGGTTTCCGTGACGTCGCGACCTGCTGGCACATCGCCAAAACGCTCCGCCATGTGGGCAAAGGCATAGTTGGCATGGAGAAAACGGCGGGAAGCTGGATCGATGAAAGCGATTCCGCTGGGCATGTTGGCCAGCATTTTTTCGTTGAAGATGACTTCGCGCTCCAGACGCTGTTTGGCTTCCAACTGCCGCTGGTAATACCCGCTGCCCAGCCATGCGAAGACTGCAGTGAGGACGATCAGCCAGGCTGCCAACACGGTCATTCGTCCCAAAAGATCATGAACCGGTTTGTAAGCCAGGGTCCTGGGCTGCTCCACTACGGCCACCCAACCGCTCGATTCAATGGGGCTGAAAGAATAGAGATTGCCATGCCGCTCGAAATGCCCGCTTTTGCTCTGGCTGATCTCTTTGATCAGTCCTTCATTTGCCTTCGGTGCAGGGGTTACGGGATTTGGCTTGAACTCGCTGGCAAAAAGCGCCACGCCGTTTTGATCCAGTACCTCAAAAACAAGGCGATCTGAAAACTCAATCGCAGACAAGCGCCGGCCAATCCTTTCCACCAGGACGGAGACTCCGACATAACCCAGGATGGTCCTGTCCGGCGCACGCACCGCACCGACAATGTCAGTGACGGGCCGGTTATCCGACAGCCTGGGGTGAATTGCCGAGACAAAGGTTGCATCTGCTCCGGCCGCTTGCTCGCGCCAGTACTCCGAGCCAAAATCCTTGCCGATCATCTCCGAAGCCGTGGGAATCGATGCGACCAAGTCGCCGTTCGGCGTTGTGATGAACATTCCATCGATCTGCGGGTGGGAATAAAACGCCGAGTTGAGCCATTGTTGAGTAACCTGCGGATTTGGCGCGCTCAGATTATTCACCATTTCCGGCAGCGTTTGGTAATATTCGATGACGCTGCTGCTGCGGTTTAGATCATGGGCGACCAAGTGCCCCACCAGTTGAATTAGAGTTTGCCGGTCGCGCAGGATTCTTGATTCCAGCGTGTCGCGCAAGATCGTGTAGGAAACAATTAGCGTCAGGATCGATGGGATCCATCCCGCCAGAAGAATAGGAAAGATGATCTTGAAACGTTCGAAACGGTCGCGCCTTCGTTTCGTCATTGTGTCTCCCAACTGATGCCTGCCGGTTGCGAAAATTGGCTCATCACCGTTACTCTGCTCGCCATTTCAGGCAAGCGTGAATGTCGCGAGCACAACGTGAGGTCGAAATGATGGGTCAGTCCAATCACACGAGAAAATCGTCCAGTCTTGGACAATCAAAGGGATTGCCAGACCGTTCGCCCTCTCAATTACGAAAATCGAGAGGAGATTGTTGTGTATCAACAGAATGCGGCGACGATTTCAGAGGCAAATGTACGATTTTTGAATTGACGGACATGGTGAAAACGGCATCATGTCGGGCTTATCCCGAAAAACTTTCGGGGCTGTAGAACTCCCATGCAAGGAAGCCTCGCACACATTATCTGGTCGATTTGTTATCTGAGCGTGCTCATCGGGCTTTCGGCTTATGGCATCCATCGCTACTTCATCATCTATCTGTACCTGAAAAACCGGAAGCGGATGCCGGTCCCAGCGGGTCATTTTGAAAAACTGCCAAAGGTAACGGTTCAACTCCCGATCTTTAACGAAGTGTACGTTGCCGAGCGTTTGCTTCGTTCGGTGAGCGAATTGGATTATCCGCGGGAGCTTCTCCAAATCCAGGTTCTGGACGATTCAACCGACGAAACCCGCGAGATCATCGCCTCCTGCGCGGAGGAACTGCAACAGCGAGGCTTTAATGTTCAGCGCATTCATCGGGTAGATCGCACTGGTTTCAAAGCGGGCGCTCTGGCGGTAGGCCTCGAAGCTGCCGAAGGCGAATTCGTTTGTATCCTGGACGCCGATTTCGTTCCGCAAAGGGATCTACTGAAGCGAACCATCCATTACTTCACTGACCCGAAAGTGGGAATGATCCAGACCCGCTGGGGACATTTGAATCGCGGGTATTCGTTGCTCACGCGCATGCAGGCGATCTTTTTGGACGGACACCTTTTGCTTGAGCAAACCGCGCGCAGCCGCAGCGGCAGGTTTTTCAATTTCAATGGAACGGCTGGTCTCTGGCGGCGTTCCTGTATCGAACAGAGCGGAGGCTGGCAATATGATACGCTGTGCGAGGATCTCGATCTCAGCTATCGCGCCCAGTTGGCGGGCTGGAAATTCATTTATCTTTCAGACGTTGTAACTCCGGCGGAACTGCCGGTAGACATGAACGGCTTCAAGTCTCAGCAGCATCGCTGGACGAAAGGCTCCGTTCAGACTTGTAAAAAATTGTTGCCCACGATCTGGCGCAGCCGCCTTCCGTTCCCGATTAAGCTCGAAGCCACCGGGCATTTGATGTCGAACTTCGCCTACCTGCTGCTCGCTCTGTTGTGTGTGCTTCTGCATCCCTCGACCGGAGGACCTCAGGGTGGGTGGCTCCGTACTTTGCTTATCGATATTCCGATCTTCCTTGCAGCATCGGCTTCGGTTGCCGTTTTTTATATTTGTGCCCAACGTGAACTGCATCCCCGGACGTGGATGAAAGAGATTCTGTTTCTGCCATTCCTGCTTGCATTGGGAATTGGTCTTTCGCTCAACAATGCGCGTGCAGTCCTGGAAGCGCTCATCAACCACAAATCCGACTTCACCCGTACGCCCAAGTACGGCATTGAACGAAGGTCGCAGCCGTGGCGCAACTGCAAATACCGGCCGCTCCAATCAACGCTTCCACTGGCAGAACTGGCTTTCGCAATCTATTTCACTTACTTCGTGGTGTTCGCGATCGTGCATGGCCAATTTTTGTCCGTGCCCTTCCTGTTGATGTTCCAAGCAGGTTTCCTTTACGTCTGCGTTTCTTCATTTAGCAATCGCTGGTCAAAAATTAATATTGCCAGGTCCGGCGCGGCCGATGCAATTCCCGCGTGACAAATTCAAATTTGTCGAGTAAGAAGTTGCGCATGCGTCGGCCCCTGGCAGTAATTTTCAGTTTCATTTCAATTGCGCCTGCGTTCGCTGTCACACCGGTCGATACATCGAGCCAGCTTATTGTCAGTGTGCGTGATCAAAAACTGATGCTGGTACAGAACGGCGGGAAAGTGGCGACCTACCCGGTGTCCACTTCAATGTTCGGCCTCGGCGACGCTTGGGGACGAATGACAACTCCACTGGGTTACCTTGCCGTCGAGAAAAAAATTGGTGACAACGCGCCGACGGGGGCCGTGTTCCACAACCGTCGATTCACTGGCGAAGTTCTGCAGCCCAATGCTCCCGGGCGCGACCCCGTAACCACGCGTATCATTTGGTTGCGCGGCCTTGAAGCGCAAAACGCGCATGCTTTTCAACGTTGTATTTATATTCATGGGACGCCGCAGGAAAAGACGATCGGCCGGCCAGCCAGCTATGGCTGTATTCGGATGAAGTCCAGCGACGTCGCCGCACTTTATGATCGCGTTCCCATTGGGGCGCTTGTGCAGATTACCCCTGAGCACTTGCCCAAACTGGCAAAGGCACCGCGATCGCAACCAATTAATACTTTCGTAACCGCGAGCGCAAAACCCCAGATCCAGGACCAGACGATTTCTACTCCAACTTCCGGCGCTACGCTCTCGGTCGAACAAATGCGAATGCGTGGGGCTCTTGCTGCCCAACGACAAAAAGCGAAGCTCGAATTGGACAAACGCTTATAGACGCTTGGAAGGGCACAACCGGACCACTTGGATCTGGGAGTGCGTCAACTTAATCCCGAAGAGCTTCGGGGTTGACAATCGCAATGCGCTCGCGAGCGTGCACGTCCACGAGGTTTTTGATTATTACCAATGGCCAATACGAAATCAGCTGCTAAACGCGCTCGGCAAACAGTGAAGCGATCGCTCCGCAATCGTAGCGTTGTAACGCATCTGCGGACCATGCAGAAGACGGTGCGTTGCACGCAAACGCCTGGCTCCGATCACGTCCGCGCCCTGATCTCAGCAATCGACAAAGCCGCCAAGCGCGGAATCATTCACCCAAATGCCGCCAAGCGCCGTAAGGCGCGACTTGGCAAGCTCCTCGCCGCCGGGGGCTAAATATTAGTAGCTGCCTCGCTGTGCGACGTCCTGCGCTGATGTGTTTGAAATGCGCACTCGCGACGCGGCTCACAGAGACGCAGCTGCGGTAAATGCCGATTGCATATCCTGCCGGACGGATAGATTCTTGCTAATGATTCCGGCTTTTCTGCTCGTGTTTTCGGCCGCGGCCTATCGCATTACGACCGGCCTTTTGATTCATTCGGGTGCGACCTGGCTTTCTAATTTCACGCCGCTCGCCGCAATTGCCCTCTGTAGCGCGGCGTACTTTCCAGGAAAATACAAATTCTCGATACCGCTCGTTACGCTTTTTATTTCCGACGCGGTGATTAACTTCCGTTACGGCGCGCCGCTGCTCGACTCACAAATTGTGGTCCGTTACATCGCGCTGGCTGTTGTTGGATGCGCGGGGCTTCTCCTCGAGAACCGAGCATCGCTGAAAATGCTTCTGCCGGCTTGCATCGTTGGATCGACGTTTTTCTATGCGGTCACAAACATGTTTTCGTGGTTAAGCGATCCCGGCTATACGAAGAATTTGGCGGGCCTCATTCAAGCGCTGACGACCGGATTACCCAGTTACAGCGCTACCCCCAGTTGGATGTTCTTCCGCAATTCGCTGATCAGCGATCTTCTGTTTACCCTGGTCTTTGTGCTTTCCATCAACCTTGGCCGAAGCGCGGAGGGCTCGCGCGCCCGTGCCGCTGTTCCGCGCGCGGCTTGAGCCGTCATGCAGCCGGTGGAGCAGCGCGA
>QHQO01000209.1 GCA_003221195.1 Verrucomicrobiota bacterium
TAGCTCACGAAGCCGGTTTTTTCGAAAACGCCTAACTCGTAATCGAGCTGTCGAATCAGTTCCGGGTCGTTCGACGCGCGTTCGCCGTAGCGCCGCCGGAAACCGTCGTAACAAAGCTCGCGCAAATATTCTTCCCGCGTTTTCCCGGGCGGCGCCGGATACTCCGGATACTTGGAGCACCCAAACTCGAGATCAAGGTGACAGCGTTCGCCAATTTCGAGCGTGTTCGCAATCGCTTCGGGAAAATCGCGGAAGAGCTCGCGCATCTCGGCCGGTGACTTGAAATAGAGCTCCGACACGTAACGCATCCGATTTTCATCCTGCACCATTTTGCCCGTGCCAATGCAAAGCATGACGTCATGCGCCTGGTGATCGCTCCGGCGCAGAAAATGAACATCGTTTGCCGCGACCAATCCGACGCCAATGTCCCGCGCAATTTGTAGCAGCGCTGTCATGCACTTGCGCTGTTCCTCCATCCCGTGATCGTGCAATTCGATGAAAAAATTCTCCGCGCCGAGAATGTCCCGATAATCGGCCGCGCTCTGTTTCGCCTTCTCGACGTTGTTCGCCTGAATTGCGGAGTTGATTTCGCCCGCGAGACAGCCACTCAGCCCGATCAATCCCTCCGAATGCGTGGCCAGCAGCTCCTTGTCGATCCTGGGCGCGTAATGGAATCCTTCAAGGTGCGCTGCCGTCACCAACTTGACCAGATTTCGGTATCCGGTCTCGTTCTCCGCCAACAGAGTGAAATGATAGGCTGAATCGCGCCGCGATGCCGGGCGGTCTTTATTTGATCCAGGGGCAATATAGGCTTCGCAACCGATGATCGGTTTCACGCCGGCACGCTGCGCTTCCTGGTAAAACTCAATCGCCCCAAACAAATTGCCGTGATCGGTGATCGCGACTGCCGGCATCTTGAATTCAACCGCTTTTTTCATCAGCTCTTTCATCCGGATGGCGCCATCCAACAGCGAATATTCCGTATGCAGATGTAGATGAACGAAAGAGTCGCGAGCCATCAGTTTCAGTATAAGCGCCAAAGAAAATTTTTGGCAAATCTGCCTGCGTACGCACCAGCGTGAAGCGTTAAAGGCTTGAAGTGTTGAAGCAGGATTTCCGCCTGTGGTGAGCCGCTTTAACGTTTCAACGCTTCAACGATTTTAACGCCATCAAAGAGTGCTTGCATTCGCATCGCGGCATTGCTAAGAGAGCGCGTGCTGCGTTTCGCCTTCGATCACGAGATACCAGGCGACGCTGAGTTTACTTTGAGATGAAAAAACTGGAAGCCATCATCAAACCGTTCAAGCTCGAAGAGGTCAAAGAAGCGCTGGCCGAGCTTGGTATCGAGGGGATGACCGTCACAGAAGTCAAAGGTTTCGGCCGGCAAAAAGGGCACACTGAGATTTATCGCGGGAGCGAATACACGGTCGATTTTCTGCCCAAAGTAAAAGTGGAAGTAGTGATGGCCGACGACATGGTGGAGAAGGCCGTCAGCGTGGTGGTGGCCGCGGCGAAAACCGGCAAAATCGGGGATGGAAAAGTGTTTGTGCTCCCGGTGGAACACGCCGTGCGCATCCGCACAGAAGAGATCGGCGAAAAAGCGGTGTGACGGCGCTCCGCGCCGTCGGTTGAACCGTTGAAACGTTAAAGTGTTGAAGCGGTTCAGGAATTTGACGATGTAAGCATTTAGCGGTTTTAACTTTTTAACGGTTCAACGCTTCAACTCTTCAACGCAAAACAATGGCCAAAGACAAAACTCCATCCGACGTCACCAAAATCATCAAAGACGCCAACGTGAAATTGATCGACTTCAAGTTCACGGATTTGCTCGGCACCTGGCAGCATTTCACGACTACCCTCACCGAATACAACGAGGAAATATTCACCGATGGGCTCGGCTTTGACGGATCGAGCATTCGCGGCTGGCGGGTGATCAACGCCTCAGACATGCTCGTAATTCCCGACGCAACAACAGCGTGGATCGATGTTTTCAACGCCGAACCGACGCTGAGTCTCATTTGCACTATCGTCGATCCAATTACTCGCCAACCGTACGACCGCGACCCGCGCGGCGTTGCCGAAAAAGCGGAGGCTTATCTCAAATCGACCGGCATCGCGGATACCGCGTTTATCGGACCGGAAGCGGAGTTCTTTATTTTCGACGACGTGCGATTTGCCAATACCGGAAACGCGTCATCATACATCGTAGATAGCGCCGAAGGACATTGGAACAGCGCGCGCGAAGAATTCCCGAACCTCGGTTACAAGATTCGAGCCAAGGAAGGTTATTTCCCGGTGTCGCCGATGGATTCGCTGCAGGACATTCGCAACGAAATGTGTCTGGAGCTGGAGAAAGCCGGTGTCGCTATCGAGCGCCAGCATCATGAGGTCGCAACCGCCGGCCAGGCCGAGATCGACATCCGGTTTGCGCCGCTAAAACGCATGGGCGACAACATGCAGTATTACAAATACATCCTGCGCAACGTCGCCAAGCGTCACAACAAAACGGTCACGTTCATGCCGAAACCGATCTTTGCCGATAACGGGTCGGGCATGCACACCCACATGTCGCTTTGGAAAGACGAAAAACCGCTCTTTGCCGGCAACGGTTACGCTGGCCTGAGTGAGACTGCGCTCTTTTTCATCGGTGGAATTTTGAAACACGCTCCCGCGCTCACCTGCCTGACGAATCCGACTACCAACAGCTACAAACGGCTCGTCCCAGGCTTCGAGGCGCCGGTTAATCTCGCCTACTCTGCGCGCAATCGCTCGGCCGCCATTCGAATTCCGACCTATTCACCAAGTCCGAAAGCAAAGCGGATCGAATTCCGCACACCGGATGCCGCTGCAAATCCATATCTCGCCTTCTCGGCGATGCTGCTTGCAGGTCTCGATGGAGTTCAAAACCGCATGGACCCCGGCGATCCCCTCGACAAAAATCTTTACGAACTGCCACCCGAGGAACTCGCCCAGGTCGCCAGCGTTCCCGATTCACTCCGAGGCGCAATCGAAGCGCTTCAGGCCGACCATTCCTTCCTGTTGCGCGGCGACGTCTTCAACGAAGACTTCATCGCCAACTGGATCGACATGAAACAAAAGGAATACGACGCCCTGCGTCTCCGCCCCCACCCCTACGAGTTCGCGATGTATTACGACGTGTGATGGTAGGGCGCGACCGCGGGGTGCGCCGAGGTCAACCGTAGCTTTTTGCCTCCGAATTAGACGAAAAAATGTTCGCCTTTTATTACGATTATTCGTCTAATTCTCGTTAGACCCTGATGCCAACGGCTCTTTCCGAAAATGATTACAACCGGCACCCAACTTATTTTGGCGTGTATTCAGCGGCGCAGGCTGCGCGCCTTTCCGACGTGCTGGAGAGTCTGGGTGTGAGATACGAATTTGTCCCTGAAGAACAGGACGAAGAACGACTCAGAGCTTGGACCGCCTGGGACCCGACTGCTGCCAAGCCGCACGAGGGTCATGAGCTATTTATTCACTCCGACGATCTTGATAAGGTCGGAACCAGGATTGTGGAGATGTATCCTGAGAGGAAGTTCGGTGCGGTCTAACCAATCGCTGCAGCCGACGGCTACCCGCTGCGCGTTCACATTTTTTATGACTAAAACAGTTCCAGAGATTTTCAGCCCTCGCTCCCGGTAGCCGCGGCTGAGCTCCGTCTCGTTAGACCGCTTAAAGCGGCACTATAAATTTGCACGCAAACAAACAACAAATGAAAGTCACCAATATGAAAACAGTAATCAGAAAGTATTCTGGCAAGGGAGCCGCGGAGCTTATCAATCTCTTGGAGCAGCGCGCAACCGAGGTGCAGAGTCTCATTGGCTCTGTCCGCGGGTTGGTCAGCTATTCCCTCGTTCGCACCGATGGCGGTGGATTTACCGTGACGGTCTGCGAGGACCAAGCGGGCATCGACGAATCCATACAAAAGGCCAAGGATTGGATCGCCAAGAATGGTTCGCATCTTGGAGTTGCCGCACCGGAAGTGTCCGAGGGGAGTGTGGTATTCCACGTAACGAAGTGAGAAGGTGAAGCAGCGGCCTAACCAAGCGCTGGAGCGAACCGCCGCCCGTCGTGCATTTGCATTTTAGATGATAAAAATAGTTTCTCTCGCAGCCACGCTCGCTCTCGGCGGCGGTCGCTCAGCTCTTTCTCGTTAGGCCTTATGCCCGCGAAATCGCCGATGCCGTGTTCAGACGCGTTCTGGAATCTTTCGCTTGCATTCCGTGATGCGGCAGATGCCGCGTTCGCTTTCACTCGCGCAGCTCATTATTCCGGCCTCATCGTTGTCCCGTGTGTATTCCTGTACTTTCGCAGCATAGAGCTCGCGTTGAAGTCCATTCTTACGTTCCATGGCTTGAGCGAGAGCGAGATCACTCGGACATTTGGTCATCGTGTCGCCGACTTACTCGACCGCGCTGAGCGCTTTCCGCAGTTCGCGGCCGTCGGCCTTACAGACGCAGATCGTCAGCTCATCACGGACTACTCGTGCGCATATTCAGATAAATGGTTCGAGTATCCGGACGACCCGCCAGCCGGCTACCCTAATCTTGACACCTTGCGTGAGCTTGCACATCGCTTATCCGATCGTACACGAGAGTATGAGCACCCAAAGGCCTAGGCAGGTGATTAGAGTTTGCGAGGCGCTCGCGGACTGGCTAGTTAAATCCCTCCACAGATGAGATTGCTCAGTCTTGCCTATTTTCCATATCAAGAAGACCGCGCCGCGAGCGATTTCTTGCGGTCTAAGATCGGTGAGTACGATCATTACTGGATTCGACAGGGTCGCCTCGCACTGATATCCACCGAGGTCGATCCGCAGAGTCTGTTCGACAGCATTAAACCCTTTCTTGGCGAGTTCGACACCCTTGTTGTATCAAAGGTGATCGACCCCATTTGTTTTGCTGGCCGCTACTCTGACGTTCTATGGAATTGGATAGACCGCTTTTCGTCGCCCAACTAGGCCTAACCAAACGCTCCAGCCAACCGCTGGCCGTTCCGATGCGCACGTTTGATTTATGAAAGAACTCTGTGAATTTGCTACGCTCGCTGCCGCCAGCGGTGGCTGAGCTTGTTCTCGTTAGACCTAATGATTCCGAGCGGCGAGATGCGGTTATAATGAGCATGAAATTACACGTGCACCAACTAATGGGCTCGCTGCTCCTGCTTTTCTCGGCGGGACTTGCCGCGCAACAAGCCGACGGAGAGCGAGTTTCCGCGCTGTTAAGAAATGTTTGCGTCAACGGCGTGCAACTTCATTACATGGAAAGTGGCAGCGGCATTCCGGTGGTTCTGATTCACGGCGGCCTCGGCGACTATCGGGAGTGGAACTCGCAGATCGGACGTATCAGCAACCATTACCGGGTGATCGCCTATAGCAGGCGCTACAACTATCCGAATGACAACGCCGATATTCTGCCCGATCACTCAGCGATTGTTGAAGCTCGGGACTTCGCTGCACTGCTCGACACGCTCAAGTTGGAGCGCGTCCATGTCGTCGGCTACTCCTATGGTGCCCTCACGGCGCTGTTCTTTGCGACGGAACATCCCGAGCGGGTGCGCAGTTTGACGCTGGCGGAGCCGCCTATTTTGGGCTGGCTGCCCGAAATTCCGGGAGGAAAGGCCGAGCTGGACAAATTTATGGAAACGATGTGGACACCCGCGGCGAAAGCCTTTCGACGCGACGATCCAGAGACAGCGCTGCGGATTACGTGCGATTATTTCGCCGGCAAAGGATCGTACGATCAGGTGCCGGCGGAGTTCAGGCAGTCTCTCGTGGACAACATTCGGGAATGGAAGGCTCTCACCACCTCGCGAGATGCCTTCCCCATGCTGAGCCGCGACTCTGTAAGAAACCTCAAGCTCCCGATATTGTTGCTCACTGGCGAGAAAACTTTAGCTCCACTGCGAATGATCAACAACGCTTTGACTCACCTGCTGCCTAATGCGGAACAGGTCACCATCCCCGGCGCGACTCATGATATGTGGATTGAGGATCCAGAAAGATGCGGACAAGCAACTGCCAATTTCTTGACTAAACACTGATCAGAAAAATCCGCATCGCCTAACCAGTCGATGAAGCCAACGGCCCCGCCTCGAAATGAGTCCAGTGTGTTTGCCATGACACCCTGCCGTGGCTTATCTCTTTCTCGTTAGGCTTATGGAGAACTCTACATGAGACCAGCACTCTTTATAGCTGCCCTCGTCCTTACAGTGGCGCCTATGGGCGTAGGGCAAAAGCAGAGCGCGAGCGGCAGTCACGGAACAAGTGTCGAGGAGGCCATCAGAAAACTGGATAACGAACGCATTCAAGCACAGATTCATGCTGATGCGACGGCCCTTGATCGCATCTACGCTCCTGATTTCATAGGCGTAGGGCCAAGTGGCACAGTGAGAACCAAGCCGCAGGTGATTTTAGATTTCACATCAGGTGATTTGAAATTTCAATCTATCACAACCGCTGACGTTCAAGTGCGCATCTATGGAAACACGGCTGTGGAGATTGGCCGTTCAACAATGATTGGGCAAGACAAAGGAAAAACTGTTCCCCGTGACACTCGCTTTACCAGGGTGTGTGTAAAGCAGCAAGGGCGCTGGCGGTTGGTTGCCAACCATTACTCGTCCCAGACTACGAGCCAATAAGCAGTCACAGCAAATGCCTAACCAATCGATGAAGGTTCTTAATCAAGGAAAAAGTGTGTAGGTTGGCCTGACCCTCAAACGGCTACATTTTTGCCGACTGGGGTTTAAGCGTGGCACGTCTCTCAAGGATCAGCTTCGGTGGTTTTGGCTCTGAGCAGGGTGGTTAGGCAAAGCAGTGCTGCCGGACCGTTTGAGCTCTGGTAATGGGATGCGTTCTTTCATGCAGGTTCTTGGGACTCGCGACCGAGCGCGGTGCATGATCACCATGGGGAAGCACGCAGTTGTAATTTTCACCCGGCGCTGCATTCACGCCAAACGGACCTGCGTTTGTCATTGATGTTG
>QHQO01000054.1 GCA_003221195.1 Verrucomicrobiota bacterium
GGAAAGTGCCATCGCAGTAATGGTGACCACAGCCGTCCAGTACTGCAGAGCAAGAAGCGACTGATTTTCCGTTTCCGCGGCGAATGGCCCGAAACTATGCAGTGTGCCCCAAATCGCGATCGCTGAAAGAATGAAGATACCCGTAGCGGTTTCGCGCTGTGTGAAGCGGAATGCTGTCCAGATGACAATCGCTCCGCAAATGAACGCGATTGGATAATTCCTGGCCGAAATTGTAAGCCATCCGCCGAAGACCGCTTCGCTGAGGACGAACAACAGCAGAAGGAGGATGCCCACTTCAACCGCTTCCCTCCTGTTCCAACGCCGCTTTGATGCGATGCTCCAGAGAATAATCAATGGAGCGATCAGAAGGTCGCTCGTTGTGTCCCCCAGCCACCACGTCAGCCAGATTGCGCCATAATTCGTCCAATCCGCGAAACCAGCAAGTGCAAGGCTGGTCACCCCAAAAGCTGGGCTGATAATTGTGCTAACCACCGCTGCGAGCGCGAACTTAAAAACGCCTTGCGGACGATTGAAGACGGTTGTGCCGCCGGCAAACCGATTCACCAGCCAGGCACCGCACATAGCTTCGAGCGTGTTGCCGCTCGCGACGGCGAGCGATGTGGCGACATTGCCCGCAGTGGTAACGTTCACCAGAAATGCGCCGACAAAAATTGCAGGCCAGGCTCGGTAACCGAGCACGATCAATGCCGCCAGCGCAATTCCCGCTGGCGGCCACACCGGCGATGCACTCGCGTGCAAAGATGCCAGCATCAATCCGAACTTGCCGGCGATGAAATAGACAAGCGTTAAAAGGCCAATGATTGGCAGCCCAGAAAAAGCTCGCGATTGCATTGCCTGACCGCCTCAGCGAATCGTCTTCTCTCTACGTCGGCCTTGAACGAGGTCAACACCAGAAGGCGAATCGCCTTCCAGATTTGCGTCATCGCTCAGTTTAATCCTGCTTGTTTAAGGATACTATTAGATGTCGATCCCAAGATAAAGCGATGTCTGCTCGCACGACGGGAGTTGCGCGGGGCATAGAACAAGGGGACACTGCGCGCTTTCCGCAAATGCTGACCGTTTCACAACTTTCAAAATCTTTCGCCGGCCGGGCGCTCTTCGACGACGTCTCGCTCCAGGTCAATCGCGGCGATCGGATCGGATTGGTTGGCCCTAATGGCGCCGGCAAATCAACGTTGTTTGCGCTTCTCCTCGGTGATGTCTCGCCCGATAAGGGGACGATCGCGATCGAGAAGAACGCAACGATTGGATTTCTTCCGCAGGAGACCGCCGCTGCCGGAGACGAGACCGTGCTCGAGCTTGCTCTCGCCGTTTCGCCTGAGCTCGTGCACGCGCAGAAAGTGATCAAGGCGCATGAAGCAGCTGTAGCCGGGATGGCTGATCCCGGTGCCGACGCGGCATATCACAATGCGCTCCATGTTTTTGACGAGCACGGCGGATGGGAGCTCGAACCAAAAGCGAAACGGGTTCTCGCCGGACTGGCTTTTCGCGAAACTGATTTCGACCGCCCGGCGCGCGCTTTAAGTGGCGGCTGGATTATGCGCGCTCATCTCGCGCGCCTGCTCGTGATGGAACCCGACCTCCTTCTGCTCGACGAACCGACGAATCATCTCGATCTCGAATCGCTTCAATGGTTCCAGGAATATCTGCGAAGTTATCCGGGCGCGATTGTCATGATCTCGCACGACCGCGAATTTTTGAATCAGCTTGTCTGCAGCATCGTCGAGATCGCGCACTCGAAACTGGTGCGTTACCGGGGCGACTGGGACAGTTATGTCGAGCAGAAAGCAGCGCGCGAAGAACAACAGCTCGCCGCTTATAAAAATCAGCAGAAAGAAATCGCGTCGCTGCAATTGTTTGCCGATCGATTTCGCGCCAAGGCAAGCAAAGCATCGCAAGCACAGAGCAAGCTGAAACAGATCGACCGCATGAAAAAAATCGCGGCCCCGATCGCGCGCGGAAAGACGATCAAGTTCCATTTCCCGCAACCGGTACGCAGTGGCCTGCGCGTGATCACGTTGAAAGACGTCGATCATGCTTATGGCGACCTCGTTGTTTATCGCGGAATGCAATTCCATGCGGAGCGCGGTCAACGCACCGTGCTTGTCGGCCCGAATGGCGCCGGGAAATCGACTCTTCTCAAGTTGCTCGCCGGGGTGTTGCCCGTGCAGCATGGCGTCCGCGAGTTCGGACATAATGTGCGCACGGGTTATTTCTCGCAGAACCGAATCGACGTGCTCAACGCGAGCCATACAGTTCTCGACAGCGCTCGTGATATGCCTAATCCCGTGTCCGAACAAACCGCGCGCACTGTGCTCGGTTCTTTTTTGTTTCGCGGCGACGATGTTTTCAAGACCGTCGCAGTTTTGAGCGGTGGCGAAAAATCGCGGCTGGCTCTCGTTAGGTTGTTACTCGATCCGCCGAACCTTTTGCTCATGGACGAGCCGACGACACATCTCGATGTCGGCTCGATCGATGCCCTCATCGGCGCCCTCAAACAATATCACGGGACGCTCATCTTTATTAGTCACGACGTTCATTTTATCCGCGCCATCGCTACAAGTGTTCTGCACGTAACCGCAGATGCGAACCGCGCCGGTAGCAAACTGACGTTCTATCCCGGCGATTACGATTACTACCTGGACAAATCACAAGCCATGTCCGCCAAAGCGGGCCTGGTAGGGACGGACCGCCGGGCCGTCCGACTGACGACCAGCGATAACGGCGCCCAAAGAGCGGGCGGGCTAAAACAGCAAAAGGAACAAAAACGTTTGGCAGCGGAAGCGCGCAATGCGCTTGCCAAAGCGAGGCGCGAAAAAGAAAACCGGGTGCACGAACTGGAGACGAAAATCGCCGCACTGGAAGGACAACAGAAAGAACTGGCCGCGGCACTGGAAGATCCTGCTGCTTACACACAGGGCGGCCGCGCCATCGCGATCAATCGCGATCTTTCCATTGTCGCCGACGATCTTGCCCGTCTGACGGCGGAATGGGAGCGCGTCACCGCCATGGTGAGCGTTCCCTAATGAAAAACTTGAGAGTTGATCCGCCGTCGTGCTGCTGCGGTATGACAGGTGGTTGAGTGTTGAGGGACTTGCGGCCGGCACGGCCGCCTCTACACCGAGAGGCCGCGGTCAACGACCACGGCTACAGTTTTCCTCTTTCTGGTTAGAGAACGCGGGGAAAATGGATGTTCAGTTTGAGACAAACGTAGAGGACCAGGATCGCCCCAAGTGTGGAAAAAATGAGGCCGGCGGGATGAAATCGTCCGGTTGTCGGGTGCGAAAACATGTGAGTAACGGCGCCGCCGATGATCGATCCGATAATGCCGAGCACGATTGTCCAGAAAATCGTCATGTGGACGTGCATCACCGATTTCGCGATGACACCCGCGATCAACCCAACAATAATGTACCAGATCAAGTGAATCATAATTTTTCCTCCGTTGTTTGCCTGCAGAAAGTTGCCGAGTATGGCCAGGCGTTTCACAATTGACCAGATTTTTTTCCAGACTTCCTGGTTTCTTGATTCATGCTTGCTAAACAGATTGTATGGAGTTGCCTGGTGGATGCCTTTGCGGTGGGACTCGATATGTGTTGAAGAGCCGGCCTTTTGCTCTGATCGATTGTCATTGCATCGATTGCCGGCGAAGCGCCGGTGCGCCTTACGTGCAGTGGGGATCGGTCCCGCGGCAGGATCTGGTCGTGACAAAAGGTGAACCGCGCAAAATCGCGTATGCGGATCGGATTCGCTCTTTTGCGGCGTGTTGCGGCACGCACTTGTTCTTTGAGGACACCAAAGATTCAGAAGTGATCGATGTGACGATCGCATCGCTTGACGATCCAGCACCATTTGCGCCGGGGAAAGTGGGCTGGCTCGAAGTTAAATTGCAGTGGGTTGTGATCGACGAACCGCTTCCGTATCTTCCGAAATCCCGAACCCTGCGTAACCAACACTATTTGGACGTACGGAGATACGCAGAAAGCTTGTCGTACAAGGCAAGCTGAATGCGACGGTCTCCCTCGTTGATTTCATGGACCTTAAGCTGGTCGGGAGAAATGTGTCTAAGAGCATCGCGGAGTGATTCAACATGTTTCAGCAACTCGTCGTGGGTGCCCTGCATGAGATATCCAGGAGGAATGGTGGTTGCGAAGGAGTTTGCAAAGGCGACGACTTTAACCCCGGGACTGAGTTGATACTGCGGACCCCCCTCTAGAATTGGTGTTTTTTCGTCATAGCTCGAATATTCGATAGTGGCCTCGCGAGGGTTCGTAGCAGGACTTCGCATCACTGCTAACACGTCCACAACTGCCCGTGCTTTGATATCGAACTTCGTTCGTGCGAGCTGACGCACTTCTCTTACAGAGCCAACGTACACGACAGGCGCCTTTCTCCGAACGCCTTCTATGAAGCTGCGCATATTGGCGGCGGTCAGTTGGTCATCGTCAGCCGATATGAGCAGGAACACGGAGACTAGCGCAAGTTGTGCGAAACTCTTTCTGTTCATGCTATCTCAGGAAACGGTAATCACGAATGCACACCAATTCACACGAATTGTCCGCAGAGTGCGGAGAAGCGCCATCACCAGGTCGCGGCGGCGACCGCTCCCCAGAGCATTTGAATTCGTGTTCATTCGTGTCAATTCGTGGTTAAAGTGCGCTTTGCTCCGGAATGTCTTTTGATCTTCAACCACATCTAAAAGGCGAACTGATCGAGCTTCGGCCGCTTGCCCCGCAAGACTGGGATGATCTCTTTTCTGTCGCGTGTGACCGGCTGATCTGGGAGCAACATCCGGAGAGCGATCGCTACAAGGAAGGAGTATTCGAAAACTTTTTCAAAGGCGCATTGGAATCTGGCGGAGCGTTTGTAGTGATTGATAGGAAGACTCAACGCATTATCGGCTCGACGCGATTTCACGGTTACGATCCGGAAAAATCTGAAGTCGAGATCGGCTGGACCTTTCTGGCGAGGAAATATTGGGGCGGGAGGTACAACCGGGAAATGAAACGATTAATGCTGGCTCATGCGTTCCAGTTTGTGGAGAACGTGGTTTTCTACGTCGGAGAAGATAATATTCGCTCGCGGAAGGCGACGGAAAAGATCGGAGCGATTAAACACGGCATGGTGAAGAAGGTTTATGGAAATCGTCCGCCCTCTCTCAACGTAAGATATGTGATTAAAAGATCGTAACCACGAAGGGAACGAATTGGCATGAATTTTGGAAGGGCTTCTGGAATCGGAGGTCGCATGCCCGCCGCTACAGGTTAACCGTTCGTGTTCATGAGTGTGGATTAGTGGCTAAAATTTTTGTTGACGAATCGGAGCGATCACTTATCTTCTGAATCCCGCGAAAGCGGACCGCCTTCTGCATGAGGCTGGTGTTCTTCTCTTGGCTTGAGACAAGCCAATTTGGTCAGATTATTGGCGAGGTCGGGTATTGTCTTGTACCGGAGGAAGTTATTGATCTTTGACAGTTTGGTCGTGGATTTCGAAGAGAGAAATCCATCGATGGAGATAGATAGTCAGCAAACATTGAATTGTGCGTTATCTGTCGATCTTTTTTGAAATTAAAGATTCAGATCGGACAAACGCTGTTTCGGATGAGGCGCAGCCGACAAGGCTGTCGCCGCAGAAGAAGCAGGAATGAAAGTCAGATCACAAACTTTCGGTTTCCTCACGGGGACCGAGTCGTTTTTAACGGAGAGTTTGATTCTGGCTCAGAACGAACGCTGGCGGCGTGGATAAGACATGCAAGTCGAGCGAGATTTTTTCCTGTAGCAATACAGGGAAAAGTCTAGCGGCGAACGGGTGCTTAACACGTGGGCAATCTGCCAAGAAGTGGGGGATAGCTCGCCGAAAGGCGAATTAATACCGCATGTGATCAGAGTGGACATCCATTCGAAATCAAAGTCGGGGCAACCTGACGCTTTTTGAGGAGCCCGCGGCCTATCAGCTAGTTGGTGAGGTAACGGCCCACCAAGGCTTAGACGGGTAGCTGGTCTGAGAGGACGACCAGCCACACTGGGACTGAGACACGGCCCAGACACCTACGGGTGGCAGCAGTCGAGAATTTTTCTCAATGGGGGAAACCCTGAAGGAGCGACGCCGCGTGGAGGATGAAGGTCTTCGGATTGTAAACTCCTGTCATTGGGGAACAATGCGTAAATATTAACTGTATTTGCGTTGATAGTACCCGAAGAGGAAGAGACGGCTAACTCTGTGCCAGCAGCCGCGGTAATACAGAGGTCTCAAGCGTTGTTCGGATTCATTGGGCGTAAAGGGTGCGTAGGCGGCGCGGTAAGTCGGGTGTGAAATCTCGGAGCTTAACTCCGAAACTGCATTCGATACTGCCGTGCTTGAGGACTG
>QHQO01000055.1 GCA_003221195.1 Verrucomicrobiota bacterium
CGCGTTTTGTATTCAGCTGCAAACGCTTTGCGAAACTGATCGAATGTTCCCCTTTCGATTTCAGCGCGGGCCTGATTCATCAGATTCAAATAAAAATGCAAGTTATGCAGCGTGATCAGGCGAAGGCCAAGAATTTCTTCCGCCTTGATGAGGTGTCGAATGTAGCCACGCGTAAATTCACGACAGGTATCGCACGCGCAGTTTTCTTCTATCGGATTCTTGTCCAGAATGAACTCGGCGTTTTTTAAATTGATCGTGCCCGCCGCCGTAAATGCTGTTCCATTTCGCGCCAGGCGCGTCGGCAACACGCAATCGAACATGTCCATCCCGCGTGCGATCAGCTCCATCAGTTGCGGCGGCGTGCCGAGTCCCATCGCGTAACGTGGTTTATTCCCGGGCAAAAATGGCTCCGCCCGTTCGACGGCTCGCATCATTTCCTCTTCTGGCTCGCCCACGCTCACGCCGCCGATGGCATAACCAGCGAAATCAAGATCCACAATCGCTTGCGCGCTTTCTTTGCGCAGATCTTCAAACGTCCCGCCTTGAACGATGCCGAAGAGCATCGAATCGGCGAGTTCCGGTCTTGCCATTTCGGCGTTTCGCTGTTTCCACTCCCGGCATCGTTTCGCCCAGCGCGTTGTCATCTCTGCGCTTTCCGCTGCGTAATCGTACTGACATGGATACGGAACGCACTCATCGAGTGCCATTGCGATGTCGCTGCCGAGCAACGTCTGAATTTCCATGGCGATCTCCGGTGAAATGAATGCTCGCGCGCCGTCGATGTGATTTTGAAACTCGACACCTTGCTCTGTGATTTTCCGCAATTTGGCCAACGAAAAAATCTGGTAACCACCGCTATCCGTCAGAATGGGACCATCCCAGTTCATGAAGTTGTGCAAGCCGCCAAAATGTTTGAGCACATCGAGTCCCGGCCTAACGAATAGATGGTACGTATTACCGAGAACGATTTGCGCATTCAGTTCATGCAGCTCCCGCGGACTGACGCCTTTCACTGAACCTTGTGTTCCTACGGGCATGAACGTCGGCGTATCGATCTCGCCATGCGCAGTCGTTAGGCGCCCACGCCGCGCATTCGAATGGCTATCGGTAGCTAAACGTTCGAAGCTTTGCTGCATCTCAATCAGAGATTCCTCGACTCCGTTCGGAATGACAAACGGAGTATAAAATATTTTTTGCAGACCGCGTTTTTCCCTCTATATTCGCCGCTCACCGCATCAGGCAGCGTGAGAGAGTTTGCTGCGCGACCTGGGCGGGTTTTTTGTCGCCCCAAGCCCGACGCTTTTGGCGGCGTTTTGTTTTTGGAAATTGGAAGATGCCTACGATTAATCAACTGATCCGCAAAGGACGCCGAAAGGTATCGGTGAAGTCGAAGTCACCGGCGCTGGCCGATTGCCCACAACGGCGCGGCGTGTGCGTTCAGGTGATGACGCGCACACCGAAGAAGCCGAATTCTGCGCTGCGTAAAGTGGCAAAAGTTCGGTTGACGAATGGCCAGGAAGTGATTGCCTACATTCCGGGCGAGGGACATAATTTACAGGAGCACTCGATCGTGCTTGTACGCGGGGGACGCGTGAAGGATTTGCCGGGTGTTCGCTATCATATTGTGCGTGGAACGCTCGACGCGCTGGGCGTGGATGGACGCCGGCGCGGCCGCTCCAAATATGGAGCGAAACGTCCGAAGACTGGTGCTGGCGGAGGCGCGGCGAAAGAAGCCGCCGCCGAAAAGAAATAATATTGGATAGGAAAGTCGACAATGTCGCGACGGAAAAGAGTTTACAAAAAAGAGGAGCATGTCGATTCCCACTACGGGAGTCCGGCGGTTGCCCGCCTCATTACAACGGTCATGAACCGCGGCAAGAAATCGTTGGCGGAACGGATCGTGTACACAGCGATCGAGAAATCCCGCGAAGGTTCTGATTCAGTCGATCCGTTGGAAGTTGTAAATAAAGCGATCGAAAATGTCCGTCCGCGACTCGAAGTAAAATCACGGCGCGTCGGCGGAGCGACCTATCAAGTCCCGATGGAGGTGACGCCCGCGCGACAGATTTCTCTGGCTACTCGCTGGATCGTCCAATACGCGGATAATCGCAAAGGCATGCCCATGGCCGAAGCACTGGCGCAGGAGATAAGAGATGCTGCGGCGGGCCAGGGGAACGCGATCAAGAAACGCGAAGACACTCATAAAATGGCGCAAGCGAACCGCGCGTTTGCGCATTTCCGTTGGTGACGACTATGGCGACGGCGACGATGGAGCAGAAAAAGAGCCCGGTGAAAAATCCAAATTCACCGAATCGCAAGTTCCCGCTGGAACGAACGCGGAACATCGGCATCGCGGCGCACATTGACGCCGGCAAGACAACGATTACCGAGCGCGTCCTATTTTACACCGGCATGATCCACAAGATGGGCGAAGTGCACGAAGGCACAACGGTCACCGACTGGATGGAGCAGGAACGCGAACGCGGGATCACGATTACGTCTGCTGCGACGACATGCACCTGGGCGCAACGCAAAGAAGAAGGCGTCTATAAAATTTTCGAAGGGGTCAAAGAGCGGATCAATATCATTGATACGCCGGGACACGTCGATTTCACCGCGGAGGTAGAACGTTCATTGCGCGTGCTGGATGGGGCGATTGCAGTTTTCGATGGTGTAGCGGGCGTGCAACCACAATCGGAAACGGTCTGGCGTCAGGCGACCAAGTACAACGTTCCATGCTTGGCGTTCATCAATAAGATGGACCGGGTAGGCGCGGACTTTGAAATGTCGGTGAAAAGCATCCACAAAAAACTCGGCGCGAACGCATGGCCGGTTTTGTTGCCTCTGGGCAAAGAAGATCAGCTGCGCGGCCAGCTCGACGTCATCAACAAGAAGGCGATCATTTATTCAGAAAACGATCAGCTCGGATCGACATATGAAGTTACTGATGTTCCGAACGAGTATGTTGAGATCGTTGACAAGGCTTACAACGATCTGGTCGAACAAGTTTCAAATATCGATGACGAGGTTGCCGAGGCCGTCATCCATGAAAAACCGGTCACGCCTGAGCTCTTGAAGGCTGGGATTCGCCGGCAAACAATTTCCAACAAATTTGTGCCGGTGATCGGCGGCTCGGCCCTGAAGAACATCGGTATCCAGTATTTGGTCGATGCGGTCGTCGATTATCTCCCGAGCCCTCTCGACATTCCGGCGGCAAAGGGTCAGGACCCCGATACTGGCGAGCCGATACAAGTGCCGACCGATGACAACGGCACCTTTTGTTCGCTGGCCTTCAAACTTTGGAGTGATCCGTTTGTCGGGAAGCTGGTTTTCTTTCGTGTTTATTCCGGCACGCTGAGCAAGGGCGACACTGTTTACAATCCACGCACGAACAAACGCGAACGAATTTCGCGGTTGATTCAAATTCAGGCGGATAAACGCGAAGACATTCAGACGTGTTACTCCGGTGATATCGCGGCGATTGTTGGGATCAAAAATATTACTACCGGCGACACATTGTGCGACGAAGACCACCCGATCCTTCTCGAACCCCCGTCCTTCCCTGATCCGGTCATTTCGATGGCCATTGAGCCAAAGACGAAATTAGACCAGGAAAAAATGGCGACTGCGCTCCAGCGTCTCGCGGAAGAAGACCCAACGTTCCGCGTCTATACGCACGAAGATACTGGCCAGACGATCATTGCCGGGATGGGCGAGCTGCACTTGGAGATCATTCGCGACCGGATGTTCCGCGAATTCAAAGTGGACGCAAATGCGGGCAAACCTCAAATCGCGTACCGCGAAACGATCACTGCCAGCGCGCATGGCGTCGGCAAGTTGATCAAGCAATCAGGCGGCCGCGGCCAGTACGGACACGTGGAAGTGGATGTCCGCCCCGGCGCTCGAAGCACCGGGTTGGTTGTCGAAAACAAAATTGTCGGCGGCGTCATTCCGCGCGAATACATTCCTGCCGTCAAAAAAGGCATCGACGAAGCCGTGCTCAACGGCGTGCTCGGCGGTTATCCTGTTGTCGATGTTGAGGTCGATATCGTTTACGGTTCGTTTCACGAGGTCGATTCCAACGAACTTGCATTTAAGATGGCGGCGATCTTCGCGATGAAAGATGGGTTTAAACAGGGCAAACCGATTTTGCTGGAGCCGATCATGAAGGTCGAAAACATCACCCCGGACGAGTTCCAGGGAGACATTTGTGGCGACTTGAGCCGGCGTCGCGGTAGCATCAACAATATTGAGACACGCGGCAATCTCGCCATCATTCACGCCGAAGTTCCGCTCGCCGAGCTGTTCGGTTACGCGACTGCCATTCGTTCGCTTTCCAAGGGTCGGTCCAGTTATTCGATGGAACCGTCGCATTTCCAACCGGTGCCCGCAAACTTGGTTCCGGCCATTCTCGACCAGAAAGAGGTCAAATGAGTAATGGCCAGCGCATCCGGATTCGCTTGAAGGCATTCGATCACCGCATGCTCGATCAATCCGCGGTGGAGATTGTTGAAACTGCGAAGCGCACAGGGGCGCGCGTGGCTGGGCCGATTCCACTGCCGACGTTGATTGAGAAATTCACGGTGAATCGTTCTCCGCACGTTGACAAAAAATCGATGGAGCAATTCGAAATTCGCACGCACAAACGGCTGTTGGATATCATCGAGCCGACGGCGAAGACAGTGGATGAATTAAAGAAATTGAATTTGCCTGCGGGCGTTGACATTACGATTAAGATTTAAGCGGAGGCGCTTCTGAAACATTTGCAATCGCACGGTCATGATCATCGGACTTCTTGGACAAAAAATTGGTATGACCAGCGTCTACGACGCCAAGGGTCGATTGTGCCCCGTGACCGTGATCGCTGCCGGCGATAACGTTTTGCTGCGTCGTTTGACCGAAGATAATGAGGGCTATTCCGCCGTGCAGGTCGGGTTCGCTGCGCAGAAGGAATCGCGGGTGACCAAACCTTTGCTTGGCGAATTCAAAAAGGCAGGCGTAGGACCGCAAAAATTCGTGCGCGAGTTTCGTCTCGCAGATGATCTTCCTGAAGGCGAGATCAATCTAAGCGTTACGCAATTTCAAGCGGGTGACTATGTCGATGTAATCGGCCGATCGAAGGGAAAAGGATTTCAGGGCGTGATGAAGAAGCACAACTTTCATGGGCAAGGCGCAGCGCACGGTTCGAAGACGCACCGGCGCATTGGCGCGGTCGGCAATCGGTCCACGCCCGGACGGATTTGGAAGAACCAAGGCATGCCGGGCCATCTCGGCGATGAACGTGTGACCGTGCAGAATCTTCAGGTCATGCAGGTGCGCGAAGCCGATAATATTATTTTGATCAGTGGCGCCGTTCCGGGAGCGAGTGGAAGTTATGTCATTGTCAGACCGGCAATCAAGAACCCTGGAGTGAGAATTGCGGAGCATCAGGCGCACAAAAAAGCAGATCAAGCAGTCGCGGCGAAGAAGCCGGCAATAACCGTTCGATAAGAAATGAGCGCAAAAGTTCTAACCAAAACCGCTGCCAAGGAAGCCGGGATTGAACTGATCGAAGACGGGCGCGGCACCCAGGCTGTTCACGACACGATCGTTGCTATGCGAGCGGCGCGGCGTTCCGGTTCGGCCAATACCAAGACAAAAGCAGAAGTGGATCTCTCGGGTGCAAAACCGTGGCGACAAAAAGGGACCGGCCGCGCGCGGGCTGGCTACAAATCGTCGCCCATCTGGCGCGGCGGCGGCGTCGTTTTTGGTCCCAAGCCGCGAGATTATTCCAAAAAGGTCTCGAAATCCGTACGGCGTCTCGCCTTTCGAAAAGCATTGAGCGAGCGAATTAAAGGAGGCGACATTTTGACGATCGACAAATTCGCTGTGCCAGAGCTGAAGACGAAGTCGTTTGTGACGCTGCTGAAAAAACAAACAGACGCCCGTAAAGTTTTATTGGTCTCGGATGCATTCGATCAAAACACGTTGAAGTCAGGACGGAACGTGAAACCTGTGACGCTTGCCACGGCTTCAGATGTAAACACCGAGCAGTTACTCGCGTTCGAAAAAATTCTTATCACGCAGAAGGCGCTGGAAAAATTAGCGGAGCGGACTCGCCCTCCGCGAAGCAGCGGATCCACGGAGTAACGCGATGAACGAGCCGCACGAGATTATTCAAACTGCATCGTTGACCGAAAAGTCAACGCTGATGAGCGAGAAGCAGAACAAGTACGTTTTTCGCGTCAGTCCGCGCGCTAACAAGATTCAGATCAGGAACGCAATCGAACGCTTGTTTCAAAAGAAAGTGGTCGATGTGAATACTTGTAATTACGCGGGCAAGGAGAAACGAGTGCGTGGCCCTGTGGGACGACGACCGCGTTGGAAGAAAGCCATTGTGACTTTAAAGGAAGGCGACAGGATCGACCTTATCTAGCTATGGCATTAAAAGAATTTCGCCCATTAACGCCGACGCTCCGCTTCAAGTCGCTGCCGACTTTCGATGAAATCACAAAGTGGCGGCCTGAGAGGAGGCTTGTGGAGCCGAAGAAAAAAAGCGGCGGTCGCAACAGCTACGGGCGGCTCACTTCGCGGCATATCGGCGGCGGGCACAAACAGAAATATCGCAAGGTTGATTTTGCGCGACGCAAGCGCGGGGTCTCCGCAGAAGTTATAGGAATCGAATACGATCCAAACCGCTCTGCGCGCATCGCTCTCATTAAGTACGCGGATGGCGAACTAAGTTACATTCTCGCGCCAAACGGCCTCCGGGTGGGATCGACAGTCGCCGCCGGAGACGATGTCGCGCCCGACCTCGGAAATGCTTTGCCACTTCGCGCCATTCCGTTGGGCACTAATATTCATAACATCGAATTGAGTCCGGGCCGCGGTGGAAAGGTTGCGCGAAGCGCAGGGCAGCAGGCAACTCTAACAAACATCGAAGGTGGTTACGCACTGGTGAAAATGCCTTCGGGCGAAATTCGGCGCATTCACGAAAACTGTTTCGCGACAATTGGACAGGTTGGAAATGTCGATCACATGAACGTATCGAGCGGTAAAGCGGGACGTACTCGCTGGCGAGGACGTCGGCCGCACGTGCGCGGCATGGTGATGAACCCGATCGATCATCCAATGGGTGGCGGCCAGGGTAAATCAAAAGGCGGCGGCGGGCGGCACCATCCGGTTAGTCCTTGGGGACAACTGGCCAAAGGATTTAAGACGCGCAGCAAACATAAGCCGAGTGATCGCTTTATTTTGGAAAGGAGAAGACCGAAAAAGAAATCGTGAGTGCTGGAGGGCGGAGCTCTGTGACGCCTGTCTCGCAGAGCTCGATCCTCCACTATTCACTCGAAAATTATGGCTAGATCGTTAAAGAAAGGACCCTTCG
>QHQO01000036.1 GCA_003221195.1 Verrucomicrobiota bacterium
TCCGTTATTTCAGCGGCCGGGATTCCGCAGTTCGCCGCGATCATGGGTAATTGCGTGGCTGGCGGGGCCTATCTTCCTGTCCTTTGCGACAAAATTTTGATGACAAAAGGAAGCGGCTTGTACCTGGCAGGTCCTTCCCTGGTGAAAGCAGCTATTGGCCAGATTGTCGATGCGGAAGAACTAGGCGGCGCGCAAATGCATGCCGAAATTAGCGGGACCGTGGACTTTTTTGAAAAGGACGATCCATCCTGTCTTAAACGTCTTCGTTCCCTCGTTGGATTGCTGCCCGAAGCGAAAGAATTCAAAATGTCGAAGACGCCGAAGGAAACATTCAAACCGGCGAAGGAGCCGGATACCGTTTATGATCTGATCAGCTTTGAGGGACAAAGAAATTATGACACGCGCGATCTGCTAGCCACAGTCATCGATGAAGGCTCAATGGACGAATACAAAGCGGATTACGGCAAGACAATCGTAACTGCGTACGCGCGCATTAACGGGCGCCCCGTAGGAATTGTTGCCAACCAACGTTTGCAGGTCAGAACCAAAAAAGAGGGAATTCAAATGGGTGGCGTTATTTACTCCGACAGCGCCGATAAGGCAGCACGTTTTATCATGGACTGCAATCAAACAACCTTGCCGATCGTCTTTTTCCAGGATGTTACCGGGTTTATGGTAGGCCGCGACGCAGAACAAAGCGGAATCATTCGCAGCGGTGCGAAGCTAGTGAACGCGGTCAGCAATTCCATCGTGCCGAAGATCACGGTCGTGGTGGGCGGGTCGTTTGGCGCGGGTAACTACGCGATGTGCGGCAAGGCGTACGATCCGCGGTTCATTGTTGCGTGGGCCACTGCGCGCTACGCCGTGATGGGCGCGGCCCAGGCATCGGACACTGTTTTTTCGATTCTCGCCCGCGCACGAGAGCGAGGTGACAAAAAGGCGACACACGAAGAACTGGAAGAGCTCCGCATAAAAGTGAAGCAGAGTTACGAAGAACAAACCGACATCCGGTACGGCGCGGCGCGCGGCTGGGTGGATGCGATTATTCAGCCGCACGAGACCCGCGACGTTCTGATTCGTTTGTTGCAATACGTCACGCGCCCGAAGCCACAAGCGCATTTCCACACTGGAGTTATCCAAGTCTAGCCATTTAGCGATTCAACGGATTACCGCTTTAACGGTTCAACGTTTCAACGAGTCCATGCCTGTCGTTCTTATCGAAAAGCAAACGCCGCAAGTCACGGTTCTTACTCTCAATCGACCCGAACGCCGTAATGCGCTAACGATTGAGCTCCTCAGTGAACTAAACGCCGCCATCAAGATCGCTTGCGATCAGCCGGACGAGCGCGTAATCATTTTGCGCGGAGCAGGCGCAGCGTTTTGCACCGGACTGGACTTGAAGGAAGCCGCCGACCAGACAAAGGCGCATGCGACCGCCGAGATGGTCGCGAACACCTTGATAACCATTAGCCAAACACGTCTCACCACGATTGCGGCAGTCCATGGTGCGGCGGTGGCAGGCGGCGCCGGGATTATGTCGGCATGCGATTTTGTTGTCGCGGCACAACGCACGAAAATCGGTTATCCCGAGGTGCGTCGTGGACTGGTCGCCGGACTGGTAATGACGTTCCTGCGCCGGCAGGTAGGCGAACGAAACATGCGCGAGCTATTGTTAGGTTCTGAGTTAATCGACGCGGATCGCGCAAAGGAAATCGGCCTCGTGAATCGTGTTGTCGCAAAAGATGATTTGATGAACGAAGCACAAAAGTTTGCGCAATCGGTTTTGCAAGGCGCCCCTGGCGCGTTGGCGGGAACGAAACAATTGATCGAAGAACTTTGGTCCAGTTCGGTGAAAGAGGATGTCGAGCTCGCGCTGAAGTATCACATGCAGGCGCGCGAATCAGAAGAAGCGCGCGAAGGCATTGCCGCGTTTAACGAAAAGCGGAAACCGAACTGGGTGGGCTAGGGAATCGTAGCACAGGCTCCAACCTGTGGGGAGAACCAGGCATCTTGCCTGGTCGCCTTGTATAGCTGCTATCCGGCAAGCGAGAGGCCCGCCTACCCTATAGCCAAGATGGCTGTGCTTCGTCTTGCGCGCACAGAGGCCTAGGCAGGCTGCGGCGGCGGAACAACGGGTACCCCTGCGGACGCAGCTGGCCCTTGATATTGCGCGCTGCCGAAGCCAAGGATCGGCCAGAAAATGATGCCCAACAGAGCAAGGCCGATTCCGAAGCCCACACCTTTACCGAAGCTCTTCGCCATATCGATGCAGAGAATAATTCCCACGATGATATTAACGAACGGGATGAGCAGCAAAATGATCCACCAGCCGGGTCGGCCGACGATCTTGCACCAAATATAGAGATTGTAGATCGGGATGATGCTGGCCCAGCCAGGCTGCCCGGCTTTAGTGAATACTTTCCACATCGCCACGATCAGCAGCAGTGCGATGAGCAGCCCGACGATCATTGAAAGTGGGCTGGGAGGCTTGCCTTCAGTGCTGTATTCGACTTGCGCAAGCAACGAAGCGTTGTGAAACAGGAGATTTTGGGTGAGTTGGATGAGGGTTGTCATATTAGGTTAAGGAGTTGAGGGCACAGGTCTAACGGGCTGCGCCTTAATGGGCAAGCAAAATCTTTGAATCCTGGCTATGCAGGTTCCGCTAGGGAACCCAAAGGCATTCGGAGCCAACGAATATGTCTAGTTGCCACCATCATCACCGCCATCATCTCCTTCCATCGTCCCCTCCGCCATCATCGTCGCCACCATTGTCGTCGGCGCCTTCATCGTTGCCGCTATCGGCATCGCTCACATCCTCACCTTCATCGTCTGAGGCATCCTCCATGCTATCGTCATCGGCTGACGCCACCTCTTCATCGGTGTCTTCCTCAGCAGCTACTTCTTCTCCCTCTGATTCAGACATGTCGAACGATTCATGCTCGGCGTACGCTTCTTCCGAGTTGATTTCTTCTTCGGAGACCGATTCCGAAACGGTTACGTCCTCGCCGTGGTCGATGTCGACGGTCGTATCCACTAGCGCCCAGTCATATGAAACAGAGGTCTCCCATTCGTAGTAACTGGTCGCGTACGTGTTTGTCCAATCTACGAGGACGAGATAATCGGCGCGCCATGGTTTATCGACATAGTATTCGTATCCGCGGATGAGGCCGATCTGATCATCGAGCAGGTAAAGTGTGGCGATATAGGCATCCAGCGTAACCGGCTCCTTGACGATGTGTTCGGCGTGCTTCTTCATCTCGCGCAGACCTTTTTCCAGTGCCTTATCTTTTTTAGCGCCCGCTTCCAACTTCGCGATCTTCGCCAGCAACTCTTTCTGTTGCGCTTTGATTTTCTCGAACTCTGCCTTCTCCTTCGCGGTTAGCTCGCCGCCTTTCTTTTTTCGTGCAGCTTCTTTCGAGAAATCGATGCGCAATAGAGCGATGGCATGGCCGAGCTTCTTGCCGTTCTCAATCACTTGTTTGTTCTTCGAATCGGTCAGCTCCCAATCCACTTTCATTTGCTCTTCAGCCTGGCGTGCTACGGCGATGCCTTTGAAGAAGTCGTTGCTCTTCGCTACGAGTCCCGTCTTCGCGATTTTTAAATTTTTGGCGATCAGTTGGGTCGATTTCCAGAATAGTTTGTTTTTCGGCGTCTTGGGATCGAGACCCTTATCGGCGCGTGCTGCCTTAATCATCGCAGCCAGCGCCTTGTTTGCATCGTCGAGTAAGGTTTTGCCGTCGGCTTTTTTCCCCGCTGATGTTTTTTGGTCGCTTTTCGCAACTACAGCTAGGATTTGCGCAGGCTTCATCGCCCGCGCCACAGCAAAAAGGCTGAGCGAAAGGCACAGGGATAGACTAACGAGTTTTTTCATGGTGGCGGGCAGCCTAGCTGGGCCCGATAGCCGGGTCTATGGGACCTTGGGGCCATGTCCTCGGGGACGAGCCAATTTGGCCAGAGACAGCGTATCAATGCTCAGTAGGGCTGCACCTGACTTTACGAATCGGAATCAAAGCGCGATGGTCGCGCTCAGATGAAGATAAGAAGCGCATGGCCGAAACTCAACTGGCAGTCCAGGAGCAGATGGAGTGTGCCAGTGGCATGGCTCACGCTTTGCGTCGTGTGGAGCTCAACGTGGCTGGTTATCAAGATTGGGTTGCGCGATCTGCCGCCTATTTCTTATGCGGGTATTCGTTTTCTCATCGCAATTGTCGTTCTTTTTGCTGTGTCCGCCGGACGCGTGGGCTTGTTACCGCAGCGCGTGTTCGATTACCTATTGCTGGCTTTTACCGGCGTTTTGATGTTTGCAGTAAATTACGGTCTCCTTTTCTGGGGCGAGCTCCACGTTTCATCCGGTCTGGCAGCGGTGTTGCAGGCGACGATCCCCATCTTCGGCATGCTCTCCGCGCATCTAATGCTTCCCGACGAACCATTGCAACTGCACAAACTTCTCGGGGCACTCCTCGCGCTCGGTGGCGTGGCGATTATCTGTGAGCGTCTTCTCGGCTTCAACGGCTTGATGGCTTTTTGGGGCGGACTTGGCATCATAGTCGGAGCTGCCAGCGCAGCTTTTTCGAACGTGCTGCTAAAATCGCGCAACGTGCAGCTTGCTCCGGCGATGATTGCTGCCTGGCAAATGATTTTTGGGGCAGCGCCGTTGCTTTTGATCGGAGTGATAGTGGAAGGAAATCCGTTAAAGTTTCATTGGAATACGGTCTCGATTTTGTGCCTGCTTTATCTCGCGGTGATCGGCTCGGCGCTCACCTTTTTGCTCCTTTACTGGTTAATGCCGCGGATGACTGTCGCTCGGCTACAAGCGATTTCGCTCATCACGCCGCCTGGCGCAGTGGCGTTAGGCTGGGCATTGGGCGGCGAGACATTTTCCCTATGGTCACTCCTTGGCGGGTGCCTGGTGCTCGCAGGCGTGTGGATGATTTTCCGAAAAGGAGAAGAGGCAGAGCCAGTAATTCAAGAGGGTTAGTTGCGGAGAGAGATCGCCTCAAAAGGCGCGAGGAGTATCAGCCTCGACTTTTGCGAAATGAAGAGGTAGCCTTGCGCTTCGGATGCGGATGGATTTGGCGAGTCGACCATGAGTTCAGAAATCTCGGCTTCAGTTGGGCGGTGGGAAAAAGGTGCGCGCAATCTGCAGGACGATGTAAGGACCGTGCAACGCCTCTTGAAAGCGGCTGCCGAGATTTTGGAAGCTCCGGAAATCGACCCAAAAGGAGTGGACGGAGAGATCTCGCGACCACCCGGAACGTCAGACACTGTGGAAGCGATCGAAGCCTTTCAAAGCCGTTTCACGAGCGCGGTGGACGGAGTTATTGCGCCAGGCAGCCAGACGTGGACCGTGCTACTGGGAGTCGCGGCGAAACTGCCAACCGCGCTGGAAAATGTTTCGGACGTTTCTCAATGGCTTTTCCCTTTTCCGACTGTTCCAGCCGAGAGCTGGGAAGAACGGCCTCGGGCATTTGCATCACCGCGGGCGGGTGGTGCCCGCTTGCATGCCGGCTGTGATCTCTACTTTCCCAAGGGCACTCCAATCCGCGCCATTGCCGACGGCGTGGTCACGCGCGGACCTTATCCATTTTACTGTGAAACTTTTGCCTTGGAGATTGATCATGGAACTTTTGTTGCTCGTTATGGAGAGATCCAAAGCAAGACCGAGGTCATTGCTGGCGCTAGAGTCAAGGCGGGACAGAAAATCGCTAGCGTTGGCCATCTGGTCGGGATTCAAGTGCCTAGCGATATGTTGCACTTCGAACTCTACGACAAGAGCTTGTCGGGTCCTCTTACTGTGGCCAGTGACTCTGGCTCAGCCATGAAGAAGGGTGTGCCTTTTATGCGGCGGAAGGATCTGATTGATCCAACGCTGAAGCTCAATCAATGGCGCGAAAACTTACCACCTGCCTGAGTTTGCCGGACGGCGAAGTCCGGACTGCGATTCGTAATGTTGCTTCCCGTCTGCCGATTGAGGATTGACCTGTATCCACGCCCATCCGTTATGGACTTTCAGGTAAGGCACAACCAACACCAGATGTTTTCGCCCCTGACGAGCTAGTGCACGTTGAGTTGCCTGCACGATTGCATTTTTCTCGGTGCTGCCATCCGGCGGCGTATGCGCAGTGTTTACCGAGGCGCAACCGGCTAGAAGCACCGAAGTAACAAGGGAGGCTGTTGCGAGGAAGTTCTTCATACAGGCATTTGTTAAACCAAATTTCGAATGTGCCGTCAATCGTCTAAAGATGTCGCTCGAGCGAGGGAAAGGGTTCACCCTACTAGCATTAAAAACTCGGGATTGTCTGCCAGGTCTTTGATGAATGGCTTGCCGGATGGTCGGCCGTCCTTGGCATCGTAACGGAGGATCTCCTTTGAATTGCGACTGGCGACATACAGGAAACCGTCGTCACCGAATGCCATTCCGGCGGGGCCATTAAGACCACCGGATTTTGACGCGACAAAGAGACTCGTGGCGTTTTGGCTAAGATCATGTCGTAAAATTGAATCGTTGCCTCCGCTTCCGATCAAAAGATAACGACCGTCAGGGCTATGCAGCAGATGGATCGGTTTATCGAGCCGATCGCTTCGTGAAACAATATTTCGCAGATAGCGACCCGTGCGTGCCTCGTAAGCGCGCACGCAGTCGGCAGCACGATCTGCGACATATAAAAACTCGTTGTTTGCCGCAAAGATCGCTGCTCTTACGTCCAGGAGACCGTTCGCCGCAAGCTTTGCCGATGGAATGAAGGTTCCTGGCGGCGCGTCCCTTTCGAGATCAAGATCCTGAGGAAGCGGCATCGGTGTCCCGGGCTGGCCTGTCTTGCTTGAGGGACCGTGATATCTCGCGACGAGATTCGTATTTTGGCTGGAAACATAGAGATCGCCATTAGAATCGAACGCTAGGTTAAAAGGATGGTCGATCCCGGGATTCAAGTCTGCGTGGCGCTTCACGAAAACATTGAGAAAGTCGTGTTGCCCGTCTTTGTTAAGTGCGCCTTTAAACTTCAGGACTTCGCTGTATACGAAATACGCGTTGACGACGTACAGGTCCCTGTCCGGCCCAAACATGAATCCTCGTAGCTCGCGAAGGTTAACGCCTGCGTCGAGACTCTTTTTGTTTAGAGCTTTCCGTAATTTCGTCCCGTCAGTGGAATAGACGTGAATATTATTTAAAGAGAGCTTCTCATCGCCGCCGTGAAAACTGATGTACCACTCTTTCGGCATAATTACAGTTTTAGCGCGCTGCCGCTTAGCAGAGTAAATCGGTTCTTATTCAAATCCTAGACACCATCCGAAGGATATCACTAGTAAACTTGCTGATATTTTTTGACTTTTCGGAGGCGATTTTTTGGTGAATACTGGATCGTTATATCGTTAGTACGCATTAATGCAGAATTGAGGGCTGAAACATGAATTCTGTTTCGGATGATTCGCTCCCTCTTGGAGAGCCGCCAGTGGTGGAACATCCCATCCCGAATGGCGTTACCGAAGTCGCTCAACGGCTGGTCCAGTTTCCGTTTACTCCCCCTGACGCAAAGCTCAAAGAGAAAGATGCCCTCTCGGTTTCGAAGGACTGGTTCACCACGCATGATAAGTCTGAGATCGATCGACTCGACAATCTTGACTTCTACGCGTCGAGCGGACCTCAGTCTGTCGGAGTGGTTCCAAAGCTTCACAATACTTCAGCGGGAATAGAAATCTATCAGCTTCCTCCAACGCTAGGCAAACATCTTGTAGAAGTCCCGCCCGTAACCTATCGGACGATGGACATACAGGAGTTCGAGAAGGTCGGGGAGCAAGCCCGAACGACTGGTCACCCGGATTGCACGCAAGCCTGGGCTGATCTACGAGCCATGGCAAAATCGGGCAACCCAAGAATAGTTCTGTCAGGCGGGAAGCTCGTGTATGGGGCTCTGGCCCAGAATCCGCGAGGCGAAAACAGCAGTCCTGAAGACTATTGGACGGTCGGCGCAATTAGAGGCCACAGCTTCTACAAAGTTCTCTCCTCGAGAGAGCCCGTAGCGAGCGTTCTAAACTTGAATGACGTGAAGGCCCTTCAGGATTTGGCGCTCGCGCAGGACATGACCCGAGGCGTGATCCTGGATTCAATCTTTCGGCAGGTCGACCGCCTCGGCAATATTAGCGTCGCTGTGTTGCAACATTATGTGACCGCCGAGGGCCAGGTAAAGTGGGATGATAAGATCAGCGATAAAGACAAGGCTGAAGCAGTGAGCCCACTGCTAGCACTGAAGCGTATCATGTACAAAGATAACGACGACGGCATGAACTGGGGTAGGGACTCGATCTCGGTCACTCCAATTCTCAACGAGACTCATCATATCGATCAGACCATCTACAACCGGTTGCAATGGTTGGCCGCTTTGATGCAGGATAGTGAGCCAGGCTCGGATGAGAAGATAAAAGACTACTTTGTGAATGTCGTCCACATCTCAGGCGAAAATTACGATAAGCTAAAGGCGAGCCTCATTAAGCAGGCGGCATCGCTCAAAAACCGGGTGGAGTCCAAGGATATCCAGCTCGATCTGGATTTTGAGGGAACGATGAAGAAGCTTTATGCCAAGGAGGTTGAAGCCGCCCAGGCTGCAAAAAGCACTGCGACTGCGACGACCTCAGCGACCTCGGTCGAAGGCACGCCGACTCCCGCTCCGTGAGGGGCATGGGATCAAACAAGTTGAGGAATTTTTGAGAGCTTGTGTCTCATGCACGCTGAGTTTGATGTGAACACGCCACGCGGACAGGAGACAATCAACCATCTAGCTCCCAATGGCACGGTCGAGCTCGCGATCCGCTCCATGCCTTTTCCGGGACACGCCGAGATTTATAGCAAGAAGGACATCGAGAAAGAAAAGGAACTGGCTGACATCGACTTCTATAGTGGCAAGACAAAAGACGGATTGGACATCGTTCTCATTCCCAAAACGTATAGCACTTCCCCTGGGATCAACATTCACGCTGTCACCTTACCGGCAGGAATGAGCCGTCTCAGTTATGCCGAAGGCCATGCCACAAAGGCCCATTCAAGCGGTGACAAGATCATAGCTAAATATAAGCAGTCAATTCCGACCCATTTCACCTATAGTCCGGCAATCCTCGGTTATTACCACTTGTCGCGGTTCCTTGATACAGGACATGTTGAGCCTGTCATCGTTCGTACGATGGATGTCGCCGCACACAGACCGCTGGCTGATCTGGGCAAGGCGAAGGCGACGGGATCGAACAATCGAAAACAGTGGACGGAGCTAAGAGCACTCGACGAGGCGCATAATAATCCAACCCTGTATATCGAGGACGGGAAGCAACTTTACGGCGCGTTGCAGGCGAACCCCACAGGAGAAGAGAGTTATCCTCATCTGAGCGACCTCGGAGGCGCCGCTGCTTTCGCGGCATCGGCGGAGTTTGGCAAAGTAACCAGCTCAAACCCGCTGAAGTTAGAATGCATAGACACGAGCGGTAAGCTGGATCAGGTCGCCGTGCAGCAAATTGTGCAGATCAAGGACCTCTCCGATATGGTCCTCATGGATTTCATTATGAGCCAGGCTGATCGTTTCAGCGGCAACATGCACTCCCAAAAGGTCTACGTATGGATTGACAACGGCGTTCTAAAGCACAAAGCCAGGAAGAGCGATTCAGCAAAGGCCGCTGACCCAGCGAAGCAAATTCCTCCCGAAGCCGTTCTAATCAATCGCATGATCCTGAAGGACAATGACGCTGGCCTGATCAGCGGTAATTCAGCCAAAAGTTACCATCTTCTGGAAAAGATCAGCCATATTAATCCCAAGACCTATAACCGGCTTCTTGGACTCCAAGAGGAGCTTCAAAAACCAGAGGTTGCTCAGTGGTATCAGACGGAACTTCTCTTTACGGCAACTGACTTAAACACGGTGAAGAATAACGTGGATCAAGCTATCGGTATCCTAAGCAACCGCAAAGGCAAGGGTTTGTTTTTGGACGCCAGCTTGAGTGTGGCCTTAGGACTGGACGAAGACAAGGAATAAGGCTGTCGAAAACTCGAGCGCCTTGATTCGAGAGACTCAGGGCCATTGCTTCGGCGGCTTTGTCCAGCTTCCACTCACAACGACCTGCGTCTCGTCTACTAGTGAATTATCCTGGATGAGTCGGGCCACACGCTCTAACTGGATTCGAACACAGCCATGGGAAGCCGCATAGTCGGGGACAATTGGGAAATAATGCAGAGCAATGCCTCGGCTCTGCTTGAACCACGTGACGTATGTAGCGCGTGAGTCGCTGTTAAGCCTTCGTTGGAAGCCTTGAACGGGATACGTTCCCTTCGGCGTGCATTTGGACCCTGATCGACGACTGGTAGTCTCGTCATCACAATTGAGCCCTCTCAGGCCTGCACCGGGCGACGTTTTAAATGGTCCTGTTTCCTGGCTGTCAGCTTGAGGTCCAGTCCAGGTAAGTATGAGCGAGTGATCAGGATCATCCAGGCTTACTGAGATCTCCTGTATGAACGTCTGAGGAAAATCATCGTTTCGCAATGGATGAGATGTCAAAGTTAGAAGCGGAACTTTGAAAGTAGGTTTTCCCGCGTCTAATGCCTCGAGCTTCTTTGCACGAGCGATGCGCTCCTTCAGCGTTACTTTCTTCGGGAGTGATTTCCTGGGCTTTGCCTTCCGGGAACGGATGGATTTTGTGATCCGACGGCTTTTTAACTGCTTTTTCTTCCGTGGCATAGGTGGTTCGGTTTTATGGTTTTTTCGTTTCTGCGACTTGAATTCGTTACTAAGCGTACTCAGACGTCGCTTTTTGATCAGGTGTTGTTCATACGTTGGCTTCTACCCACGCAGCAATAGTACTTTGACTATGCACTAGGCCGAAGAGTTTGTCAGGGCAGCTTGTTCCGCCTGGCCGACAATAACCTGGTGCAAAATCGTGGCCAAAAATCTTTGTGCGTGGAATACAGTATTGCTCAATCAACCAGCGAATGAGTGCTGCGGAAGCGGCAACCTGCGGAGCCGCGAGCGAATCTGTTTCACTGCCAACGTGTTCGATGCCGATTGAGTTTTGGTTCGCGCCCATGCAATGATTCGAACGGTCGCTATCGCTGACCATCTGGTAAATGTCGCCGTTTCGATCGATGACGTAGTGCGCAGAAACCTGCCGGCCATCCGCTTTTTGAAATTCCTCCAGGGTGCTGGCAAGCGAACCTTCAGTGCAGTGTAAGACAATCTTGTCGATCCTGGCTCCATTACGGCATGAATGATTCGGGCTCTGAATGAACTGTTTGATTACCGGTTTTGCATGAGGATTACTGCTGCCATGACCGACCCGCTTCATCGTTAGCGTGGGCTTTACTGGTATGGCTCGGCGCGCTGAAATTGTTATCCTAACAATATCGTCAGTGCTTAGTCCGAGCGCAGCTGCCAGTCCTGGTGATAAATCTGCCACGCGTCCAGTGGAAGGATGCGGTCCCCAGTCAACCGGGCGTGCATCCGCGGCGCGACCGTTCGCGGGATTCTCGACTCGCGCAAGAGCGCGCCGCAAAAATTCCCTCGGCGTGTCGACGTAATTCCAACGGCATGCGAAATAGTATTGATCGGGGTTAAGTCTCCGGCCAAGTCCGCTTGTTCCGGGGGGCGGGGCCGGCAGAAACAAGTATGAATATTTCGGATTTTGAAGATCGGCCTTGGTAAAGAGAGCAAGGTCTTCGTTCGCAGCCATCCCGAGATCGTGCGGCCCGCCAAAGGTGGACATTTTGCCTTCCACCCGGAAAAGAATTTCCTCCGGCTGTGTCGGTAACGGCCGCACTGCGGCGATCTTTCTCGGCGGCTTCGACCGGGATTTTCGAGACGAAGATTTCGCGCCTTTCCGGATTTGCTGCGGCGAACGCCGTGTAGCTTCCTTTCGCGACTTTAATTTACGCTTGGGCGGACGCATTCGCCTTCACTCAGTGCTCAGGGCCAGGCGGAGCCTTTGGTATATCCAAGGGTTTCAAGTACCCCGCGGTCGAGTCCGCGCAACACGTGGCGCATTAGATCGATGGTGCCGTCCGCGAGGAAATACGCGCCGTGAATGTCTCCCACGTCCGACTTGAAGAAGCTCGAGCAATCCACATCCCAGACATTGTCCGTCGGCGAAGATGGATCCGCCAACGGCGGACGAGTTGAGAGACCGCTGCGACCAAGGCGGCGCATGCCGAAATGTTTTAGACCGGCAGACGCGCCGAGGACAGTGTCGCGCCCGCTGTAAAGCGCAGTAATCCGGTAAGTGAGATTAGCCACGGCATTGCCATCATTGTTATCAGGCGCGCCCATGTCAAACAAGTCGCTGTCCACATCGGCTGCAACCATAAGGAGCTGATTGACGAGACTAACGAGCAAAGGCTGATTCTTACGTGTCCACGCCGCAGCCATTGCTTTCTGCACCACATAATTTCCCATGCTATGAGAAATCAGGGACACCTTCGCCTTACAAGCTTTCGCCGGATTTTTGATGGTAGCGTCCTGTTTCTGGACCAGCCAATCAAACAATTTGCTTAACACGTCTGTTAAGTCTTGAGCGCACAGGCGCGCATGCGAACGATCAGGCTCATAACCGAGGGTGCTGCCGCGCGATGGCCAGTCATAAAGAATGCAGAGACCGAGGCTCTCGGGACCGTCAAAAAGTCTTCCACAAAGGTCCTGATAAAATCGAGCGGCCTTTGCAAACGTTTGATTAAAACCATGAACGAGAATCGTGACGTGACTTTGTTTCTCGTTCTCTGCCTGGTCATGCGCAGGAAACTTATCCGCCGCCGCGACCAGAAGCTTCTGGAAATTGAGGCTGGTGACTTGACGCCAATTCTTGATGTCTGTCAGCGGTTGCTTGTCACTGACCCAGTATGTGACGCCATCGAAATTGACGTCAGGTCCGACGCCACCCTGGCTCCTATCATTGATCATCCAATACTTAGGCATGTTATTGAGAGGTTAGGTTAATGCACCAGGCGAATCGTCCAAAAATCGTCCGAGAGGTTATCGGTGAGTAAATAAGAATAGGGCATGGTGAAATAACCTTTTTTCCCCCAGCTCGAGGCCCATGAATTGCGCACCACGAAGCGCTCGGTCTTGTCGTCGTAACCGACCGCAAGGACGGCATGGCCGCCGACGACTCCTTCTCTTGGCTTGGGCATTTGCAGCACGCCCGTCCTGGCGACCTCCGCGCTCTCGAAGCTGTCGTAAACGGTAAAGCCAAAAACGAATGGAAAACCGTCTGCGAGACAGCCTTTCATCTGCGAAAGCGTCCGGTCAACTCGTTGATAACTCACCGCGCGGAATTTCTTTGCATCTTTGTAACAGGACGACGGCGGTTTCTGCCTCGGCTTGGCGCCGGAAGGCCAGAGATTGGTGTTTGAATCGGCGGGAGTATCGTCGTAGGACCACTCGGTTTCCGGGCAAGCGCCTTGTTTAGCGACACTTTTTATGCCGTCGCGAATCTGCGCGCCGTTATCGAGCGGCACGCTGCGCTCAATGCTTCGCTCGTTGTAATAGATGAAGAGACGCGATGGGATGAAGTCGCGCAATTTTTGCTTCTTGCGATCGAACTCGATGGCCGCTGCGATTGCGTTGGCGGTGCACGAACCGATTTCTCCCTGATTATAAACTTTAGGACAGTGTCTGCGCAGATCGGCCTTGGTGGGAAGCACGCGCAGCTTTGCCAGCGGTGCGGAATAAAGATGATCGCGGTTATCGGGAAGGTCCGGCATCCAGCCGAACCCGAAACGGCTATTTTTTCTTAGTACTTTTTTCATTGGTCACGACTTGAGAGTTGAAGTGCGTTCCATCGCGGAACGCAGAATTGGAGGATTGTCATTTGATTTCTGCAGACAATGGTTGGCCACCTGCTGCGTTTGAGCCTTTTACAAGATTTAGGAGCTGCAGTTCAAGACTTCTTTCCAAGCAGTGAAGTCGTTTCAGCAAAGCTGTTTACCGCTAGGGCATAAAATGCTCGTGGCGTTTTACGAAGATTCGCCGAATCATAGTTAGATAGAACGCTGAATTAGTATGCGCGGAGTTCAAATTAGCTATCTGATTGAGCACCCGGAATACATCCCGCAATTGGGACAATGGCTGTTCGAACAGTGGGACTCTATCCTTGGAGAAAAAAACCCTGAGGCTCGAATCAAAAAACTGAAGACGCACATGAATCGAGATAAATTGCCTATTGCATGGGTTGCGCATGCGAATGGACAACTTCTCGGAACCGCCGCCCTTCGCGTGCATGATCTTGAGGGACGCCAAGATCTGACTCCTTGGCTCGGCGGAGTCTTTGTAGGCCCACATTTTCGCCGTCAGGGTATTGGTGCCGCACTATGTGCCGCCGTCGAGGACGAGGCTCGGTCGCGAGGTATACACACGCTATACTTGTTCACGCTCGACAAACAGGCGTGGTATACACGCCTCGGCTGGTCAATAATCGGCCCGTGCGTTTGGCACCAGAGGCCCGGTGATATTATGTGCAAACTGCTGCAAACGATCTAGCCAAACACAGCAGCTAATGTCTTCACTGCATTATGCTCACGTAACCAGCTTAGCCTCCAACGAACACAGCGCCGATGTGCGAAATAGCAGACGCAACGAACTTAAAATACGCCGCTATGCCTTGTAGAGAGTTCTCATTGCCGTTTTATTGCCGCTTTTGGCTTTGGCCCGGCCCGTTTCACAGGATCGCATAGAGATTGCATTTAGATCGCCGGGTGTATCAACATACGGCCCGGTGTGATCCCCGAAGCCTCTACGCTTCCGAAATGAATGCGGCCGATTTTGACAAGCTAAGCGACGAAGAAAAAGAACACTTCTTTCAGTGTCCAAAATGCGGTGACTTCGTGGACAAATGCGAACTTCGGAACGTGATCTTTCACGTGACAGACCACAAGCCAAAGCCTCACATTCCAAGAATCATAGGGAAACCAATGCCGGAGCGTCCTTCCGGTGATTAGGATCGCGCCAGAATCGTTTTTTGATTGCCGGATGGCAAATGATCCGGCCACAATCAACAGGGAAAGCGCAAATGAAAACAATAGTGATCTTGATCGTTGGGCTGATGCTCGCAGGCTGCGGATCAATGGAAAACCATGTTCGTAATCGTGATGAAGGTGCGCGGCGATCGGGTGTCGTACATCAACCGGTCAGCAACGACGGCGAAGTTCGTGCGGTGGACACGATATGCGCTTGCCCTTGATGATTAAACCATGGCGTTGCCTCAACCTACCGACCCGCTTCACAGGATCGCGCTAGATTGCGAATTGATCGCCGAACGCGTCCAACATAGCGCCAATGTCATCGACGAGTCCTGCACCGCGTTTAGATTGCAAATGCCGTCCGATTTATAGTTAGATGCAATAAGCCGCATGTCCGACGCAATCGCTGGAGCACTCGTAGGCGGACTTATCGGCTTCATATCCGGACTTGCCGTTGCGGTGCTGTCGATATTATGGACTTATCGCCGCGACCAGTATGGCGACGCACTGGCAACGCACCGCGAATATTTGTCTTGGCTGCGAGGTCTCGTGCCGGAATGTGAGTTGATCGTTGCGAGCATTGAGGAGTTGCGACCGACGTATGAGGGAATGCTGTCTGGCGGTGATCTTCGATGCCCCACCAGACGACTAAACTCTGATTTCTTAGCTGCTGCTCGCCTTGGCGTCATGAAGCATCCTAGAGGAGGCCAGTTATTCCCGCGCTTGACCCGAGCATATCGCGACGTGGTGCACGTGAACGAAATGATGTCCCGATTTGAGACAAGATATGGCGAGGTGGCAAGTTTCCCGAATCCAAGGGAGGCGATTCAAGGGATTCTTGGTCCTACGACAGCATGCATGCCCGGCGTTCGTGCGTCGATTGAGGCGTTGCTAGCGGCGGCTCGCGAGCAGGAACAGCTGGAGTCGTTGCATCCGCCCACCGTCTGGCAGCCAGACTGAGCTGCTAGAATCGTTTTTGATTGCCGGACGGTGAGTGATTCGGCCATTATGTCATTCGACGATTTCTCCACGCCAGTACGCTGGTTTCAAATCATCAATTTCAATGATTCCCAAAACGCCGCAGCACGTATGCGCCGCGATGGCGGGAGCTAATTTTGTTGCTATGATGCAAATCCTCACACGAGATTCTGTCCCATGTTTGCTTCAAATAGCCATCGGCATTTTCGCTGTGACTTTGCCGCTGAATCTGCGCGTTTATGTTCTCGATGACGATTTTCCAGCGTATCACGAGCAGGGAAATAAAAGCGCACGCGTCAACATCCTTTTCTGCAGATTCTTGGGTTTAGTGGCGCTAAACATTCTCGGATTCGCGCTTTTGTTCTTTTATCTCGGCTGGCTACCCGGGATTCTGTTCATACTAACCGCAGTCGGATTCGTATTTTCGCTATTTCCGGGCGCAGGACGCGGAGCCATCTCGCGTATCGCGCGACGAGTTGTGTTGTCTCTCTTTCGTCGCGTTCCGCCCGTTGAAACCACGAGCTACCCCGATGCCGGCCTCTCAAAACATCCAAGATGACAAAACAGCAATACGCCGCATTGACAGAAGCACAGAGAGAGATTCTTAATGCCAAGAGACACGAAAAATACACGACGCTAACTAAAGATGAAAAAAGGGCCAAGGCCGGTTATAAGCCACATGCGCTACTTTCTGATGCACAGAAAAAGAATAAGCGGAAACGAAACCGAGAATGGATGCGTCGTTGGTATTTAGCCAATCCTGACGAAGCGCGTCGGAGAAGCCGCGAAAATTACGCCAAACACGCGCGTAAGCGTATCGCAAAAATAGCTGAGTGGAAGCGGACAAACCGAGATAAGGTCAGAGCTTCTTACTGGCGAAAAATTGAGAAAAATAGGGCGCGTGATCGTGCTCGCCAAGCTGACGTGAATGCAAGGTGTCGTTCACGCCGCCTTTTGGATCACGGCTACAACATGAAGAGAAGATTACAAGCATCCCTATATCAAGCCATTCGTCTATACGGGGTTGGAAAGAAACCACACACAATGCGGCTGGTTGGTTGCACAATAACAGAGCTTTCGAAGCACGTAGAATCCAAATTCCTAGCGGGCATGTCGTGGAGCAATCAATTAGAATGGGAGATCGACCATATTAAGCCATGCTCCAGTTTTGATCTGTCCGACCCCGAGCAACAAAGGCAATGCTTCCACTATACTAACTTGCAGCCTTTGTGGAGAATCGATAATCGCATCAAAGGTGCCCGGTATGCCCCCGTTTCTTGAGATTGTCAGCGATGATCTCCCAGTGTTTCACGCGGTCTGCTTCTGTCTCTTGAGAGACCGCTGTTCAAAACGAGTCGTGACTTCCTCGAAGTCTTGATACGCTTCTGGTACATCCTCTGCACGAGCCGCCGCGATGTACGCCTTCAACACTTTATAGTAACCCCGAATCAACGTCCCATAGGTATCATACACCACATTTTCATCGGCGTACCCTGCGGTAACCGCAACACAAAGACGCTCGTGAAAATATATAAACGGCTTCATGGTATGGTAGGCGTCGTGGTTTTCTCGGATGAGTTTCGCTTCGCCCGCCGTCAGCTCCTTCGGAAACTTTATTCCGATCTTGTCACATTCGTCGATAACCGCCTTTTCAAGTGCATCGAATCGATCGACGTCCAAGAGACCAAATGCTGCCGCAGTGCAATTCCAAGCGTTTGCCTTGCGGATTTGGCACCAAACTTGCAAGAGCGAACCTAAAGCTAACAAGGCTGCCACGGCCTGAATTGTCGGCGCATAGTTCGTACTAAACTCTTCGAGTGTCATCGGGATCGAATGATTCTGCCGTTTTTCCTCTCCACACCGCAATGACAAAATGCTATAAGCGCCGCCCCCGCGCCAGAATCGCGCCTAGAACCGTTTTTGATTGGCAATGATCCGGCCAGTATGCCATCGACGATATGAAAACCGTTCTTTTAATCCGAGTGTGATAGCGCTCATGGTCTGTGTTTTTCTCATTGCAGTCGAGAGGCCATCCTTCGCAACGGACGCGGATCAAGTAGCAGCCGTGCTGAAAGGTGAAGGTGTGACGATTGGCGCCGGCGACGGTTCTTCATTTGACAAAGCCATCATTGTTTCATGCGGCTCATCTATCGAAAGAATTCCTAGCAGATTACAAATACATCGCGCTTCGATACCGATGGTTTCAAATCAGCAGCGGATCGAGACGAACGAGCACATGGGCGATTTCAAAAAAGCGTAAAGTTTTTTGCTCGCGTCACGTCGCACTTCCCGCTAAAATGAATTTCCATGATTCCGCTTTTATCGGGCGGTCACGAGAGAAGCCAATCAGATTAGACGCCTAGCAGCTCTTATGCGACAGCTCACGGTTATACTGACCGCACTAGCGGTTGCCACATTCCAAACGCACGCCGGAGGTCTCGACTGGCTTTTTGATGCTGCTAACAACGATGATATCGCACGCAGACAAGCCCAATTCCTGGTGTGGGATGGTGTGCCGCATCCCTTCTCAGCGAGTTTCGAGAAGGTAGACATTGTAGACAAAGATTGGCCTTTTTATCTCTTTCACGTTGTAATCACCAGTTCAGGCGCCGGAGTACAGCGCGATCGCAGCTCATACCTGGTCTGCTTCAAGCTGACTGAACGTACAACCGAATTCCGCATAGTTACCGTTATTCAAAACGCTTCAGACCCCCCGACAGAAAACGAGATTAGGATAGATAAGCGTCTTAACAGATGGCCAGTTTCGCCGCCTTGGAAAGCAGGAGATGATCTACCATACAATATCAAGCCTCCTGGCTTGAGCATCGTGTTAGACAAGTGTCGCGCAGGATCAGACCAATAACACCGTTACCCTTCCTACCGGTAACGCAGGTCCAATTCATCTCACGTAGTGGCGACAATGTTCGCTTTCATTGCAAGCGGCCTGATTACGGAATCAAATGGCGATTACGAAGTCTCAATCCTGACACACCGATCTAAAATGAAAAAGAGCGGTTTGGAGTCACCGCTTCAAGTTCAACAAACGCGGTCAGCTTTTCATCCGCTCGCACAACGAAACACTTTCCGTCATCGCGATGTGCGTCAGCAACGAAGATCGTTCGGCCAGGGGCAAATCACGGCTGATACATCGTCCCAACTCTATCAGGCTTTGCTTAGATTCTTAGCGGGCCTTCGGATTGAAGGTCATTCGCTCGAGAAAATCCATGGCTCAAACGCAAGCTTGCGGTTCCCTGCCTTCCTAACTGTTGAAAACGATTTACGCTCGAAAGATAAACAACCATATTTGGGCGTGACCGGTCTCGTTATCCTTTCGCTGCTCTGTGTGGCCGAAGTGCTGCCGTCGCCGGCCCGAGCGCAGTCCGCCGTCTCCGCTGCATTCCCGAGATGGCCCGACTTGCCAAGGTACTCGCGGGAGATTGGAATACAGTGGAGATAGTGCAGCACGGCCAGCCTGTTGCCGAGGGCGCCGGTCGGCGAGGCACAACACAAGTCAGGCTAACTGGTGGTGGGACTGCGCTGGTTTCCGAAGGGCATTCCGTTGGTACTGTCGGAGGAGACCTGCGTTGGTTCATTACGATCTGGTGGGATTCGAACGCGAAGACCTATCGCTTTCTCACTTGCTTCAAAACGTCAGCGGATGCCGGTTGCGAACTACGAGGCACGGCGCATTGGGAAGGCGAGACATTCGTCAATGATTACGAGGAAGTGATCGACGGTAAGCGAACCAGGATTCAAGATCTCTGGACCGATATTACGCCCAACTCGCACAAATTGACCGAGGCACACGATACCGGCAATGGCGTTATGAAGCCCTATGTTGTCTCCCGTAGCACTCGACAATAAGTGCTCACATCATGCTTCGATCGCGTTTCTATTGCAGAAAAATCTGCATGTTCTGAAAGTCAAAAGTCACCGCGTAAGGCTTGAGAAAATCGTGGCCGACCATGCCTGCAAGATGAAAACCAAACATGTTTTCCCACGGGAACGGCCCATCGTAGAGACCCGGCACGTTCTCTTCCTTTATCTCCCCGAAGGAAAGATGACGTACGGTGTATGGCACAATTTTCAGCTTCCCACCGCCGCCCGCGCCTTCTTCAGCTTTGTTTTTCTCAAGCTTGATTCCGGCTTCCTTGATAACCGACTCCGTCAGTTTAACACCCGCGCCCATCAATCCTGAGTCAACGAAAAGCAGCGTGGGCGGAAGCGTCTCTACGCGACCCCAACCCACCATGAAATGGTCGCTCGCCATCCAGATCGGAACCGCGACTCTATTGCCCGGCGACTTTTTAAGTTCCTCCAGGCTTTTGGCGTCCTTCCGGCGCAGCACAAGCTCGCCGTGTGGATAATCCATGGTTGCCAGGAAATGGTAGAACAGAGTGGTTCCGATAATTCCGTCGATTTGTTTCACGCCGAATCCTTCCGAAAGTTGGCGCAGTGGAAGCATTGCGGTGGGCACATTTTTGATGGTCCAATCGCCGATGGTGAGTGACTCAATCCGCCCAAGCCGAACCTCAGTGTGCTGCCCGCCCGAAAAGGTGCCTTGCACTGCGGCGAATTGCGGAGCACCGAGCTCCTTGGCAAAGTCTGTGTCGAGCGTGACCTCCGAACCCCCGGTATCGATAAAGAAGGTGACTTCCTTACCGCCGTTCACGCGTACGTTGACCACCGGCAGCGGATCGGTCTTTACGAACTTCACATGCGTACTTGTCCCGTTGCCTTGCAATTCATAAGGCGTCTGGCCCTTGAAGCTTTCCAACATCGCAACGTTCAGTGTCGGATACTGCTCAATAATCAGCTTGTTGCTGCTCACGTCTACGCCGTTCAGCGAGGCTGCCGCCCTTTGGAAATCGTCGCGGCGATAAAACGCCTCGGCCAGCATGACCTTGGCGTCGGTATCATTTGGCCGCAGGCTTATCGCCTTTTCCAGCCATCTCTGTGCATCATCCAATCGATTCGAAAGCAATGCGATGCGACCCAGCCGAAGAGTTGCTGAATAGTAGTTAGGCTGTTGAGCGGCAATTTGCGCATAGAGTTTGCCGGCGTCAGCAAACTTCCCAAGCTGAAAGAGCCGATCGGCCGAATCAATTTCTGGTTGCTTGGGTTCGGATGCCGCTTGTCCTAGAAAAATACAAGACGCGATAACTACAGCGACGGTACAGGCAATGTGTTTGTTCGTAGACATAAGAATTGATAGTGCGATGTGGGCATTTCATCTGCAATGAGGTAAAGATCCGCCCCACAAAAAATTGGGCGACCTGGAAGCTCTACGGGTTCATCAATGGCGGGAAAAACACGGCCACTGAGGCGTTCGCCGCCAGCAAAAGCAGGCAATCAGAAGTGAGGCGAGAAAAAAAGCGGATCGTCCAAGCGAACCGGGAATACAATTTGTGGATAGCGTTAGAGTTTTCATAAACGCGCCATAAACAATCAGGTGCTACGTTGCGAGGCAAAAGCCGCGCGCTCAGAAAGTAACTCCTTTTCTTTGATTAATTCTTCGGAGCGTGGCCGGCGCTAACGAAGGCCTCTCCGGCGAGTTTGATGATGGAAGGCTAATCGACTTTCGCTTTCGTGAACTGACGTTCAAGTCTCTCTCCTAGCGCACCACAACGTTCGTGAGTGCGAAATTTATTTTCGCCCGATGCACAACCCGGTTAGACTCCAGCGAACTCAGCGCCGATGTGGCGAAATGGCAGACGCAACGGACTTAAAATCCGTTGGGCCGTAAACGGCCCGTGCCGGTTCGAGTCCGGCCATCGGCAATTCTTCTTCGGAGAATGTAAATCGTTAAATCGTTACATCGGAAAACGATTCACGATTGGCGAATTACTAATTACCATCCAGAAATGGAACGGCCACTTTTTATTCCGGTGATTCTTGGAACTGCTCGTCGGGGACGGAAAAGTGAACACGCTTCGCGCTTTGTTTTTGAGCAAACAAAGAGACGTGCGGATATAGAGACCGAGCTGATCGACGTGTGCGAGCTTCCTATGAAACTCGATGACGCAGGCGAGCAAATGAAAGACCCAAAATTCTCAGCGACCATCCAGCGTTGCGACGGACTCATTATAGTAACTCCGGAATACAATCATGGTTACCCCGGCCTTCTGAAGCACGCCCTCGACATGAATCTGGAGGAGTATATTCACAAAGCCGTGGGGATCTGCGGAGTCTCAGCGGGTCTGTTTGGCGGGGCACGTGTGATCGAAGGTCTGCTGCCGGTCATGCGCGAGCTTGGCCTGGTAACGATCTTTTGGGACGTGAATTTTGGAAACGTGCAAAATCTTTTCGATGAGCAGGGAAATTTGCTCGATCAAAGTTATGTGCGACGTCTCGACAAATTTCTGAATGAATTGATCTGGATGGCGCGAGTTCTTCGCTACGGACGAGAGAACATTCCAGAAGTTAAGGCGGAGTAGCTGAGTAATGTCGAAAGACGCGCTAGCCGAGCGAATGGAACGCCTCGGCATTCGGGCTTCCGACTTTGAGGAAACCTTTGCGCGATCAAGCGGGCCGGGAGGTCAAAACGTAAACAAAGTAGCAACCGCCGTAACGTTGCGGCACAGGCCAAGTGGCATCAGCGTGACGGTTCAGGATTCGCGCTCGCAAGCAGTGAATCGCAAGCTGGCCCGCGAACGACTGCTCGACGCGATCGACAGCGATCAGGAAAAACGTCGCTTGGCGGAGATCGCAAAAAGAGAAAAAGCGCGGCGAAGAAAATCCCCGCGCCCAGCTCGTTTGAAGAAGCGAATTCTGGAATCGAAACGAAAACGCGGTGAGCTAAAGAAACAGCGGGCGAAGGTCGAGATTTAGTATATTTTCTTCGCTCTAAATACGTCTGGCGATGCGACCTGCGACGAATCGTTTGTTGAAGAAACAATTCACGCTATGAAAAAAGCAATTATACTTGGTTCGGCGTTTTCCGTTCTCGCCTTGATGCTTATCTCTTGTTCGAGTGAGCCCGAGACGACTAGCACCACAACCCGCCAGACGACTGTTACAACGGCGCCCCCGCAGCCGGTCGGTCAAACAACTACCACAACTACGCATCGCATGGGTGGCGGCTACTGATCGGTGGAAACCGGCAGCTAGAAGTGACAGGTGCTGGCTTTTGTAGCCACGGCCCTGTGGGTGGGCCGTTCCCTCCTGATGTGCAAACAGTGCCGAAGCGGACTGACCACAGGTGCGCAGACCGGACGGATCCGTCCTGCCGCGAACCGATAGCTACAAGATTCACGAAATCGGCTTACGATTTTTCTGCCGGGTCCTCGGCGGTTTGGGCTTCTTCCTGCACCTGGCTGACGACTGGCGCAATGGCCTGAAGCTTTTCGCTATTGCGGAGATCCATCAGTTTTACACCCATCGTATTTCGACCGGTTTCGCGAATTTCCTTGACCCGCGTGCGTACCATCTGGCCTTTGTTGGTGATGAGCATGATCTCATCCGTCTCGCTGACCGTGAGTGCGCCAACCACGTTGCCGGTTTTCTCACCGGTTTTCATGGTAATAATGCCTTTGCCGCCGCGCGATTGCCGCCGGTAATCATCGAACGACGTCCGTTTGCCAATTCCATTTTCGCCGGCGACCAGCAGCATGGAGTTTGGATCGACAATGGCGCTGGCCACCACGTGGTCGCCTTTCCCGGGGCGAATCCCCCAGACGCCGACTGTGTTGCGGCCTTGATCGCGCAGTTGTTCCTCGTGAAATCGCAAGCTCATTCCATACTTGGTGATAAGCACGATTTCGTTATTGCCATTGGTTAGCTTGGCATCAATTAACCGATCGCCTTCCTCGATCTGGATGGCGATGATTCCGCCACGGCGGACATTCGCGTAATCGGAGAGATTCGATTTCTTAACAATGCCGGACCGCGTGGCGAACACGATGTGGAAATTTTCGTCCCAGGTCTGATCGACAGCGCTTGGTCCGGTGCCGGATTTTTTTGACTGAACCCGGATCGTCGCGGCGATCTTTTCATCGGGCTTCAGCTCGAGAATATTTGCGATCGAGCGGCCTTTGGCGGCGCGGCCCATCTCGGGGATTTCGTAAACTTTTTCCACGTAAGCGCGTCCGGCCGCAGTAAAAAACATCAGGTAGTCGTGCGTGGTCGCGGTAAAAAGATGCTCCACGAAATCGCCTTCCTCCTCCTCGGTAGCGCCTTCGCGCGTTTGCATCCCGATCACGCCCTTACCTCCTCGCCGCTGGGCACGAAACGCGCTCACAGCCGTGCGTTTGATAAAGCCCCCATGAGTAATGCTGATGATGCAACCCTCGTTAACGATGAGATCCTCCATGTTGATCTCTGCCTGATGAGGAGCGAGCTCGGTCAGGCGCGGCGAACCGTATTTGTCGCGAATTTCACGAAGCTCTCTTTTGATAATCGTGAAGACACGCTGCTCTTTGGCCAGGATGTCGCGAAGGTCTTTGATCGATTCGAGTAGTTCCTTGTACTCCTTGTCAATCTTTTCTCGCTCGAGCCCGGTGAGCTGATACAGCCGAAGATTTAGGATTTCGTCAGCCTGATGTTCGCTGAAGGCATAGCGGCCATTTGTCAGGCGGGCCTCACTGCGAATCAATATGCCGATCTGCTCGACCTGACGCTTGGTGAATTCGAAGGCCAGCAATTTTACTCGGGCTTCATCGCGACTGGCGGATCCGCGAATAATCCGAAGAAATTCGTCGAGATTAGCGAGCGCAATGAGATAACCCTCGAGCGTTTCGGCGCGCTCCTCCGCTTTACGCAACTCAAAGCGAGTGCGGCGCAGCACAACATCGCGCCGATGCTCGATGTAGCAGGCGTTAGCTTCCTTGAGAGAAAGCAGTTTGGGCCGTCCGTGATCAATCGCCAGCATGATCACCGCGAAGGAGCTTTCCATCGCGGTGTGCTTGTAGAGATTGTTGATCACGACTTTTGGATTGCCGTCACGCTTCAGCTCGATAACTACCCGCGTATTTTCATCTGACTCGTCACGAACAGCGCTAATGTCTGTCAGCACTTTTTCATTTACCAGCGATGCGATGCGTTCGACGAGGGTCGCGCGATTGACGTTGTATGGAATTTCAGTGATGACGATTTGTTCTTTGCCGCCTTTGAGCTCTTCGATGCCGGCCTTGCCGCGCACCTTCATACTGCCTCGCCCGGTCTCGAGATATTGTTTGATTCCCGACACGCCGCAGATGACGCAGCCGGTCGGGAAGTCGGGCCCTTTTACATGTTTCATCAGCTCCTCGAGCGTGATTTCCGGATTGTCGATTTGCGCACAGATTCCATCAATCACTTCGTTGAGATTGTGCGGCGGAATATTGGTCGCCATGCCCACGGCGATGCCGGTTCCGCCATTAACGAGCAGATTTGGAAAGGCAGCTGGAAAAACCGTCGGCTCGGTGCGCGTTTCGTCATAATTTGGGACGAAATCGACCGTGTCCTTATCCATATCGGTCATCAGCGCGGCGCCGAGATGCGTCATGCGGGCTTCGGTGTAACGCATCGCCGCTGGGGGATCGCCTTCGACGGAGCCGAAATTACCCTGACCGTTGACGAGCGTTTCACGCATCGCCCACGGCTGGGCCATGTGGACCAGCGTCGGATAGATCACCGCTTCGCCATGCGGGTGATAATTTCCGCTTGTGTCACCGCAAATCTTCGCGCATTTGCGATGCTGTCGTCCCGGAAAAAGAGAGAGATCGTGCATCGCATAAAGAATTCTTCGCTGCGATGGCTTGAGCCCGTCGCGCGCGTCCGGTAACGCGCGCGAAATAATGACCGACATCGAGTAATCGAGAAAGGACCTCGATACTTCTTCGGCTACATTTATCGGTTCAGCTTTTTCGTTTGGGTTAAGCATGACGTTTGGATTTATCCATGCGCTGGCAAGTACGCGGAAGGACGCTCCGTAAGGAAACGCTCTTCCCAAATTCGGGAGATTTCATCAGCTTGTCTAATTGTTACGGGAGGACCGATCCGCGCGTCGCTCGCCAGCGAAATTTTCAAGAAATCCAACGTACCGCGGATGGTTCTCTCATAATCCCGGCACAGTTCCTCGTACTCGACCCGGAAGGGAGCAACGCCGATTCGCTGAAAAAATGCGTACCAGATATTCTCCTGTCGCTCGGCTTCTCTAAGAGACTGCTCGATCAACTGCGCATCGAATTGCGGTTCTCGTAAGGCTGTTTTTCCCTGCTGTACTTTCCAAAGACCGGTCTGAAGAGCTCGAGCTGTGGACAATGCTTGCCGCAGTTTGTGGCGCCGAACGATGTGCACAAAGCGAAGGCGTGGGAACGCGTTTCGCAACATTGTGAGATCATCAGTCGCTGCGTCGCCAAAAGCATGAGTACCTCGCAGTCGAGCAAGGAAATCCTCCAGATACCAACTCATTAGTTTAAAGCCGAACACCTCATTGCGGCTTATCTTCGTATCGACGATGCCGCGCACGTAGCCCGGATAATCAGCATTTGGATTTAGTCCGAGCTCGGCTCCGTAGCGGCCTTCGGACTTTGGGAGGAAAAATTGTTTCGGCATGCCCGCCTGCCGCGTGGCGCGCAAGCCATCCGTCAACAAATTGCTACCCGAACGCGGAATTGTGCAGACAACGTAACAGCGTCGCGGATGGCGTAGTTTGTGAAACAAGCCCCCCATCTTGGAACTTACACGTCGAGGTTTCGCACATTCAGCGCGTTGTCTTCGATGAATTGCCGGCGCGGCTCGACGACATCACCCATCAGAATCGTGAACATTTTATCGGCATCGACGGCGTTATCGTCGTTCAGGTCCACCTTCAGGAGTTTGCGTTTCTCCGGATTCATTGTGGTCTCGAACAATTCTTTGGCGTTCATTTCGCCGAGACCTTTGAAACGCTTGATCTGCACTCCGCGCCGGCCAATCTCCAAAATCTTTTCCAGGATTTCCGGAATTGAAAACAGCGGATGCAAAACCGCTTTTTCGCCTTCGCCTTCGATCAATTCAAAGATCGGCTGATCGCTGGTCGCGTAATGGGCGACTTTCAAACCTTTGCGGGCCAATTCGGCTATAATTTTTTCGATCGCAGCCGATTCGTGCAGCTCTACCAGTCTGCCGCGTCTGCGACTCCCGTCCGTCCGCACTGGCGCTTCGCTCAGCGGAAGCAATTCCTGACCAAGCTCGGCGTCGAACAGATTCAGGTCGAGATTCTCCTGATGAAATTTGCGCACCGCTTTCTCGTCATGAAAATAGTGTACGGTCTCCTCGTTTCCCTCGCGCACTTTTACCAGATACGTTGGAAGCTTGGCCGACTTCGGGTTTCGTTCGGCAAGATAAGTTTCGAAATCACCGCCGTGGCGGCGCACGGCTTCGCTTAACTTCGCAAGTTTCTCGAGCGATTCGAGAATGTCCTTCAATTGTGTTGCCGGGATTTCTTTGTCATCGGCTAGATTTCTCAGTCGCACGTCCTCGGCACCAAGCGAAATCAGGATTTTGTTTAGCCGGGCATCGTCATCGACATATTCTTCGCGTTTCTTCCGCTTGATTTGGTACAGCGGCGGTTGCGCGATGTAAATCCTGCCCGCACGCACCAGCTCGGTCATTTGCCGGAAGAAAAAGGTCAGCAACAGAGTGCGAATGTGCGATCCATCGACGTCCGCGTCTGTCATGATAATAATCCTGCCGTAGCGCAGCTTGGTGATATCGAAACGCCCTTCATCTTTGCCGTTGCCATCCTCTCTCGATTTGCCGATCCCAGTGCCGATCGCCGTAATCATCGACTGGATCTCATTGTTCTTTAGAAACTGATCCTCGCGCGCTTTTTCCACGTTGATCAATTTTCCGCGAATCGGCAGAATGGCTTGATAACGCCGGTCCCGTCCCTGTTTGGCCGAGCCGCCCGCTGAATCGCCTTCGACGATGTAAAGCTCAGTCAGTTCGGGATCGCGTTCGGAGCAATCAGCCAGTTTCCCTGGCAATCCGCCACCGGTGAGAGCGCCCTTGCGAATTGTTTCCCTGGCTTTTCGAGCCGCTTCTCGCGCCCGCGCTGCGGTGAGCACTTTGTCGAAAATCCGTCGTGCGACTGGCGGGTTCTTATCAAAAAAAGTCATCAACCCGTCGTAGACGACTGAGTTTACGATGCCGTCGATCTCAGTGTTGACCAACTTCACCTTGGTCTGCGATTCGAAACGCGGATTGGGCAACTTGACACTGAGCACACAAATCAATCCTTCGCGCACGTCGTCTCCGGAGATCGAAGGGTCCTTCTCTTTGAGAAAATTGCTTGATTTCGCGTACTGATTGACGGCCTTAGTGAGCGCTGTGCGGAAGCCAGTCAGATGCGTGCCACCATCCGGATTCGGGATTGAGTTGGCAAAAGGTAAAATCTGGTCGTTGTAGCTGTCGTTGTATTGGAGCACCACATCGAGAAACACTTCATCACGCTGTCGCGAGATGACGATCGGCTTCGGATGCAGGACCTGTTTGTTTTCGCCGAGCTGCTTTACAAATTCTTCGATGCCGTGTTTGTAGAAAAACTTTTCTATCTTGGCCGGGTCGTTGCGCTCATCCGTAAGCGTGATTTCCAAACCCGGATTGAGAAACGCCAGTTCGCGTAACCGCGTTGCGAGACGCTCGAATTTGAACTCCGTCGTGATGGTGAAAATCGTCGGGTCCGGAAGAAACGTGATCAGTGTGCCAGTGGTCTTTTTGTTTTTGACTTCGCCGATGACAGTCAATTTGTCCGTCGTCTTTCCCTTGGCGAAAGCCATGTGGTAGACCTTGCCGTCGCGCGACACTTCCACCTTGAACCATTCCGAAAGCGCGTTCGTGCATTTCGCGCCGACGCCGTGCAAACCGCCCGAATATTTGTAGGCGCCCTGTCCAAATTTTCCGCCGGCGTGGAGATTTGTTAGCACCAACTCGATCGCCGGCATTTTCCATTTGGGGTGAATATCTACGGGAATTCCACGGCCATTGTCGCGCACAGACAGCGATCCATCGACGTGGACGGTCACTTCTATTTTTGTGCAAAATCCGGCGAGATGTTCGTCGATCGAATTGTCCAGCACCTCGAAAACCAAATGGTGCAGACCCCTCTCATCAGGGTCGCCAATGAACATTCCAGGCCGTTTTCGGACCGCTTCGAGGCCTTCCAATTTATCGATTTGCGCGGCGTCGTACTTTTGTGCCGCGTCAATTCCAGTCGATCCCCCGCCAGCCGATTTTTCGACTGGAATTTCTTCTTGGGTTTTTAGCATAGATTAAGGCCGGAAGGAGCCTCGTAAGAGGATATCCAAAATGTCCCGATGAACAACTAATATCTCGCGCGTAATTCTGGATTGCTTGCGCTAGGGATTGGGCCAAAGACCAAACCTAAACTCAAGATATTGTATCCGCCGAGAGCTGCCAGGGGGACCGGCTCCTGAGCCTTTTTTCTCGCTGCTTGACCATGCGATTTTGAACCCGGAAGATGCGGTCTGTAATGCGCGCGCAAACCCTCTTGGAAGCAGGCTGGATTCTTCTGATTTTGGCTTTGGCGGCAGTGGCGACTTGGTTTATTTCGGGGTGGTTGTCGCTCATTTTTCTGGCGTTTTTTCTTTTTACCGTCGTCTTTTTCCGGGACCCGGATCGTCCTGTGCCGGCAGATCCGAATCTAATCGTTGCCGCGGCTGATGGCAGGGTCAGCGACATCGTTGAACTGGATGAGAAGGAAGTTCTAAAAACAAAAATGCGTCGCGTAGGAATTTTCCTGTCAATTTTCGACGTTCACACGAATCGAGCTCCGATCGCTGGACGCATTGTTTATCGTAAGCATCACGAGGGTCTCTGCCTCGATGCTCGCGATCCACATTGCTCTGAGAAAAATGAAGCGATGACATGGGCGTTCGAAAATTTGCGAGGAACGATTGTCGTGAGACAGCTGACCGGCGCGATTGCCAGGCGCATCGTGGCCTGGTCAAATGTTGGAGATGAATTGAAAAAGGGGGAACGCTTCGGGATGATTCGCTTCGGTTCGCGGACGGAATTATATTTACCGCTCGAAGCTGAAGTCCTAGTGAAAACAGGCGATCACGTTTCCGGAGGATCGACAGTCATCGCGCGACTTCCGGACGCTGTAACTGCGGCGGAAGACGTGGCAGATTCCCGATAGGCTGTGCCGCCCTTTTCTGTCATGTTGAGCGAAGCGAAACATCTCTGGTTGTTTCTTCCGATGACCGAGCCATGATCAGAGATTCTTCGCTCCGCTTAGAATGACAATGTTGTTTAAATGGAGAACCAAGGTCCGTCAGCCAGAGAAGCCGATTAGCTTTTCTTACAGCGAAAGATGAACGAACAACCTTCGAAAATCTATCTCCTGCCGAATTTGATGACGGCGGGAAACCTGTTTTGCGGATTCACGGCGACGCTCAAAATTCTTGAGGGTGCGCTGCTACAAGCGTCTAATCCCGATGCAGCTGGTGATCTCTTTCACACCGCAATCTGGTTTGTGCTCGGGGCGTTCGTCTTTGATTTTCTAGATGGACGCATTGCACGTTTGGGTGGACACGAGACTCCGTTCGGCCGCGAGTTCGATTCACTGGCGGACATTGTTTCATTCGGGCTTGCCCCCGCGTTGATGGTTTACCGCGTCGTGTTGCAGGAGTTCCCCCGTGCGTGCTGGATCATTGCGTTTATTTACCTGATGTGCGGAGCACTTCGGCTGGCCCGCTTCAATTCTGCCACGGCGAAAAATGATGGAGCAAATCACCCAGACACTTTCACGGGTTTTCCCATTCCGGCCGCGGCCGGTCTGATTGCATCGATCACACTGTTCCTCCTTTGGCTCGCGGAGGGCGAACATCACCTCGGCAATTGGCGCTTCGTCCTGCCGCCGTTACTGCTTTTTCTTTCCTTCATGATGTTCAGCCGGTTTCAATATCCGAGCTTCAAGGCGGTGAATTGGAAGACAAAGAAATCGATCCCACGCTTTCTCATCATCATTCTTGTTCTCATTTTCACAGTGATGAATTACGAATGGATGCCGGCGGTTCTTTTTCTTTCATAC
>QHQO01000056.1 GCA_003221195.1 Verrucomicrobiota bacterium
TTGATTTGAATTGCCTCACCATCTTGTGATTGATCCAGGGCATCGACGGCGGGCTTCATCTCGCGCGCAAGTTGCTTGGATGCAGCTGCGACTTCAAAACGCAGATTCCGGTTGTGCTTCCGAAGTTCACGCGCAGTTTCCAGCATTATCGGGACAATTTTTCGCACCTCGCGGGAACGACTACCGGGGAAGAGCCCGATTAAATTCGGATCACGCTGAGTCTCGATTTTCCGGTCCGGCAATCGTTCGATCATGGGATGACCAACAAACAACGCGCGCAAGCCCACCTGGTTGTAGAGATCGACTTCAAAGGGAAAAATGCAGAGTACCAGATCGATGAAGTGCGCCATTCTTTTGATGCGTCCACGGTCCCAGGCCCATACTTGGGGACTGATGTAATAAATTATCTTTTGTCGCGGCGCTTGTCTTCGCAACGTGCGGGCGAGACGCAGATTGAAACCTGGATAATCAATCAGGACTACCGCGTCAGGTTTGCTCTCCCGAATTTCGCGCAGCGTTTCATGAAACTGTTCGCGGAAATAACCATATTTCCTGAGTACTTCCCATAAACCGAGGACTGCTGCGTCGGCGATCCAATTTTTGAATTGCTCACCAGCGACCTCTCGCATTTGCGGGCCGCCGCGCCCGACAAACTGGAGCTCGCTGTCTAACTCGCGCAGGCAACGCATCAATGCGGCGCCGTGATTGTCTGCGCTTACTTCACCGGCGACGAAATAGATAGTCATGACGGAAGACAGGCTTCCGGGCCTGTCCTGGCAAACAGGCATCCTCGCCTATCGATTCTCAGCGAGGCAGGCGCGACGTCCGCTCGCCACGACAGCCAAGATGACTGCGTTCCGACTCTTCGTTTACCCACCGGGCGCGATTCGCTTCGTTATTTCCACCGCTAGCTTCAATGCCGCTGTCGCTTGAGAACCCGAAACGCGGGGTTCGCGCCCGGTGCTGGCGCATTCAATAAACGAAGTCAGCTGAAGCTTCAGCGGTTCTTCCCGTTCAATGTCGACTCGGTCACGCGTGATGCGTCCTCCAACGCGTCGATAGATTTCGCCGCTTTGATTTTGATAATCGAGCGAGAGATAGGCGTCCTCTTGAAAGATGCGAATCTTGCGAAGCCGCTCGGGACTGATGCGGCTGGAGGTAACATTTGCCACGCAACCGTCTTCAAAATGGAGTCGTGCATTAGCGATGTCTTCGCTCCGGCTAAGCACCGGTACACCCACCGCGTCGATGCTCCAGAGCGGCGAGCGCACAAAATGCAAAATAACTTCCAGGTCGTGGATCATTAAATCGAGGACGACACCGATATCGGTGCTGCGTTCGGAATAAGGCGAGAGCCGATGTGCTTCTATGAATCGAGGATGGGTCAGATGTGTTTCCAACGCACCTAAAACCGGATTGAAGCGTTCCACGTGGCCAACTTGCAAAATGAAACCACCACGCGTGGCTAACTCCGCCAGCTCGGTAGCATGCGCGGTATTATCAGTGATCGGCTTCTCGACGAGCACATGTTTGCCTTTTGTCAGGAGCGCGCGCGCGATCGCGTAGTGCGTATTAGTTGGCGTTGCCACAGAAGCGGCATCGACCATCTCAATAAATTCGTCGAGCGATTTGGCAGGTATCGCACCAAATTTCCCACCGATGGTGCGGCTCCTGAAATGATCCACATCATACACTGCGGTGAACTCGGCCGATGGAATTTCCGCATACAGCCGCGCATGGTTGCTCCCGATGTGACCAACCCCAACAACTCCGATGCGCAGGTTATTCATCCCCGGTCGCAGTCAACGCGGAAAGCTATCCGGGTCAACCCGCGCTTGGGTCCAATGGGTCATATAAATCGTAAGAACCTGCCCTTTGAAACAGATCACCTCGCACAGTTCGCGAGAAACCATTCATAGGTTCGGGCGATGCCGTCTCGCAACGGAATCGACGGCTTCCAACCAAGAGCGCGCAGCTTTGAAACGTCCAAGAGCTTTCGCGGCGTGCCATCTGGTTTAGTTACGTCCCAGGCAAGATCGCCGTCGAAGCCAACCACTTCACAGATTAACTCAGCCAGTTCGCGGATCGAGATGTCCTCGCCACACCCGACATTGATGATTTCCGAGGAGTCATATTTCTCCAGCAGCAGGAGACACGCTGAGGCCAGGTCGTCCACATGCAGAAATTCGCGGCGCGGCTTTCCCGAACCCCACACGGTCAGCTTGCGATCTTTCCGCGTTTTCGCCTCATGCGCCTTACGCAAGAGCGCAGCCAGGACATGCGATGTTTCCAAATCGAAATTGTCGTTGGGACCGTAAAGGTTTGTGGGCATTACCGAAATGAAGTTCGCGTCGTATTCACGAGCGTACGCCTGGCAAAGCTTGATCCCGGCGATCTTCGCAATGACGTAAGCTTCATTGGTTGGCTCGAGCGGTCCACTTAGCAATGCCGTTTCCGGGATTGGTTGCGGCGCAAACTTCGGGTAAATGCACGAGCTACCTAGAAAAAGAAGTTTGCGCGCACCATTCTCGTATGCCGCCTGAATGACGTTGTTCTGTATACGCAAATTCTCGAGAAGGAATTCGACTGGAAAATCATTGTTTGCCTTAATCCCACCGACCTTCGCCGCCGCGAGAATCACGACAGACGGTTTTTCTTCAGCAAAAAATTTCGCGACTGCGGAATCATCTCTGAGATCCAGTTTTGATCTGTCGCGAACGAGCAAGTTTGAGAAGCCTTCCGATTTGAGCCGCCGGACGAGTGCGCTACCAACCATCCCGTGATGACCAGCAACGAAAATTTTCTCCGATTTATCCATCATGAGCTGCCCAGTGCTGCTAGCATTTTCTTTTTTCGTCCTTTGCGCAATCCTAGCGTTGGCTCCCAATCGCGGCATCCCTTCTTTGTCATTCTGAGCCTTCAGCTTCGCTCAGGACAGGCTTCGCGAAGAATCTCTGATCATTCCTGGGCTCTCATCTGCCGCATGCCAAAGATGCTTCGCTCCGCTCAAGATGACAGGGTACGAAGACGCTTTAATGCTTTTAACGAGCAGACGAGTAAGAGTTGCTCAGGACGGCTGGGGACGTAATGGTATTATTTCGATGATCGCCAAGACGAAGGAGACATTTCAGTTTGACGCTATTGACGATGTGGTAAGCGATATCGCCAAGGGCCGCATCGTCATTGTGACGGATGATGCCGATCGTGAGAACGAAGGCGACTTGGTAATGGCCGCCGAAAAAGTAACCCCGGAGGCGATTAACTTTATGGCTACGCACGGGCGCGGCTTGATTTGCGCGCCTATTTCAAATGAACGCGCTGAGCAGCTCGGCTTGCAACGCATGGTGGCGCGGAACCGGGAGAAACATAAGACAGATTTTACCGTTTCGGTGGATGCCGCGCGCGGCGTGACCACGGGCATCAGCGCTTACGATCGGGCTACCACGATTCTGGCAATTGCGAATCCGAAATCGTCCCCCGAAGATCTAAATCAACCAGGCCACGTCTTTCCATTGCGCGCGAAGGATGGCGGCGTGTTGCGACGCGCCGGTCACACCGAGGCCGCCGTGGATCTCGCAGGAATGGCGGGGCTACAACCGGCGGGTGTGCTCTGCGAAATTTTGCACGATGACGGTACCATGGCGCGGTTGCCGGAGTTGATGGAATTCCGCAAGAAACACGGCCTGCGCATTTGCACGATCCAGAGTTTGATCGCACACCGGCGCGTTCGCGAAAAACTGGTGGAGCTGGAGCAAATCGTGAAAATGCCGACCGATTACGGCGACTTCGATTTACATTTGTACCGCTCGAAACTGGACGGCCAGCACCATCTCGCTCTGGTCAAAGGCAAGATCGATAAGAACAAGCCGACGTTGGTGCGTGTTCACAGCCAATGCCTTACCGGCGATGTGTTCAGTTCACGCCGGTGCGACTGCGGAAATCAACTGCACGCCGCACTTCGGCAAATTCAGGAGGAAGATAGCGGTGTCCTGGTTTATATGCGCCAGGAGGGACGCGGGATCGGGCTCGCGGCAAAAATTCACGCTTACAAATTGCAGGAGGAAGGACTCGACACGGTCGAGGCTAACGCGAGGCTCGGGTATCCCAGCGATTTGCGAGATTACGGTCTAGGCGCGCAGATCCTTTTCGATCTCGGAGTACGTCAGTTCCGTTTTCTGACTAACAACCCGAAGAAGGTTGTTGGACTGGAGGGCTACGGCCTAGAGATGGTGGAGCAGGTGCCAATACGTAGCGAAGCCAATCCGCACAACGCGAAATATCTCGAGACCAAAAAGACGAAGCTGGGACATTTACTGTGATTGCGGACTGCGGATTGGCGATTGCGGATTGCAGCGAGGTCAAATCGTAATCCTGAGAAACGAATGTCGACCAACGCGCCGGGCCGCCCGCAAATTGATAAGGGCAAACGAACGTTCCAAATCGTGGCCAGCCAATTTAATCCGCAATACGTGCAGGGCCTCGTTGATCATGCTGCCAAAGAGTTGCGCGAGCTTGCGCCTGGCGCTGCAATTTCGATTCGCCGCGTGCCGGGTTCATTCGAAATTCCTGTGGTCGTGCGTGAGTTAGCCCGAAAGAAAAACAACAACGCAATTATCGCGTGTGGCGTAATCATGCAGGGAGAAACAAACCACGCCAAAAATCTAATCCGCTCCGTGACCGATGCGCTTCAGCGAATTGCGGTTGATTACGGCGTGCCTGTGGTCAACGTCGTGCTCAGCTTCGACAATGAGGATCAGGCGCGCGAACGCTGCCTGGAAAGCAGAATCAACCGCGGAACCGAGGCCGCGCGGGCAGCAGTGGAAATCGCCAGGGTCATGTCGGAACTTCGCACGTAGTAATTTATGGGCAAAAGACGGCGAGCACGCGAAGCAGCAATTCAGTATCATTTTTGGCGCGACCTTCAGCGCGGTGAAGGGCCGGAAAAGATTGACGAGTTTTGGGAATTTTGTCCGGCGACACAAAGGGTTCGCGAGTTTGCGCAGCCGCTTATCGAGGGAATGGTCGAGCATTTGCCGGAAATCGATGAACGGATTTGCCGCTACTGCGAGAATTACGAATTTCGCCGGATCTCAGCCGTTGACCGCAACGTCCTCCGCCTGGCGATCTACGAAATGCTTTATCGCGACGACATACCGCCGGTCGTCTCGATTAATGAAGCGATTGAATTGGCAAAAACTTTTGGCGGTGGCGAATCAGGCCGTTTCGTCAACGGTATCCTTGATCGTGTAAGAAAAGATTTGGACCGGCCCGCGCGTGAGGCCCTAATCAAACGAGATTCGTGATTCGTTAAAGCGTTGAAGCGAAAGCTTCACGCACCATTGTCATTCTGAGCCCTTCGGCTTCGCTCAAGACAGGCTTCGCGAAGAATCTCTGATTGTTTCTCTCGCCAGCGCTGAAATGATAATCCGAGATGTTTCGCTTCACTCAACATGACACAGTAAGCGAATGTCCGCTTGAACGCTGAAATGAATTTCCTTAAGACTCTCGCCGAACATTTCGCCGGTAAACCCATCGACTGGGAAGAGCTCGAGGAATCGCTTATCCGCGCGGACCTCGGCGTGCCGATGACCAGTCGCATCATCAAGACACTGCAGGAACGCGAAGCCTGGTCGTTAATGGGAATAAATGACGTTGTGAAAATTGTGCGCCAGGAAATTTCGCGGGTTTTGCCCGCAAACAGTGCGGCCATCCGGCCTCTGGCCGGGAAACCAAATGTCATCCTGCTTCTGGGTGTCAACGGCACTGGCAAGACCACATCGACAGCGAAACTGGCTCGTTATCTGCAGAAAGACCGGCACAGCGTCTTGCTGGCGGCAGCAGACACTTTTCGCGCAGCGGCGATCGAGCAACTTGGCATTTGGGCAACGAGGCTGGGCGTCGAAATGATTAAGGGACAATACAACGCCGATCCAGCTGCGCTTTGTTATGAAGCATATCAGGCAGCCGCCAAACGCCAGGCTGACTTTCTGCTTTGCGATACGGCCGGCCGACTGCACACGAAAAAGAATCTGATGGCCGAGCTTGAAAAGGTGAAACGCACTCTCGCCAAGCACGACCCGGATGCGCCGCATGAAACGCTGCTTGTGGTCGACGCGACGACTGGCGGCAACGCGCTCGGCCAGGCGCGCGAATTTCAAACCGCCATTGGACTGACCGGTCTTGTCGTCACCAAACTCGACGGCAGCGGCAAAGGCGGCATCGTTGTCGCGATCCAGGACGAATTGGGAATCCCAACGCGTTTCGTCGGCACCGGCGAACAGCTGGATGATTTCGCAGCATTCGATCGGCGGACGTACATCGAGAATCTGTTGTAATTATTGAAGCGTCGAAGTGGCTCGCAATCATCCTGTCATGTTGAGCGAAGCGAAACATCTCTGATTGTCATTCAGCGCTGTGTAAGAAATGATCAGAGATTCTTCGCGAAGCCTGTCTTGAGCGAAGCTGAAG
>QHQO01000019.1 GCA_003221195.1 Verrucomicrobiota bacterium
AGACGTTGTTGCTGATAGCGTTGGCGGCGTACGCACGCGTGCCGTCCGGGGCGATCGCTACACCGAAAGGGGCACTCCCTACCGCGACGGTGGCCACCACCGTATTAGTGGAGGTGTCGATGACCGAGACGTTGTTGCTGGTAAAGTTGGCGACGTAGGCGCGGGCGCCATCCGGAGTTATCGCCACGCCGTAAGGGGCATTGCCCACCGCGACAGTGGCCACCACCGTATTAGTAGAGGTGTCGATAACCGAGACGTCGCTACTGAATTCGTTCGCGACATAGACGCGACTGCCGTTCGCGTTTATCGCTACGCCGTAAGGAAAGGTCCCCACCGCAACGGTGGCCACCACGGTATTGGTGGCCGTGTCGATGACCGAGACGCTGTTTCCGGTAGGGTTAGTGACATAAGCGCGGGCGTCATCCGGAGTTATTGCTACGCCGTAAGGCGAATTCGCCAGCGCGACGGTGGCTACGACCGAATTATCGGAGGTATCGATCACCGAAACGTTGTTGCTGTCAGCATTCGAAATGTAAGCGTGGACAGCGCATGGCGTCGACGTGGGAGTAGGTGTCGGAGTCGGAGTAGGTGACTGCTGGTAGAAGTAGGCCGCACCCTGGTAGGCATGACCGTCGATTGTCGCATTTGGGAGACCTAGAACAGCAGTCGTCTCTGAAGTGGCTACCGCAAAGGCGGCATTATCATAGGCGACGCCGTCACTCGTAACCAGCTTTTGTTCCTGACTCCAGCCGCCGTCATCGCGGTTGAACACGTATGCTGCGCCTTGCTCCGTGTTGGCGTCGATGTCGGCGAAAGGTCCGCCGAAGAGAGCAACGTTGCCTTTCAGTGCGACCTTGTAACCGAACTGGTTTCCTGACAAGCTGTCACTCCCTGCAAGCTTCTGCGTCTCGTTCCAGTTACCAAGCTCGCTGTGGAAGGCATAGGCTGCCCCGGAGCCACTCGTGTCGCCGTTGGCGTATGGCGCGCCGATGACCGCGGTGGTACCGTTAACAGCGACCGAGAAGCCGAAATATTCGCTCGTTGCGCGGTCGCTGGCAGTGAGCTTTTGCGCTTCGCTCCAGGTATTCCCTGATAGGGTGAACAGGTAGGCTGCGCCCTGCTGGTATTCGCTGCCTACCGTAGCAAAGGGCGCACCAACCAGGGCCGTATTACCATCGAGTGCCACGGACCAGCCGAGATTATCGCCAGCGGCTCCATCGCTGGCCTCAAGCTTTTGCACCTGGCTCCACGTGTTGCCGGAACCGGTGAAGACATAGACGGCGATCAATACGAGATCGCGTTTTCGCCCTTTTTCCGACCCTTTGCCGGCCCCGAGGCGTTTAATGTCGCAAAAAACTGCCGCCGCTTTGAAGCCACGCGGCGCGCAAACTGAGCCTTCGATTCTTTTGAAAGATTGTTGGTTAGGCTTGGGAATTCGTCAGGCTCATCTCCGCCGTTTCATTATTCTTGCTCTTTCACTTTCACTTGCTCTTCGGGGAGCCATTTCCAAACACGTGTAAGTGTAAGTCAATGTGCAGGGTGAAAGAGACTCCGTCGCATGCCCTCACAACAATCCCTCCGTCTCGGGATAACCGCGCATCAAATTGAAACATTGAATGGCCTGTCCGCTGGCGCCTTTCACAATGTTGTCGATCGCGCTCATTAGGATCGCGCGGCCGGTGCGCAAATCCAGGCGCCATGCGATGTCAATGAAGTTTGTTCCACTAACGTTTTTACTATCGGGAAAACGGTCGGTACCAAGCAGACGAACAAACGGCTCATTGCCATACGCTTTTTGGTAAATCGAAGCGAGCGACTCAGCGTCGATCTTTTCGCTTAGATCAACATAAATCGTGGTAATGATCCCGCGATTCACCGGAACCAGATGGGGCGTGAATTGAATTGTGATTTTTCCCCTGCTAACCCCGATAACTGCTCTTCGATCTCGGAAAGATGTCGGTGTTTCGGGACTCCATAGGGACGCATGCTTTCGTTACATTCGGCAAAGAGATAATCTGCTTCGACTTTGCGGCCGGCCCCGGTGACACCACTCAGGCTTGTCACCAGAATGCTTGCGAGATTGAGCACTCTTTCGCGAATCAGGGGCAGGAGTGGAAGAAGAATACTGGTGGGATAGCAACCCGGACAGGCTACCAGCGTCGCTCCTGAAATTTCCGCGCGATAAATTTCAGGTAATCCATAGACGGCTTCGCCTAACAAGTCGGGAGCGGGATGATCGTTACCGTAAAATTCCTTGTATACCTTTGCGTCCTTGATTCGGAAATCTGCGCTAAGATCGACAATGCGCGCGCCGGTTTGAACCAGCGGTTTGGCAAATTCCGCAGCGAGTCCATGCGGAAGCGCGAGAAAAATAATTTGTGCCATCTGCGCTAGCTGCACCGGATCCGACGCGCCGAAGCGGAGGTCCCCAGCTTTCTGGTGGTGCGAAACACGCGGAAAAATGTCGGCCAACCTCTTCCCCGCAAATTGTCGCGACGTAACGGCGGCAAGCTCCGCATACGGATGTTGCAAAAGCAGCCTATAAGCTCTTCGCCAACGTAACCGGATGCGCCGATTAGAGCGACCTTGGTCTTGCTAGGGTTGGCGACAGCCGCCTTTGGAGTTTTTTCACAGCGCGCAGTGGGTATTTGGTTTCGATCAGATTGCAACCGACATTTGTGAGACACTGGCCAGTCGAACCGGGAAAGTGTCGTTTCGTTTGTCGTGGCCGCGTTGCTGAACCGAGATGCTCACGTCCTATTGCCACCTCCTCGGCTGGACGGCGACACTCGTTGCAGTGGGCCGAGCCTGCCGTAGTTACGGCGCTCCTATTTACGAGATAGCTTCGAGTGATTCGTCGAAATCAACGTTCAGCTCTTGTGTTTGCGTCCGATTTCTTCCAACAGCTCAATTTGGATCTGCTGGATCTCGAAGAGCCGATTGTATTGGCGGCGCAGCAGGTGATCGATTTTTTCGTGCAAATGCCGGATCTCGAGCTCGGCTTTCAGATTGACCTTGTAATCGTTCTCTGCGCGTAAACGGTCGCGCGCCTCGGCTCGATTTTGGCTCATCATGATGACCGGCGCCTGGACAGCGGCCAGACAGGAAAGAATCAGATTGAGAAGGATGAACGGATAAGGATCGAACGCTCTGGTAGCGAGCAACGCGATGTTCGCACCGATCCACACGAAGATAACAGCGCCAAATGTAATGAGGAATTTCCAACTGCCGCCGAACTCGGCGATGCGGTCCGAAAGACGTTCACCAAAGGTAAGTTTCTTTTCGAATTGCTTCTCGATGTCGCTGGAGAGAATCTCGTGCTGTTCCAGGCTTTCGATGACTTCCTGGTCGAGCGCAGAAAGTTCGCCGATCTCGTCCTGCAAAACTTCTTTTACATAATCCTTTCGGAATTCACCGAGGTCGTCGAAGCAAATGAACCCTTTGCTGTCCAAGTCGGGTTTTTCCTTTTTGATGAATTCGAGAAGCGACGGTCGAATCAGCTCCGCCACCATTCCGCCGTGCGGTGATTTATGTTTCTTGCAGATCTGACAGATCTGCAGTGTGGTTGCACTCTGGCTCATCGGAAATTTCGCTGCTGAATTAAGCTGTTGTTCTGCCACTTGTCGATGCCGCCTTGCACCGACTATCTCGCGAGGCGGCGCAGAGCTCCGCCCTCCACTTCGCTAAATCAGCCCATCTTGTTGACGTTGCCGCTCGGAACCTTGCGAAAATGGAGGGGCGAGCTTCCGCGAGGCTCTGTTCTCGCGCGGTTTTGTCGATTCGATCTTGAATCCACGAATGTGGATCCTAAGCTCCTCGGCGATGGAAGAAGCGGAAGTTCCTCTCGAACATTTGCACGAGCAGGTTCATCACAAAGCCGAACACAGCGGCGAAACATGGATTTCGTGGGTGGCCTTGAGCACCGCGATTCTTGCGGTATTGGCGGCGATCGCGGCGTTGCTTTCAGGAGAGCACGCTAACGAGGCGATGATGAACCAGATCGAAGCGTCCGATCAATGGAATTACTATCAGGCGAAAAGTATCAAGGCTTCAGTGCTTGACGCCAAGATGTCGCTCGCCGGCGCGCCTAACGAATCGGACCAATCAAAGCGCGACCGTTACGAGAAAGAACAGGAAGAAATCAAATCGGACGCCGAGCACAAGGAAGCCGCCGCGAAATCAAACTTTCACAAGCACGAAGTGTTCGCACGTGGCGTCACAATGTTCCAAATCGCCATTGCCATCGCGGCAATCTCCGCGCTTACAAAGAGACGGCACTTTTGGTTGGTGAGTTTGCTTTTTGGGGTTGTCGGCTGCGTTTTTCTCGTGCTCGCCGTGATCGCAAGGTAGGGGCGATTGACTCGGAACGTTTCGCAAGTTGACGTCAAAACGTCCGATGACCGCTCTTTTCTGCGAACTTCGCTCCGCGATTCCCGTAGAAAAGAAGAGGCGACCAGTTCTTGCTAGCCAATGGCGTACAACTATTTTCGTAAAACACGCACATTTACGATTGCGGCAGACATCACTTTGTTAAAAGTCAGATACGCGTGAAAAAAAGCGGGACAACTCGCGCGGGCACAGCGCCACGTTGGGTTGTTGTGGAAGGGGACGGTTGTATCAGCGAACCGGCGCTGGCCATGATCCATGGTCGCAGCAATCGATGCCCTGTTCGGACTGGCGCGCCTTGTTTCACCCTCGCCTCACAGGTATTCGATAAGTTATCGCAGCCAGACGAGGGCATCCCATGAGTTGGATTACCATCGTCTGGTCAATGAATGCGGCCGCTTGTTTGACGCTGGCAGGGATATATCTGCTGGTCTGGTGCAAGCAACGTCAAAACTGGGCACATCTCTTATTTTCGTTCACCGCTGTGGCGACGGCGGCCATCGCCGCGTTCGAGTTAGCGATGATGCATGCCGAAACGATAGGCCAATACGAAGCACTCCTGCGCTGGATACATGTGCCCGTGTGGGTGCTCGTTATCTCGTTCGTGAGTTTCGTGCGGCTCTATCTCCATGCCGGACGACGCTGGCTCGCGTGGAGTATCTGCTGTCTGCGGACACTGGTTCTGATTCTCAATTTCGTTTTTACGCCGAATCTTAACTTCCGGCACATTACAAGCCTCCGCCAGTTTTCATGGGGTGGCGGTGAGATCATCTCGGTGCCGGTAGGCGTGGCGAATCCGTGGGGCCTGCTTAGTTCGGTCAGCTTACTGTTGCTGCTTATCTTTTTCGTCGATGCGACGATTACCGTGTGGCGTCGGGGCGACCGGCGACGCGCTTTAGTTGTTGGCGGCAGTATGATTTTCGGCGCGATTCTGGCATGGCACGTCCCACTCGTGATCTGGGGAATCATCGACATTCCGTTTTTCCTCTGTTTCACATACTCGGGAATTGTCGCGGCGATGGCCTATGAATTGAGCTACGATGTGCTCCACGCTGCACAACTCGCGCGGCAGTTGCAGGCGAGTGAAGCTGAGTTGCGCGAGACGGAGCAGCGCATGCAGCTGGCAGCCAGCGCTGCCGAACTTGGCATGTGGATGTGGGATATTGCGCGTAATGAAATTTGGATTACGGACAAAGGCCGCGCCCTCTTTGGCTTTGCACCGTCAGAGAAGCTCGACTTCGATCGCTTCCGAAGTGCGCTGCATCCTGAGGATCGTGAGTCGGTGCACCAGGCTGTAGAGAACTCTTTGCGCACTGGCGCAGAATATGAATCTGAGTACCGGGCGGTGTTACCGGACGGAGAGGTGCGCTGGATCGCTGGACGCGGTCACGTTGAGTTTAACGGCGACGGTCAACCGGTTCGAATGCGCGGCGCTTCAGTCGACATCACTAAGCGCAAGCAGGCCGAAGAGCTCGCGGCGCGTCAGCGCAATGAGATGGCGCATCTCTCGCGCGTAACGATGCTGGGCGAACTGTCTGGCTCGATTGCGCACGAGCTTAACCTGCCGCTCACTGCCATCCTCTGCAACGCGCAAGCTGCGCAGCGGATCCTCGCGAACGGCCAGGTCGATCGTACCGAATTGCGCGAAATTCTTAATGAAGTCATAAGCGAGAACAAACGTGCTTGCGAAGTCATTCGCCGCTTGCGCTTGTGGTTGAAAAAAGGCGAGGCGCGACAGGATTCTGTGCGTATCAACAAAGTTGTACAGGATGTTTTGAAACTGATCCATAGCGATCTTGTGAATCAAAAGGTCATCGTGAATTGTGAGCTCGCTCGGAATTTGCCTGCCGTCACCGGCGACCCAGTGCAACTCCAGCAGGTGTTAGTCAACCTCGTGGTCAATGCTTGTGACGCGATGGCTGATTGCAACACTCCGGAGCGCCGATTGCTCATTCGCACTGGAACCGGGAACGGAAACGGGAACGGCGCAGTACTGGTATCCGTTACAGACCGGGGCGGTAGTATTCCAGAGGAAAAAATGGAACAAATCTTCGAGCCTTTCTTTACTACGAAAGCCAAGGGAATGGGCCTCGGCCTTTCAGTCTGCCATAGCATCATTGCCGTGCATCGAGGGAAACTCTGGGCCACAAATAATGCTGATTGCGGCGCGACGTTCCACTTCAGCCTTCCTATAGGTATTCGAGGCACCGCGGTACCGATAAGTAGCAACGGACAACTTGATGACCACGCCTAGCCCCACCGTCTTTGTTGTGGACGATTACGCGCCGGTACGAAGATCCATCTCGCGCGTCTTACATGCGGCTGGTTTTGCTGTGGCCGCTTTTGCGTCCGCAGAGGAATTCCTGGCGCAATATGATCCGCGTACACTGGGCTGTCTCGTGCTCGATCTGGCTATGCCGACCCTCGACGGCCTCGAACTCCAAGACATTCTCGCCAAAGCAGGCAGTGTCCTGCCCATCATTTTTCTGACCGGTACCGCTGATATTCCAAAGAGCGTCCAGGCGATGAAACACGGCGCGAGCGATTTCCTCACCAAGCCTGTGAACGATGAAGACCTGCTTTCAGCCGTTCGTGTGGCCTTTGAGAAAAACCGCAGCGTGCGACAGCAGCAGACCGAACTGTCCGAAATCCTTGCGCGCCTGGCCACGCTCACACCGCGTGAGCGAGAAGTGCTCGAATATGTCGTAACTGGCAAATTGAACAAACAAATTGCCGGCGACCTCGGTACCGTCGAGCAGACGGTAAAAGTCCATCGCGCCCGGGTGATGCAGAAGATGAGGGTGCGATCCGTGGCTGAATTGGTTCGATTGACCCAGCGTTGCGGCATCAGCGCGAGGTAAGGGCTTGGGGACATGACCAGGTAGGGCCACTCACCTGAATGAACCGAGCGGGTGAACTGAGAAAAGGCCCGGTAATCAGACAACAGACTCAGCATGCCGCCCTCCTTACTGGCCTTTCCGCATTATACTAAGGTATAATAGACAGGCCGGCGCGCGCATCGCTACTCTCAGAGTTCTAATGCCGGACCAGAGTCATGATTTGTCGCATTTCGGACCATCTCCCAAAGCTTGGCTCGGCAAATCTGGGCCACGAGTGATGAAAGGAAACAGACAAAGGCCGAAACAAAAACGGTCACATCCAACGACCACACCGTGGACTGGAGCGCGCTTCCGGTCACACGCCTACGCGCACATGACAATCACGCAGCGCTACCAAGCGTTGTTTAACTGGATTGCGTCATGACAGCAGAACGATGGCACACGATCATGCATGATGACGCGCGATTGACCGGGGCGGAGTGCAAGGCGGGCTGGCACTTCTGCCTCGAATACGACCTGTTCTTATGCAAGGTCGGCGAGATGCCGGCTGCGATTGCGCCAGCCTACACGTGCTCTAACGTCCACCGGCCTTCTCGTATTAAACTAAGGTTTATTAAACTATGGTCCTATATCACGGCCTGCCTTAAAGAGGCTATTCTCGGCACGATTCGAAATACAATCTGAGGAAAAAACAAATGAAAACTTTGGCAGCAAACTGCGAGCACTCACCGGTGCGGAGAGGCGGTTATTGAAACGCCGTGCTGATTCATGTTCCACCGCGCTAGGGTCAGTCCCCGTAAACCCTAGTCCCTCGCAGTTTGTTGCCCTGTTTCTTCGCGGCAACCACGGATAAGCCAACAGCCTCAACTGCAATCGGCTTTGCTGAGATTGTCAGCACCAGTACTTCGTGTGAGGTGGATTCTGCCTTCTTTGTTTTCTACATAGCAATCACCAATGATGTGAACAAGGGCCCAAATGACCCACGGGCTACAACGTTCATCGGCCTTGCCGTATTATACTAAAGTTTAATAGACCAAGGTCCCATAGACAGACTGGGCCCCCGCATTGCTATTCTTATCGGTTCCCAATGCCGCATCACATTCAGGATTTCTCCAATCCGTCGGGAGATTTCCGCAATCTTGACTCGGCAAACCCAAGAGGAAAACGAGCTTCTCGCGTTCCAGCTCCTGCCAACTCCACTGCCACGTCTAACAGTTCGCCCAAGGCCAATCGTGCAGCCTTAGGGAGATTGACCGGAGCCATCCCCCAAACGGTCGCCAATGAAAAGTTCGAATCCTCGGCGCTGCCTAACAGCAATGATCTGGCCGCACCAACTCAAATCGGTCCCGGTTCCTGAGCCATCCCTGTACTGGCGAAGCCGCCGGTTGATCGCGCGTCTCGCACCGCAACGCACTTCTGTCCGGGAAGCACAGCTTACTTAGAGAACAATGATGAAAGGAAATAACAGATGAAAACAAATATGAAGAAGATGACGAATCAAGCAGTAACAATAATCGGGCTGACAACAGTCTTAAGCGCACTTGCGCTAGGATCAGCGTTTGGACAATCAGCCAGCAAGGCCGGAACCAGTGCTGTTGTACGATCTGCTCCGAACAATGTCACAGTGTTTGCCACCGGATTAAACAATCCCCGCGGTCTGAAGTTTGGGCCAGATGGCAACCTTTATGTTGCGGAAGGGGGAATTGGCGGGGCGGACTCGACTGAAGGCTGTTGCGAACAGGTCATTCCTCCGGTTGGGCCGTACACAGGTAGCGTCACTGGCTCGCGCATCTCCAAGATCGATGCCAACGGCGTCCGCACGACGGCGGTGGACAATCTTCCCTCCAGCCAGACAAGTGCGACTACAGGCAACCTGACTAGCGGCGCAGCCGACATCGCCTTTATCGGAGAGACGCTTTACATCTTGCTCGCCGGCGCTGGCTGCTCATGGTGTGTCGCAGGTGCCGGAGATGCCCAACGGCCTACTCCGGGTTAATGCAGACGGCACCACGGAACTGATTGCTAACCTAAGCGCCTTTGTGAAGGCTAATCCTGTCGCTCACCCCAACCCTGGCGATTTTGAACCCGATGGAACTTGGTATAGCATGATCGCGCTTGGTGACACTCTGTACGCCGTCGAACCAAACCACGGCGAGCTCGACAAAATTACGGCCTCGGGTCAGATCTCTCGAATCGCAGATATTTCTGCGAGCCAGGGCCACATCGTGCCGACTGCGCTCGCCTATCACGGCAACTTCTACGTAGGAAATCTTAATACTTTCCCCGTTGTTCCGGGTTCTTCCAAAATTTTGAAGATCACCCCCTCCGGTAATGTAACGGTCGCCATCGAGGGACTCACCACCGTCCTCGGTCTTCTTTTCGATGGAAGAGATCGCATGTACGTGTTGGAGACCAGCACGGCCCCCGGTGACCCCACGCCCTTTACTGGCAAAGTGATACGAGTGGATCGATCAGGCCATCAAACGGAGATCGCCTCGGGACTCTTCTTCCCCACCGGCATGACCTTGGGTCCAGATGGCGCGCTTTATGTCTCAAACGTTGGCTTTGGTCCGCCACCGGTTCGTCTGGGGGAGATTCTGAGAATCACAGTGCCGTAGCATACCAAAACAAGAAAAGGAAATTAACAAAGAACAAAAACAAGATCTATGAAGACACAATTAATAAAGACGACTGTTAGACGAGCCCCAGTGGCTCTGTTGGTTTCAGCGGGCTTGCTCCTGCTTATCGCAGGGACTCAGGGCGACCCGGGACGCCGCCTCGAGCGAGACACCCTGGTCGGGGGAAAACTAGAAGGAGCATGGAATGTGACGGTGAACGTTTGCAATAACGGTCCCACCCTGACGAGGCTTAACACCTTCATGTTCGGAGGCACGATGCAGGAATTCGCTGCTTTTGTCTCGCCTCCGCTGGCCGCGCCACGCGGTCCCGGCCACGGAGTTTGGGAGCATTCAACCGACGGACATTACTCTTACACTGTAAAGTTTTTCGTCTTTAATGCAGGCGGCACGCTTGCGGGATGGCGTATAGAGATGCGGGATGTGGTTGTGGACGTTTCAGGAAGCAGTTATACCGCCACCGGGACGTCTCAACTCTACGATGTCAATGGCAACCCGGTAGGGCCTCCCATCTGCGCCACTGAAACAGCGACGCGTTTTTGATAGAACCGGCGTGTTTCCCGCCTGACAAAACAGGTTTGGTCCGCCATCCCTTCAAACATTCCGCTCTTTTAAGCCCATCAACTCTCAACTATCAACCCTCAACTCGCACCCTCCATATTATACTAAAGTTTAATAGACCAAGGTCCCATAGCGCGACCTGCCTCAAGCAGACTATTCTCGCGGTTCTAATGCCGGACCAGAGTTCAGAATTTTTCCGATTCTGGAAAGATTTTTTCCAAACTTGGGCCGGCAAATTCTGGAGAAGGACGATGAAAGGAAGAAACACATGAAAACAAGAACGAAATTTAATTATCCTCGGTTTCGTCACAGGCGGCATCCTTCAAATGAGACAAGGCTCACCTGCACCTGCCGGATTCAGTAAAATAGGAACCACTCAGTTTCAATACAGAGACCTGAATGGAAGGAATCAGGCTATTACCTTGGACGTTTATGAGAAGACCTAGCTGGATGCCTGGGTAAATTCGACCGCAAAAATCAAATGAAATGAGAACCCCGGCGCCTAGCCGCGTGTACGACTAAAGTCCCACGTCCTCCAAGCTTCAATCCAACCTACCTTCAGAACCAAAATAACTATGAAGTCACTAACAAGTATCATCGCCATCACATTAATTAGCCTATTGCCGCTTACAGTTGTTCACGCGCAGGGAACAACGAAGCCCTCTGAAAAGAGTGCCGCACCCGCCGGCGCCGGCAAACGCACCGACGTTTATCATGTCCATTTCACCAAGGCCGCTCTCGGCAAAGCGGCTCAATTGGGCGATTGGCTAAAGACGCCTGATTCCAACAATCCGATGCCTAATCACTTTATTGTTTTGCGTCATCAGGATGGCGACGCCTGGGATTATGTGGTCATCACGCATCTGGGCCCAAAAGCGACCGTAGAGGCTGCTGGTACCGCTGTGCCTCCAGACAAACGTGACCTCAGCGCGTGGCATAACGATACGTTTGTGAACGGTCCCTCCTGGGAAGAGTTCACTAAGGCCATGGGTATTGATGGTGACTCAGCGTCGAAGAGCTCGGGCTCGGTTTATTCTGTCTCTTACTATCGCCCTGCCCCCGGGCATCGTGAGCAATTGGAAAAAGCGCTCAGCGAAGCCCCCGGAGCAAATGACACCAGTGCGGGCAACGTGTTGATGCAGCACTTGGAAGGCGGCCCCTGGACGTTCCTAACCATTGCTCGCTACAATTCATGGGACGACTTTGCCACTGGGGAAAAAAATAGCGTGGCGCAGACCACCAAAAAGGACAGTCCCTGGTCGCGCATGCGTGAGCACACCGATTATCATACGGACACGCTCACGGACCGTATTTCGCCCTAATTGCTGCTGGTTGGAAATCGGTAAAGCTGTCGGGCCGGTAGGCTGGTCAATCGACTCTCATTTTCGTCACGGGATTGAGTTTGCCAGGTCACCACACAGCAGGCGCGTGCAAACGGTCATTTCCGGACGGTGGCCGGCTTGTTGGCGCGTCGGCGAATTGCCGCGCGTTTTCTTTGCCCTGCTCTGATCCGCGGGTGGGCAGCGCGCCATTCCCGCTGTTTCCGCGTGTAATACTCACGCCAGTATTCAGCGGTGCGTATTCGGGGTCGGCCACGCTTCTTAATCCTGTTCATTAGATCAAATAATCGACCGGGTGAAACCACAGATGGCCGAGGCCAATTGGGGGCGCCTCTAATTTCTAACCCGCTTAATCAAGTGCGTTGCAGATTGCGTCCGCCTCGCCATGACCAAATGGTCCAGGACCACTGCGATCGTAAACCGGCGTTTTTCGCAAAAGTATTTGTCCTATCATGTTTCTACGGAAGTGGCGGAGCGAAGTTCTGGGAAACGTTGCAAAGAACAGAAGTATTAAGGTTCTAGCACGTGGCAAAACTGCTGACGAGAATTCTATGGGATTGACTCCGAAAGCTTTCGCGAGTTGAGAGCCTGCCTGAGCGAAGTCGACGGGTCAATCGCCCTACCTGCGTTGTCACCCCTCGCCCAACAACGGAATGGGGCGTCGTCGGTGCATCACCCGTTTGAGACCGAATGGTTCGATCGCTTTGTTACGGATGTGCGCGATCGCTTCATCGACCGAATCGGTCGCGTAGATCAGTTTGAGATCGGAGGCAGCAATCATTCCTCGCTGCGCCATGGTTTCGATGAAATGTAGCAGCTCCTTCCAATAATCGGTTCCCATAATCACGATAGGAAAATTTTTGATCTTTCCGGTTTGAATCAAAGTGAGCGCTTCGAACAACTCATCGAGAGTGCCTGCGCCGCCGGGCATGACAACAAAGGCGTAGGAATATTTAACCAGGAGCGTTTTGCGGGCGAAAAAGTAATGCATCCGCACACAGCGGTCGAGATAAGCGTTTGTCGGCTGCTCAGACGGCAATTCGATAGTGCAGCCAACAGAACGGCCGCCAGCGTCCCTGGCGCCCCGGTTTGCAGCTTCCATTATGCCGGGGCCGCCGCCGGTTATGACTGTGAAGCCGAGCCGCGCAATGGCAGCACCCATTTTTCTGGTCAGCTCGTAATGCGGATCGTCGCGGTTGATCCGGGCCGAGCCAAAAACAGTCACGCATGGACCAACGAAATGAAGCGTGCGAAATCCGCGCAAGAAATCGCGCATCACTCGCAAGAGAGTGAAGAATTCAGCGAAACGCGAACGCGGTCCTTCCAAGAAAATTTCATCCTCAGGTTCCGAAGGATCCGTGGTTAGCGTCGAGTGAGAGACCTCCGGCATTGCCATGGCCGAGTCGTCGTTAGTTTGTACGAAGAATTTGATTAATCTTACAGGCGAAAGACGTAAAGCTAAACGGCAGAATCGCGCGGCGCAGTGCGGCCGCGGCTGCCAACAACGTCGCTCGCCATTCGACGAACTTTTTTTAGCCAACGCCGCGCCCACGCGTACTCAGTGGCAAGAATAGCCAGTCCGACAGGAATGACGATGAACGCTGGTCCTGGTAAAACCAAGAGCGCAATGCCGATTAGGAGAACGGTCACTCCGACTACCGAGACGATCACGCGTCGGACAATCTTGATATTCTCGGTGCTCCAAATACTGGATAAACGTTTCATCCACGATGGCGAGCCGATTGACTGTTTATTGCGAGCGAGAGGCGTCATATAGTAAAATCGTTCCTCACACCGGATTCGACCGGTGTTTGGGAAGGCAAGGTCTGCTTCAAACGCCAAATCAATTTTTCTACTGATTAGCCTTTGATAGCGGCGCGCAACCGGTCAAGAAGAGGTACCTGCGCCTGCTTAAGTTTTCGTCTGGCGACTTCTTCCGAAAAGAAGCACGCCTGATCGACTTCTGGAAATTTTTGGTATTTGCCCGAGTGTGCTGGCCATTCCAGTTCGAACAGATTTGACCTGCACTCGAACGATTCTGGTAAATCGCCTTCGAACGCCCAGGCATGCACAGTTTTGCCGCCCTTTTGTATAATTGAGCCGAGCTCAATCCAACCGTGAGAGCTTTCGGGACGAAATCCGACCTCTTCTTCAAATTCGATCTGGGCACGCGTCAGGAGATCTTCTTCCGGAGCCGCTTCACCCTTTGGGATCGTCCACGCACCGTCGTCTTTGTGGACGTGGAAGGGTCCACCGGGATGCGCCAGCAGAACTTCCAGTTTGTTTTTCCTGTGCCGGAACATGAGCAGGCCTGCGCTGATGCGGCTTCGGCGAGATTTTGAGCTTCCCATGACATCATTTTACGTCACCAACGCGCTCGCCGCCTTTTGTAAGAACGGCGTGGTTTTCTTTTTTATCGCCCCAAAGATGGAAAGTGTAGGTGAAAACTATGTAGCCGAACAGATCGTGCTTTGAACCATTGTTGACGTAGAGCGCGGGATTGAACTGAAAGTCTGGTGTGACGTTGCAGGTGAAACCGATCGTCGATGAGTTTTCAGAGCCGCTTTGGAAATCGACCTGCAAGCGCCATCTCTCATTAAAGTCATAGGCATAGCCAAGAATTGCTTCGTTTTTGTATCCAGCATGAATGGCTCCGGCGATGATCTTGTGATGCTCGGTGTAGTAGCCGGCTTCGATGAAGGGCTGGGGATCTACATTCAAGTGAGGCGACCAATTCACAAATCCAACGGAAAGAAGAAAAGGCTCCTTCCTTAACAATCCGATCTCCGTTCCGAAGATCCACTCGTCCGGTTGAAATCCGCGAAAGACCGCTACCTCCGCCCGTTTCGTCAGGCCCAGCTCGGCTTGCAATTGATACGGATTCGCAATCCGCTTGTCTTGAATTTGCAGACTTAGAGAGAGATCCCCTTCTCCTTGCAAATCCGGCGTTACGATTTGACTCAAACCTTTTGTCGTGGCGAATGACGAAGGCGCGGTGGAAAGAGCAACGATGATGATCACGATGATCGTAAGGGGCCTGATTAACTCTTTGTTCGCCGTTCGTGTATGCAATGCGTTCCACATTTTGCCGGCAGTAAAACGGTTGCCGAGGAACTTGTCGATTCCATGTTGAACCCGGACCGGGTGATTTTAAGATTAACGGTAATGCGCGTGCTCGCCATTGACGCTTCTCTGCGCAACACCGGTGTTGCGATTGTCGATGCAAATAATGGCAAACCGCGCTCCATCTATTTCGGAACGATTCACAATGCCAGCTCGATGCGGTCTTCATCCTGTCTGGTTGCGATTCGAGATCGGTTGGTTGAACTGATTCGGGAACACCAACCGGACTGTTGCGCGCTCGAATCGGTCATTTATGTACAAAGCCATAAGACCGCGATTCTTCTTGGAGCCGCGCGAGGCGCCGCCATCCTGGCGGCCGCAGAAAACGGATTGCCAGTTTTTGAATATTCTCCGAAACGAATCAAACAATCCGCCGTTGGGCGCGGCGCTGCCGGAAAAGATCAGGTATCGTTCATGGTGCGCGCTCTTCTCGGTTTAACGGAAACGCCAGGCGCTGACGCTGCCGATGCGCTTGCGATTGGGTTGACGCATCTGCGCTCGCAGGAAGCAGTCGCCGTTGGCCTTCCAGGGGGGATGCAAATATGAATGGAGGGGCGAGCTCCTGCGAGGCTGGCACCCGAGCGGAGTTGTACTCAGCAAAGACAGCGTCGCAGGAGCTCCGCCCTCCAGATCTTCACGTGCGCTGGCTTGGTCGGATGGAGTTCATACGCGCACTCGCGTTCCAGGAAGAAATTGTGTTGAAGAAGCGTGACGATTCGTCAGTAGAAGATCAATTGCTTTTACTCGAGCATGAACCGGTTTACACCATTGGACGGACTCCAGATCACTCGAGTTTGTCCGCCCCGGGACGGATTCGCCGTGGCGAACTGGGCGCTGCGCATTTGCCGCATCCCGTTTTCGCCATCAATCGCGGCGGCCAGGCCACTTATCACGGGCCGGGACAGCTCATGGGATATCCGATTATCGATTTGCGCGGATGCGGTCAGGATTTGCATAAATATTTGCGCTGGCTCGAGCAACTGCTCATTGATCTTCTCGCGGCCTATGGGATTGCTTCTTCCCGGCGTGAATCGCTTACCGGAGTTTGGGTCGGCGACCGCAAGATCGCTTCCATCGGCGTAGGCATTCGTCATTGGATCACCATGCACGGCTTTGCATTGAATGTTTCAGGCGATCTTTCGCCTTTTGATCACATCGTTCCGTGCGGCATCAATAACGTTGCAATGACTTCCATGGAAAAAGAAACGGGCGCGGCATTTTCCGTTATCCGCGTTGCCGCTTCGATTGAGAAATTAGCACTTAATCAGATTGGTGATTTGCGCGTTATTCGAGAGGCACAATCGATTAACGTTTAAGCAATAGAATCCACAGAATATGATCTCTCTCGAAGACAACGTTGGTGATATCATCGGAAAAGCGCAACGCGGTTTGGGCATTTCTGACTCCGAACTGGAAAAAAAAGCGGGCGTCGACTTGCAAACAATCCGCAAACTGCGCGAAGGCAATGTCAATGAGCAAGCCCTGCAGCGCATCGCGCCGGTCCTGGGTCTTTCCGCGGGGCCGCTTTGCGAGCTAGCGAAGGGAGAATGGCGTCCCGAAAGAATCGATGAGCGCGACGGTTTCGCGCAATTCAACACGCGTTATCACGATATGACCGTGAACGCCTATTTCGTTTGGGATCCGACAAGCAGCGTTGCTGCGGCCTTCGATACAGGCGCCGATTGCAGCGAAATGCTGCGATTTGCCAACCGCCACAAATTGAACGTGCAATTGATTCTTCTTACCCATGCGCATCCGGATCATGTCGCGGACCTGCCGCGTTTGCGCGAGGAAACCGGCGCGGATGTTTTTGCGCCTGCCCGCGAACCTGTTGCCGGCGCGCAGGCCATCGACGAAGGAAAGCACTTCCATCTCGGAAATCTGGAAATTGATACACGGCTGACCTGGGGTCATTCCCAAGGCGGTATGACATATGTGGTGACTGGGCTCGCACGCCCCATCGCGATAGTGGGCGATTCGCTTTTTGCGGGATCGATGGGCGGCGGAAACGTTTCCTATCGGGACGCACTACGCACTAACCTCGAGAAAATCCTCACATTGCCGGATCAAACGATCATTTGTCCGGGACACGGCCCCATGACAACAGTGGGCGAAGAGAAAGAGCACAATCCATTTTTCGCGGAACGGATTTAATAATAATTCGGTGCCGCCTGTTCGGGGCACAGGTGGCTGACCAGAGGATCAGGTGTGTGCAAGAATGCTCAACAGTGGGTAGCATCCTGCGATCCTCTCGAATGGGCGGGTGACGTTAATCTTACTGCCATCAGCGCAGTTGTTTTGCCCTGATTAGCTTTGGCATTCAAGCTTCGACCGGAGCTTTCTCACTCCACTCGGGGTGACAAGGCCTCAAGATTGGGGTTACGTTTCGTCATGAACATCGGTTTTGTTGGAGTGGGCCGGATGGGCGCAAACATGGCGCGCAGATTGAAGGATCGACAGTTTCACATCACGGCTGTTTACGACACCAATCGCGCGACTGCTACGTCGCTTGCCGCGGAGCTTGGCTGTGCCGCCGCTCAAGACTTGTCGGATGTAACGGCCGAATCTGACGTGATCTTCACTGTCGTGACCGATGACAACGCGATGCGAAACATCTTCGCGGGAAGCGGCGACAATCTGCTAGTGAACGCCCGCGGCAAGCTGTTCATTAATTGCGCGACGATTTCACCTCAGGTGCATGTCGAGATTGAAAAGCTGGCGCATCAAGCAGGGGCACAAACGCTCGAAACCTGCATGGCGTCGAGTATTCCCCAGGCGCGTGAAGGGAGGCTTTATTTGATGTGTGGAGGAACGGAAGATGCCTTCCGCAAAGCCGAACCGATTTTGAAGGAGCTTGGTTCCGATGTGCGTTTTATCGGTAAGGCTGGCGAAGCCGCAAAGGTGAAGGCGCTCGTCAACATGGTAATGAACATCAACACCGCGGGGCTGGCGGAGGGACTTGCTCTCGGCGCGGCGCTCGACCTCGATTTGGAAATGTTGAGGAAGGTTTTTTCCCAGACAGGCGCAGCCTCCCGCGTACTGGAAACCGATGGCGAAGATATGCAAAATCGCGAGCACAGCTGCTTTTTCTCTGCTGCGCATGCGGCCAAAGATAGCGGGATAGCTCTTGAGCTCGGGCGGAGTCTCGGCCTCGATTTACCGCTCGCGCGCGAGACCAAGGAACAATACGACCGGATGGTGGCGGAAGGCTTGGGCGAACTCGATAAATCAGGGATCGCGGAGCTTACCTTCAAAGATCGACACAAACACTCCGGCAATCACGTTTAAGCCAAGGTCCTCGAGCGTCATCTCGCGCCTACCGGTTTGGTTCAGCATCGCTATCCAAAGTTTCGGGGCCGATCCAACAGGCCCGCGAGGGTGAAAAGATTCTCCCTCGGCATACGATAGCGATAAGAGAGGCCGCCGAACGCGTTTCTCGCACAAGGTTCTGCCGTCCGTGAAACGGCGGTTTCTGGAAAACTTTACACTTTCCAGGAACTCTACCTCGCCTTTTCCGGAGAAGGAGGTGACAAGATACTAACGAGGCAGGGACAAATCCTTGGTTCCTGCCTAACAAATCAAGCGCGCCGGCTAAGTCCCGGTGAAAAAAGTTCCCCCGCCTGAGGTGGGAGGAACAGCCTTGAGCAACCTCGGGAAAAAAATGAAAACTAACAACATAATGATATTAACGATACTAACGCTTGGCGGCTTGGTGATGAACCCAGCTGCTTTTTCGGCACAACTGCCTCATCGGCCTCTTCCGGTGCCTGCAGTCAGGTCAACGCCAGTGCCGCGTCCGGTCGTGACGCCTACTCCCGCGCCAGTGCCACCGGCTGTTGCTTCGCTGGTCATTTCCTATGAAACATCAGCATCATCGAATATCGCCATCACCGTCAGCGCAGGACAAGCCGGGGCCCCAGCCGGATTCTCAATCCAGTGGATGACCCTCGCCGATTACATCGCCTTGGGAAACCGGTGGCCTCTAACTTCAGAGGTTCCCAACCCCCAAGCTTCGAGCTTCTGCAAAGCCACCTTCGGCGTCCCCGTGACACCGAACTGCGCAGGCTACAACCTGCGCCCATGGCAAAGCGTCGCTCTCAGCATCGGCGACGATAGCTTGTATGACAACTGCGCCGCATCCAGCCCTTGTTCCGGGGCTCCGCTACTGTGCAACACGGCATACGTATTTCGTGCCTCCGCACTTGATGCCACGGGCCACCTCAGGATTAGTGACACCATTACGTGTGCGACCTTGCCGTGTGTTGGACCAGGCTCATGCACCTATTCGCAAGGTTACTGGCGTAACCATCCAGACGCGTGGCCGGTAACCAGCCTCACTCTGGGAACAGTGACCTATCAGGCTGCGGAACTCATGGCGATCCTGGATGACCCCGCGCGGGGCAACGGCCTTGTGATTTTAGTTCACCAATTGATCGCCGCGAAGCTAAACATCGCCAACGGAGCGGATCCGTCAGCTGTTCAGCAAGCCATCACTGATGCCGACAACATGATCGGAGCCCTGGTAGTCCCGCCGATTGGCAACGGCTACCTGGCACCGGGACAGACAGGCGATCTGGTTGAAACCCTTACTCAATATAACGAGGGAACCATTGGTCCTGGTCACTGTAATGATTAAGATAGCCTGATAATACAAGGCACAGTCTAATAAGAAGGCGACTGGTGGAATACCAGTCGCCTTTTTTATCTACTGGATCAGGCGGATCCCATCAACACCTGGCAGGTCAGGTGCCTCACGCAACACGACCATCCCTCCTAAACGAGGCCGAAACATCTCGCTGCATCCTCGAAAGTAAATCTTTCTCGGGAACTTCTTCCTGCTGTTTCCGGATAAAGACCTAGGACGTGGTCCAACTGCGGCATCGGACTTTCTAAGTCTGCGCAGTAGGCCTATGCCTATAAGCATAGCCTGGACGCGTATAACATTTGAGTGACTGCCTAGTGTCACCGCGGCGAGTAGTGGTGAAATGCCAAGCTCGTAGCACCGCGTAAACAAGAACTGGGAATGGAAGCCGACTGCGTGGAAGGCACGCAGTGTGGCCTCTCGTAGAAATGGCTTAGCTAGTAACGCGACACATGAGCTAGATAACAAGGCGCCACCTGTAAATCTTTTTCGGGAACCCGGTTGCGCCGTTTCCGGATAAAGACCTAAGCGAGGATAAACATCACATGCCTTTGTGTGACGCAGTAAGGCTTTTCCAAGACAAGAATATGAAGACCAATTTCCTAAAGCAGGTGTCAGCCGTATTAGCCATGCTGATGGCTTTGGCGCCACTCGCACCGCTCGAAGCAGCAAAACATGATAAGAGAAAGAAACACCGCAGCCATCGTTCGAAGGAGCTTCTGGGGGCCAGAAATATACAAAAAAAGGCGGCACAATATGCTCACGACGTCCTTTCGGAGTTGCCACCGGGGACGCTTGGCAGTGTGTCCATCACAGAAGGAACGGACTTTGACGCTGCAATTCAAAAGAATGTCCGCGACCTGAAAGGCGCAATAGCTAACTCATCATGGCCGCAAGCTGCTAAAAGGGCCGCATTCTGGCATTTTCCTGCTGGATTGACTGGCGGCGGAGGAGGAAGTGGAAATTGGTCAGGAGAAACCTCCGTTGGCGGCTACTGCTTTTGCTGGACACGTACCACGATCTTTTTCAAAGACCCGTGGTACGTGATTCGATTCACAGTGAAAATATGTTGTACGCCAACACCTACCCCGACGCCGAGTCCGACTCCACCTCTGCCAACGCCGACGCCGCCTCCGCCAACGCCGACTCCACCTCTGCCAACGCCGACCCCAATTCCGCACCCACGGAAACCGACTCCTTCGCCAAGACCAGATCCAACTCCCGTTCCAACAGCCACAGCGACTCCAACAGCTACCGTTACACCTACGCCGACGACGACACCCACAGCTTCTCCTACCGCAACACCGACGGCGACTCCTACGGTGACTCCTACACCTATACCAACTCCGGATCCAACCCCGACACCTACTCCGACCCCGACGGTTACACCAACTGCAACGCCCACTCCGACGGCGACAGCGACGCCAACAGCTACTGCTACGCCGACAGCGACCGTGACTCCAACGGCTACGGCAACACCGACAGCGACTCCGACAGCAACGCCAACAGGTACTGCTACGCCGACAGCAACCGTGACTCCAACGGCTACGGCAACATCGACAGTGACTCCGACGGCGACAGCGACGCCAACAGCTACTGCTACACCAACAGCGACCCCATCTGCGACTCCGACGCCGACGGCAACACCTACTCCTACGCCATGTCAGTTAGACCAGCCATCAATCGCGTGTAGCACGTCTGCATCTTCAAACATATCCATCGATGTCACCGCTGGCTTGTCCGGCGCCCCAAATGGATTCGTCATCGAATGGATGACGGTGGCGGACTTTATCGCTAATGGGAATCAATGGCCTGATAATCCAGACGAAGTTTGCCAGGCCAGTTTTCCCAACAGTCTGGCGCCAAACCAAACCTTCGAGGTGATCATCGGCGATGATCGATTGTTCGACTCATTTGGTGTGCAAAGCGATTGCTCCGGCGAGCCACTCTTGTGCGATACCGCGTACGTGTTCCGTTGCCGCGCGAACGAAACACCGTCTTGCGACACAAGTCAGTGGAGCAACACCATTGCCTGCGCAACGCTGCCCTGCAATCCGGGACAAAATTGCACGTATACGCAAGGTTATTGGAAGAATAATCCTGACGTTTGGCCGTTGCAAAGTCTGACGCTGGGCGCGGTCAGCTACGATGCATCAGAATTACTTCAAATCTTGAATCGACCCGCGCAGGGCAACGGGCTCGTAATACTGGCGCATCAACTCATTGCCGCAAAATTGAATATAGCCAATGGAGCGGACCCAACAGCGGTTCAGCAAAGCGTAATTGACGCCGACAACGTGATAGGAGGGTTGATCGTACCTCCGATCGGCAACGGTTATTTGGCACCAGGGCAGACCAGCACCCTCACTGAAACCCTCACAGAGTACAACGAGGGAACGATTGGCCCTGGACACTGCGACGACTGACGAGATGGCGCGGTGTCTACTATAAAATCGAAATACTGGCTGTAGAACTGCGCGGGGAAGCTGAAAGCTTTTCCGCAGTGTCAGCAACTTGATGCCGCAGGGAATTCTGCCCGGGAATCTCTGTGCCAATTTCCAGAGCCGCGTTTTTTGTTACGATATCCGACGTCAGACCTGCACCGTCGTTTCTGTCGGAACCCCCTCCAGCGCAGATCGATCCACTAGAACGCGCAATATTCCAGTAACGGGCGGAAAATTCGGAGCTTGCCTAACAATCGTACAAATGAGATGATCCGCGGCTGTGAAACCCGAAGCATCTCAGGCCGGCGCACGCCGCCCCGACCGCTTCATGACGACTCGTTGGAGCATCGTCTTGTCGTGCACCGATTCTGACGGTGACGAACAGAAGGCGCACGCCGCCCTGGCCGAACTTTGCAAAATCTATTGGCGGCCAGTCTTCGCGTTCATCTGCCGGCAGGGTCACTCCGTCCCAGACGCTCAGGACCTGACACAGGATTTTTTCGCGATGGTGCTGAAGGGTCGGCTTTTGCAACGGGCAGATCGGAGCCGGGGAAGGTTCCGTTCGCTGGTGCTGAAGGCATTGCAGAATTTCTTACACGACGCTGTGGACAAACGTCACGCCCGGAAGCGCGGCGGAGACGTGCAATTCGTTTCCTGGGACGATTGGATGGCTGAGGCGCCATCGCACTTGTCGATCCCGGAGCAGGACTCGGACAAATGGTCGCCAGAAAGAATCTTCGATGTGCGCTGGGCGGCGACGGTGGTCGAGCGCGCGTTGCGGCGATTGGGCGATGAATGCGAAAAGCGTGGTCGTCGACGTGTTTTTGATGTGTTGAACAATTGCCTCGCGGCTGAGCGGGAAGATGTTTCCTATGCGAAGTACGCAAAAACGCTGGGTTTGCAGGAGGCGGCAGTGAAACGCCTTGTGCACAGGTTACGCGAACGCTATCGCGCGCTGCTCCGCGAAGAAGTTGCTCAAACCGTCGAAGGACCGAACGAGATCGATGACGAACTCCGTTATCTCTGTGCGGCGTTAAGCGCGGCAGAATAGTCAGAAAAATTCGAGATCAGAGCTCGGAAGATCGAGCACCGTGTAGACGCGGCGAATTTCTGACGCATTTTCGCAAAGATCCTCGAGCACTAAATCTGTTTCGTTCTACGACAATTCGGTGGGACGTTTGATTTAGATTTTGGATATTGTCGATCCTGATCGACGAGTCACTTCGCGATTACATTTTTTTTCGAGAACTCCGCTCGGCCAATTCCGGAGAATGCATAGAGGAGGCGTCGGAGCCGACAGCCGATACTCGACTCTCGCCCTGGCTCCCTCCCGTTTGCAGCCTTTTAAATTTTCAGAATCCGATGAGCGGCATTCCTGTTTCAATTCGTCTGCAAAAGGAACCGCTCACCTGCCCGCAGTGTGGATCGGCATCGCGCATAGGACGCAGTCTTTGCCTGAGCTGTTTGCTTGCTCAGGGCCTGCGCACTCAAGTCTCGCCGCCGCAGTCAGAAGAAACGCTTGAGGATGTGCTTGGGGAACTCGATATGCGGGACGCCGAGTGGCGAGTAGGCGATTACCAAATTCTCGAAGAACTCGGATGCGGCGGCATAGGCGTGGTTTATCGGGCGCGACACAGGCGCCACATCGTGGCGCTTAAAAGAATTTTGCCTTATCATGCCGAATCACGAGAGACGATGCTGCGTTTTCGGCGCGAGGCGGAGACTGCAGCGGGCCTCGTTCATCCGAACATTCTGCCAATCTCTGAGGTGAGCGAGGGTGACGATGGGCTGCCGTTTTTCAGCATGAAGTTTGCCGGCGGGGGCAGTTTGCTGGACGCGGCCCCGGCATTGCGAAGCGAACCGCGACGAGCGGTGGCGTTGATGGCGAAGGTGGCGCAGGCGGTGCAATACGCGCACGGGCAAGGGATCCTGCATCGGGATTTAAAACCGGGGAACATTTTGCTGGATGCGCGGGGCGAACCGTTGGTCAGCGACTTCGGTCTCGCCAAATGCCTGGAACCCACGAGCAATCTCACGCGCACGCTCACCGTCTTTGGCGCGCCTGAGTATGTTGCACCGGAACAAGTTGATCCAGCGGGCGCCGGGTCGGGCAAACTTGGTCCTGCGGCCGATGTTTATAGTTTAGGTGCGATTTTGTTCGATGTGCTGACGGGTCGTCCGCCATTTTTGGGTGAGCATGCGCTTAAGGTGATCCAGCAAGCGAGCGAGAAGCCGGCGCCGAAACTGCGCACATTGGTGCCGGGGCTGGATCGGGATCTGGAAACAATTTGCGCGAAGTGTTTGGAGCGGGAACCCGGTGCGCGTTATCGCTCTGCGGGTGCTCTTGCCGAAGACCTCGAACGCTGGCTGGAAGGACAGCCTATTGCCGCACGGCCCCTTTCGGCGCCCGCACTGATCTGGCGCTGGACCGGGCGCAAATCGGTTGTTGCGGGAATCGCAGCGCTGCTAATGGCATTGGGATTGGTTGCAGGGGCGATGATGTTGAAAGGTGGCGCGACAACCCCCCCGGCAACAACCGGCGTTGCTGTTCTGCCCTTCGAAAGTTTGAGCGACGATAAAGAGGACGCCGTTTTTGCCGATGGTGTTCAGGATGACATTTTGACCAAACTCGCCAGCATCCGCGATCTTAGGGTGATCAGTCACACCAGTGTGATGAAGTATCGCGGAAAGCGAAGTATTCGTGAAATTGGCAAAGCCCTGGGAGTTTCTCACATCCTGGAGGGTGCTGTGTCCCGCAGTCGCGGCAGCGCACGTTTCCATCTCAAGGCGCGATTGATGGACGCTCGTACGGGGGCGCTCGTCTGGGAGGAGGAATACGATCGCGATTTGAATGATGTGTTTGCCGTCCAAAGCGAGCTTGCGCGAAAAGTGGTTCAGCGGCTTCGCGCAAAGATTTCGAGTGCCGAGAAACTGGCCGTTGAACAGCCGCCAACAACCGATTTCATCGCTTTCGACCTCTACAATAGGGCCAAGAATCTCCTCGCGCTGCGTCTTAGCAGCGGTCTGAAAGCAAATTTGCTTCAGGCGGTCGAGTTGCTGAACCAAGCTGTCGCACGCGATTCCTCTTTTCTTCAGGCCTACTGTCAGCTCGCCTATGCTCACGACCAGCTTTATTTCCTTGGCTTCGACCATACCCCTGCGCGCCTCGCATTGGCGGAGGCGGCCATCGAGCGGGCGTTTCGCCTTCGTCCAGATGCGGGTGAAACGCATTTGGCGCATGCGCGAAATCTTTATCATGGCCAGCTCGATTATGGTGGCGCTCTGGCTGAGCTGGAGGTTGCTCAACAGACCTTGCCTAATGACGCGCGGATATTCCGGATGATGGGATATATCCAGAGGCGGCAGGGACGCTGGCAGGAGTCTACCCAAAACCTGGAACGCGCCAGTGATCTCGACCCGCGAAACACTGAGACGCTTCAGCAGATTGCGCTCAGTTACGGAGTTCTCTATCGCTATGCTGACGAAAAGTCCGTGTTGGAACGCGCGTTGGCGATCGAGCCAAATGACCTCGATACGAAAATCGCGCTTGCCGCTCTTCAATTTCACTGGAACGCCGATACCCGGTCAATGCATCAAACAATTGACTTAATTCGAACCGCAAATTCCGGCGCCATTGGCGGATGCGCAGATGAATGGCTCAATTGCGCGCTCGCCGAACGCGATGTTGCCGCGGCAAAGGACGTGCTGAACACGATCGACGACACACCGTTAACGGACTATTCAGTTCATCCGACTCGTCTGGTAATTGAAGGCGTTCTTGCTCGCATGACAAAAAATGATGGCGACGCCCGCGCTTTGTTCATGGCGGCCCGCACGCAGCAGGAGAAAACGGTACAAGCGGAACCAAATTACGGGCCGGCACTGTGCGTACTTGGTCTAATCGATGCAGGCCTCGGCCGGAGAGAAGAAGCGCTGCGTGAAGGCCGGCGTGCGGTCGAGCTCGTTCCAGTGGAAAAAGATGCACTGGTTGGTCCGACCATGATCAAGTATCTGGCGATGATTGCTGCGTGGACCGGAGATAAAGATTTGGCTTGCGAACAGCTGGCCATCGCCGTTCGTCCGCCAAGCACGGTCAGTTATGGGCAATTAAAACTCCTGCCGTTTTGGGATCCACTCCGGGGCGATCCGCGCTTTGAAAAAATCGTGGCTTCAGTCGCGCCGAAAGAGGAAGCAAACAAATGAAAAGAGATGCACGCGTTCGCATGGAAAGAAACCTTCAAATCGTGTGAGTCACCTGGCCAAAAATTTTCCAATTTTTAGTTGGCAACGCACTAAAGTTCATTTACCATCCTGACTTTCGATGCGCGTGCCCCCCAGTTCTGACCCGGTGGACCTCCAAAAGGAGCCGGGAGTCTGCCCCCAGTGCGGATCGGCATCGCGCGTCGGACGGAGTCTTTGTCTTAGCTGTATGCTCTCCGCAGGCATGGGCGCCAATGGGCGTAATGGCGACTCGGCCGATGAGACCTCGGCGAAGGCGGAAACGCTTGATGACCTGCTTGGTGAACTAGATGTGTGTGACGCCGATTGGCGCATAGGCAACTATCAAATCCTTGAAGAAATCGGGCGCGGTGGGATGGGCGTGATTTATCGGGCGCGGCAGCGGCATTCGCGCCGCATCGTGGCACTGAAACGAATTTTGTCTTATCACGCCGATTCGCAGGAGACGCTGGCGCGTTTCCGACGTGAAGCCCAGGCTGCGGCGAGCCTCGATCATCCGAACATTCTGCCAATCTATGAAGTGAGCGAATGCGACGATGGGCTGCCGTTTTTCAGCATGAAATTTGCCGGCGGGGGCAGTTTGCTGGAGGCGGCTCCGGCATTGCGTGGCGAGCCGCGAAGAGCGGTCGCGTTGATGGCGAAGGTGGTGCGGGCGGTGCAACATGCGCATGCGCAAGGAATCCTGCATCGAGATTTAAAACCTGGGAACGTTTTGCTGGATGGGCGGGGCGAACCGCTGGTAAGCGATTTCGGCCTCGCCAAATGGCTGGACACTAGTAGTCACTTGACGCGCACACTTACTATTTTTGGCACGCCCGGATATATTGCACCCGAGCAGGTGAACGGATCGGCGGGCAAACTTGCTCCGACGTCGGATGTTTATAGTTTAGGTGCGATTTTGTTCGATTTGCTGACGGGTCGTCCGCCATTTTTGGGTGAGCATGCGCTTAAGGTGATCCAGCAAGCGAGCGAGAAGCCGGCGCCGAAGCTGCGCACATTGGTGCCGGGGCTGGATCGGGATCTGGAAACAATTTGCGCGAAATGTTTGGAGCGGGAACCCGGTGCGCGTTATCGCTCTGCAGGTGCTCTTGCCGAAGATCTCGAACGCTGGCTGGAAGGCCGCCACATTGTCGCGCGTCCTGTTTCACCGGCTGCGCGCGCGTGTCGTTGGACGCAGCGGAATCCAGTTGTCGCGGGAATGGCAGCGCTTCTGATGGTTTTGGGATCGACAGTTGGTGTGATGATTTGGAACGGTGAGATGGCGACCCCACCAGCGGCAAGTGGCATTGCGGTTCTGCCTTTCGAAAGTTTGAGTGCAGATAAAGAAAATGCATTTTTCGCCGACGGCGTTTACGACGGTGTTTCCACCAAGTTGGCGAAGGTGGCCAACCTAAAGGTGATCAGCCACAACAGCGTGGCAAAATATCGTGGCGCGCGGAACACACAGGATATTGGTCGTGCGTTGAATGTCGCGTACGTGCTCGAGGGAAGCGTGCGCAGGGAAGCAGGCAGAATCCATCTAAATGCTCAGTTGATTGATACGCGCACGGACGCTCACGTCTGGGCGCAAGAATACGATCGGGATTTGAGTGACGTGTTCACACTCCAAAGCGAGATCGCGCAAAGAATCGCGGACCAGCTCGGGACCGAAGTCTCAGCTGCCGAGAAGGCCGCAATTCAGGAGCCACCAACAACTGATCTTGTTGCCTATGATTCCTATCTGCGAGCCAAGGACCTGATCAATGGGATTTCATGGAGTACACGGGCGAAAGAAGATCTGACGCAGGCGGTGAAACTGCTTGATCAGGCCGTCACGCGGGATCCGTTGTTCTTTTTAGCCCATGGTGAACTCGCGGGCGCACATGACCGAATTTATTTCCTCGGTTTCGATCACACGGATGCGCGCCTAAAATTATCCGAAACGGCCATTCAATCGGTTCGACGTCTGCGCCCGGAATCTGGAGAAACACATTTGGCCCTCGCTCAGCATTTTTACTGGGCCTATGCGGATTACGATCGGGCACAGAGTGAGTTGGTTATCGCCGGACGTACGCTGCCTAACGAATCGCGAATTCCTCTTCTGTCTGGCTACATCGACCGGCGGCAGAGTCGTTGGGAAAAATCGCTTGAGGAAATGAAGCGGGCATTGGAATTGGATCCGCGCAATTTTTCCATACTGCAACAGATCTCTCTTACTTACGAAGCGTTGCGTCGCTACAAAGAAATGGCTGCGACTTTGGATGGCGCCTTGGCCATATCTCCTAAAGATGTTCCCAGCCGGGTGCGGCGCGCTTGGGTTGATCTGGAGTGGCGCGCAGACCCTAAACCGATGCATGCGACAATTGACACGATCCTGGCCGAAGATCCGAACGCCGCGCCTGTTCTCGTTAACCAATGGCTCGATCTTGCTCTTTGGGAGCGCGATCCCGCCGCAGCCGAGCGCGCCCTCGCCGGGATGCCGGCTGATGGTGGCGGATGCTACGCCGAAAACATTCCATTCCCTAACAGTTGGTGTGAGGGTCTCGCCGCCCGATTCCGCGGCGATGAGTCGGCCGCCCGGGCCAAATTTAGCAACGCGCGGAAGGAATTAGAACAAACGGTGCGCGACCAACCCGATTATGCACCGGCTCTCTGCGCGCTTGGGGTAATCGATGCCGCGTTGGGGAATAGGGAGGACGCCATTCGCCAAGGTTTGCGCGCTGTCGAACTGGTGCCTGTCAGCAAAAGCGCCGTTGAGGGGGCGATGTTAGTCCAATACCTTGCGGTGATTTATGCCTGGACGGGCGACAAGGATCGCGCAATCGATGGATTGACGGAAGCAGCGAAGCTGCCCGGCGGAGTTATCAGCTACGGCGATCTGCGGCTAAATCCGTTTTGGGACCCCCTGCGGGGCGACCCGCGTTTTGAAGCGATCGTCGCTTCGCTCGCGCCAAAGTAGTTCTCTTTCTTTTAAACAGAAAGAGACGAAGGCAGGGAAGTGTTTCCAAAAAGGAAACTATTACCTTCTCTAAAGATTTACTGGGATCACCGTTCCTTTCTTTTTTTGGATCTCTCTCTGTGCGGCGAAGATGTTGGGTGAAGTAATCATCGTTTCGCAGGCTCCCCAACATGCCGGCTAATTGAAACGAGTAAATGGAGGGCCGAGTTTCGGCGAGCCCCGCGCCAAGGCGCGCTCTCAGAGGACGCCTGCTCGCGAACGCTTTTGAAGTTCGTTTAGGCGATCGCCGGGCTCAGCTCCCGATATCTTAGCTTTTTTGCCTGTGCCTTGATTCCGTGCTGCCCACGGAACCTGGCACGCCGTGGCCCGTCAGAACCGGACTCGCGGTTCCTCTTGGATTTTCGGAACTTCGCTTCGCTTTTCCCGGAGAACTACCAAATCACTAACGCACGAATCCACGAATCCACAGGTTCGTATATCAAAAGTCAGAGACAGGAATTTCGCACGGAAACGTAGAGAAGACCTCAGAGATCTTTAAGACGCACGAACAACTTGACCCACCCTGTCTTAAATGCCACTATAAACTTTTTTTGATTTTCTAGTTGACACTTATAAACATCCCCTGTAAATGCCCGGCCTATGAAAAAGCTCCAAGCTCAAATAACTACGCGCTTGGTCGCGGCAATGCTGGTTGCTATGGCTGTTATCGGCCTTAGTGGCATCGCAATGCATGCGCCCACCCAGAACCAAAACCCGCTGGCGCGGTCCCTGAAGAGTATTCAAACTGATAAAGCGACACTGTTTTATGCAGACAACAGGCAGGATCGATGTCATTTCGTGGAGATGGTCCTGCCGGGAACTGGCGAGAGTAAAGCCGCGGCTGAGAACCTGAAACTGGCAGCAGCGACACTTTAAGTCGCTCGCCGGTTTAGCTAACGAATCAATGGGCCAGTCCCGAAGGCTTCGGGGCTGGCCGTGCTGTATACCGGCCCAAGTCGCAAAGAGGTTCTAGGCGCCCGACTCGCCTGTAGCGCACTTGCATCTCAGGGACGTGAGAAACTCCACCGCTTTGGTCTTAGTTGTTCGTGCAAGTGAAAACCAATCGCCGAAGGTGTAAAACACCTTTAGGATTAGTGCGATGCTTTCCAAGCGCGTCTACGTGGCCTGGTTCGTCGTGCATTTCTGCCTCATAACGGCAGTTTGTTTTGCCGGCATATTCTCATTGGTCGCGGAGGGCACAACCATGCTGCCATCAGCGCTTCAAAAGCGCGCGCGCAAGGCCGAACTGATTGCGGCTCTTGTCCTGGGAAAAGAAGCCGCTGCATCCAGTCCCGTGCGGCAAGGGATCGCCACCTACTTGCATGCTGCTGGCATCCAGGCTGGCTATACTTTTTTTGCCCCGAACATCCCGGGCTATCACAGGTTAACCTTTGAACTGTACTACGAGGATGGACGTGTTGAATACGCGTCCGCGCACGTGATGGGCAGGGGGGCTGCTCTTCGTTTGGACAGCTTGTTAGACCGCCTAGCCGACCAACGTTACGAGCCGATACGGGAAGTAGTTGTCAAGATGCTCGCCTTCTCTGTCTGGCGAGAGCGCCCTGACGTGAAGAAAATTCGAGCCACGTTCGGGGCGGTTAGCCAGCCTGACATTAGTGACTTTGAGAATGGAAAAGATGAATCGTTCCAGCTCATGTTCAGTTACGATTTCAGCCTGCATGAAGAGGAGCAATAGAGGAACCACAGATTGCATCGGATAGCACAAATAAGGAGGCCTTTTTATTTCGAAGAGTCGCAAGATACGATCCTACTTCGTCATTGCGTTTTGGGTTTCCTAATTCGCTGCCGTGCTGCGTTTTGATCCGTTTCTGAGTTACACATCATGAAAGAACATGATGCAACAAACCTACCGCGGCGGTGGTCGGAAAATCTCATGGGATTTCTGTTCCCCTCAGAAACGGACAAGTGGCTTGGCATTTTGCGAATTGGTCTGGGACTGCAAGTAGCCGTTTATGCGCTGTTCTTAAGAAGTGATTGGCACTACTTGTTTGCCAGTACCGGCAAAGGTCTTGTCAGCCGCAAACTGGGAGAGGCCATTACGTCCTTCGACAGCCCACTCATTCCAAAGCTTGGCTGGCTTATTACTCTTGGCGGTTACGCTCACATCGGCGAGGACTCTGTGCTTTCCATTGCCTGGGCCTGTTTGCTTTGTATGGGACTGTTGTTATTACTCGGCCTTTTCTCTCGCCCGGCTGCGATCACCGCCTGGTTTCTTCACCTCTGCGCAGCGGAAAGCGGTGGGCTATTCGCATACGGCGCCGATAACTTCATGACCACCGGCCTCTTCTATTTGATGTTATCGCCGTTGCCAGATCGATACTCACTCGATCACTGGCTGCTGAAAGTAGAACTAAGAGATCCACAACTTTTAGGTTTCTGGCGGCGCGTTTTACAGGTGCACATGTGCTTCGTTTACTTGATCGGCGGCTTGGCGAAATGTCTGGGCAACGGTTGGTGGGATGGCTCCAATCTTTGGCGATCGCTGACCCGGCCGCCTTTCAACCTTGTTTCCCCGGACATTCTTGTTCGGTTCAAATACGCGCTACCGATCCTCGGTATTTCCATCTGTCTAATCGAACTTGGTTACCCATTTTTCATTTGGATAAAGAAGACCCGCTTGTTTTGGTTGGTGTGCATCCTGGCAATACATGGGGTGATTGGACTGGCAATGGGAATGTATCTTTTTGCGTTGGTCATGATCGTGCTCAACGTCGCCGCATTCGGGGTTGGTTCCGCTGGTCCGTTCCTTAGGTATCGTTCAGAAAATGACGAAATCCGAATGTCGAATGTCGAAGGAATGATCAAATGACAAGGGCCAACAGATGTTCGTCATTATGCTTCAAAGTTAGTTCAACTTACCCATTCGTTTCGATTGGTGTCCATTCGTGGTTGAATTAACCGACGCGAAAGCGGACATCGCGAATCGTCCTGCCGCCGAAACGCTGTTTAAGTTTTCGCAAAATTTCGGACTTGGAAATCTGTTCCAGTTCGTAATGCAAGGCGGGCTGGAGCACGCGAACGTAGAGAACGCCTTCGCGCAATGCTACCGGCGCCGAGTGCGTAGCGATAAATTCACCGACGATTTTTCCCCACGCGTCCATCACCTCCGTCTCATGCAAACGCTCGCGTAACCCGAGGCGCTGCATCAATTTTGGAACCAACTCCGCCGGCGACTGCCAGCGGTCGCCTCGCATTTTTCTCTCAGGAAGACCTCGCCATTCGGCGATCACAGCGGCGCGAAGAGAAGGGTTCATGACGGACGTTGAAGAGTTGAACCGTTGAAGCGTTAAAGCCTTGGAGCGATAAAATCCGTAATCCGCATCTCAGTTCAACCCTTCAACGCTTTAACGCGACGCGAAAGCATCAATATTTCCGCCGCATGTGACTTGGCAGAATATTCAGCTCGCTGCGGTATTTGGCGACGGTGCGTCGCGCGATCGGGATACCGCGCTCGCTCAGAATCTCGACGATCTCGTTGTCGCTCAACGGTTGATTGCCATCCTCACGCTTCACCAGGTCTAGAATAGCTTCTTTCACGCTGGTGTTGCTCAGCGATTCACCACTGGCAGTCTGATAGCCGGGCGTAAAAAAATATTTCATCTCGAAAATGCCCTGTGGCGTGGCCATATACTTGCCGGAGACGGCGCGACTGACCGTAGTCTCATGCACGCCGACCGCGTCGGCGACTTCTGCCATGGTCATCGGTTTCAGATGCGATCGCCCATGCTCGAGAAAATCGCCCTGCCTCGAAACGATTTGCTTCGCGATGTTGGAAATCGTTTGCTGGCGCTGATGGATCGAGCGGATCAGGAATTTCCCGCTCCGGATTTTATCGCGGATATAATCTTTGACTTCGCCGCTCTGGGTGTTGCCCGACGCAATGATATCTTTGTATAGATTGCTAATCCGCAGATGCGGAATCTGTTCGTCGTTCAAAGTGATTTGGTACTCGCCATCCACTTTTTCCACCGTCACATCCGGCAACACATAGTTTTGCGGCGCAGCCGCAAAGACCTGGCCGGGACGCGGATTCAGCCGCCCAATGTTGTCGGCCGCCTTTTGCACGTCCTCTACGCTGATCCCCATCCGACGGGCGATTTCGGGAAAGCGCCGCCTGCCTAAATCCTCCATGTGTTCGGACACGATTTTGTACTCCAGGCTGTTTTCTTTTCCTTCTCGCCTTAGTTGAATCAGCAAACACTCGCGCAAATCGCGCGCGCCAACTCCTGGCGGATGAAAACCCTGTATCAACGCCAGCATTTTCTCGAAATCTTCCTCGGGGATTCCCGAGTTCAGCGCCATTTCTTCCGGTGCGCTTTGGAGAGATCCGTTGTCATCGATGTTGCCAATAATCAGTTCCGCGGCTTTGCGGTCGCTGGCGTTGAGAGCGGTCTGATTCAGTTGTCCCAGTAGATTTTGCTGAAGCGTTTCCTGCACGGGAATAGAATCGAAAAAGAACTCGCGCTTATCTTTCGCTTCCCGTGAACTACGGAAGCCGTCCGCGCCGGAACTGGCCGACTGTGCCATGTAATCGCGCCATTCTTCATCCAGGCTCGCGAGCTTCTCGAATTCGTCCTTGAAATTATCGTCATCGGAAGATTCGCTTTCGGAGCCGGGCTCATCCGGCAATTCCTCGAGAACGGGATTTGTTTCCATCTCCTGCTGAACCAGGTTGCGCAGCTCAAGCAGCGGCGTCTGGAGGACGAGCAGGCTCTGCTGGAGTTGGGGCGAGAGAACCTGCTGCAAGGCAAGGCTCTGCCCGGGAAGCAGTCGGGTCTGCATTCCTTGTCCGGGCATACGCCGAGTTTACCGGCGTCGCAGACCACGAGCAAGCAGATCAGGGGAGAACCATTTCGGATTCAAACAGAACCAGCCGCAGGTGACTGGATACTCTGCGTCCGTCCGTTTGCCATGATCCAATCAACTTCCCCATCAAACGCCACGATTTCTCCGAATAGGTCTCGGCCTTCACGGCAGGGAATGGCTATGAGATCGGCTCGAAATCCGGGCCGAATCCGGCCAAGCGTGTTCTGCTGGCGTAGCGCCGACGCCGGATTCACTGTCACCATCTCAAAAATCTTCTCGGGTGAGCTCTCAGGTTCACTGCGCTGAAAGGCACGCATCTCTGCAAACAAACTCAGACTCTCATTGCTGGCGAGGCTATCAGTCCCCAGGCAAATGTTGAACCCAAGGCGACGCAATCGTTCGGATTGAAATGGGCTGTGACCAAAATAGTCATGGCTGCGCGGTGAATGCGCGACATGAAATTTTGTCCTTATTTTTTCCAGCAATTCGAAGTCGCTTTCGGTCAATTCGTTTAAGTGCGCAACGACCCAGCGTTTCGGTAGGACGTGACCGCCGTGCGCGCCAAGGAACAACGCCAGTGGGGTTTCATGCCCACAGTCGCGCATGTCACGTCCAATATTTTTCATGAATTCGTAAAGCGGACCTGACGCATCTCGAAACATCTCCATTTCCTCTCGCGATTCCGCCAGATGCGTTGTGAGCAGGACGTCTTTGCCGGCTTCTTGACATCGTTGATACAGATTTTTGGATGCCGTAAACAGCGCATGTGGTGCTAATCCGTAGTTTTGCGCAGACTTCAGTGACTCGATTGCGAACGCGACAAATTCCTTTGCGCGATCGGGTGAGCGCACATCGATCAACTCTGCGAACCACCACATGCGAATTGGTGCATCTGGGAACTGACGGATCAGATCGGGGAACGCGGTTAGATTTGCGATCGTTGTCGTGCCGAATTGTTTTGCCTCCACGAATCCTTCATTGATCGAGACGATGTAATCCTCCGGCGAAAGTTTCGATTTCTCCGCGTTAATGGCCCGGATCCAATCAGTGAACGATTTTTCTCGGGGAATCTTCCGGCGCAAGCAGGTGTAGTCGAGATGACAATGCGCGTTAATCAAACCCGGCAAGAGAGCCTGCTCGCCAAGATCGATAATCTTCTCGCCCGAATGTCGCGCGGAGACTTCGGAAAATTTTCCAACATCGACAATCGAGCCGGCGGAAGCCGAGCGAGATAGACGGGCAGCCCGGGAGGGTGATGAGCCGGGAGGCGAATCATCAATTCGATCTCCGGAAATTGCGATGGCGCCATTCTTAATAGGCGCTCCATCCATTGTCGCTACAACGCGAGCGCGAACGATCATTCGCTTTTCACCACTTTCCGACATGCGGCGACCAAAAGATTGCACGGCTCCTGGCAGAGCAGCGGAATCGTAGCAAGAATCGCTCGGTCCGTCGTAGCGTTAGCGAATGTGGATGCGCCTGGCTCTGCCGGCGCTTGAACCTGATCCCAAGTCGGATCAAACTTTTCCTTTGGCAACCTTGTTGATGCAATCGCCCCGCGCTGGTCGCGGTCCCACAAAATCGTTCGCAAACAACCGTCTTTAGATCGGCAAAAATCTGCGACCAGATTGTCGATCTGTGAATCCGAAATCCTGGCGGCTATCCGATACATCCCCGATTGCCGACCCAACGTTTCGCGAAGCGGCGTAGTGCGCAGCCGACCAGTCTTCCACGCAATGAAGATGGCCAGTCTACCTGGATAAAAATGATCAAGCGCGCGTTTCAATCCATCCGATGTCCGAAGCTCGATGCGCCAGCCGTGCCGCAGATTGGGCGCCGTCTTTAGTGCACGGAAATTCCCCGCGTCGTCATACCTTGCGATCTCGATCGCGTCTTCCGGGCCTTGAAAGATTTCCAAATCATCGTGTGCTTCGTCGTTGCGATGGCAAAGAACAAAATCGTCACCGGTTTTTCGCACCAAGATTTGCCCGAAACAAAAAGGAACAGTTTCGATGACCTGCTCGACGGAATGTTCCATCGGTTGGGCGCGACCACGGGCGCGCCGTGCTAGTGCAAACAATGCGCAATTAAGCCGCCGGCACGCTCCAGAAATTCCCGATCCTCTTCGCCGAACGCATTCAACTTGTCGCTTTCTACATCCATCATTCCGAGAATGCGCCGGTGCTCGTTGTTCCTCATCGGGACAACGATCTCCGAACGAGTGGTATGAAACGCGGGCAGATGCCGCGGATCCTTGTGCACGTCGCCGACGATGATCGGCTTTCCCGACTCTAGCGCAGCGCCGCACAGCCCCTGCGTAGTAGGAAACTGGGGGTAGGCGGGCGGCTCGTTGCCTGTGCCGGCGAGAATCACGAATTCATCTTTGACGATTTTGTAAACCGCCAGCCATCGATAGTCACGCGCCGAACGAATCATTTCCACCAATTGCTTCATTCGTTTTTTCGTGCAGCCGCCAGCCAGCGCAAACGCCCCGATCTCCTGCAGCTTCTTGCAAGTGGTTTCCTTCATTCGCGGGACAGCAATCTTGCGCAAAAAGAAACGACGCGCGAGCGCGATTTTAACTTTTTATGATACCTGTTTGCTCGATGATGATATCGGCAAAACCGGGATCTGTGCCAATGGAGGGCGCGTAGAACACGGAGCGACCGTTGATGCGGTACGGATTGGCCCGGAAAATCTTACCACGCACTGTAGCCGGGGCCGCCGACCACGGCCGGCCGCGATCAACGCCTGCGGCTACAATGATCCCGATCAATCGCGGTATGTCCTCGTAACTATGGAGTCCATCGGAAATAAAGAAGGGAACCACGATTACGTTCGGAGTTTTCGTCAATTTCCGCCACTCGGATACCAACGGCGGCTCTTCCATATACACGTTTAGCACCGTCCTATATTTCCCGAGGCAACGAATCTTTTCAGCCTCTCGCTTCGCAGCGACAGCGCTGTTTTCATTCAAATCCGTTCCATGCGCGACGATCAGCAAGCTTGTCTCAGTAGGATCGACATTGGGAGCGACCTCGCCTGCGCGCTTGAGCAGCAGCTCCGTCATCAGCGGGTGATTTCCAACTGGGTCGCAATATTTCCATACCTGGCCGTTCGATCGTCTTGTGATGCGGCCGCTCAATTCAAGCTCGCGCGGCACTACGGTCTGCGTGAAATAGCCTTCACTGATGAAATTCGGGACGACACAAACTTCTCGAATCGATTCCGGATCGAACAAAAAAGTCGCATCGCGCAAACTCGGTTCCTCCTTCCAAAAGGCGCATTCCACATCAACAAAAATTTTCCGACGCCGAATCTCGACCGCATGCGCGAAGGTCGGCGCACTCGAATCCGGGTTCACTGTCGAGCCGTGTGCGACAATGAGGAGGGCTACCTTTGTTTTTCCGGTCACAGCTAAACGCTCAACGCCCAACGCCCAACGTTCAACGTCCAATTTTATTGAGCGTTGAGCCCATTCGACTTGCGCTCAGGGCAAGCTGTCGGACGTTTAGAATATCCACCATGGTCGCCGCACAAACACGCCCATTCACCGCTGAGGATTACCGGCAGTTGCCACCGGACGACTGGCGGTATCAACTCATCGAAGGAGAACTGGTCAACATGGCTCCAGCGCCAAATTTGGTTCATCAAACAATTGTCTCGAATCTCATTGAGATTATCGCAGCGTATCTCTCAAGCCATCCGATCGGCCGAATGTATGTTGCGCCGACGGATGTTTACCTGACCGACACAAATGTTTTTCAGCCAGACGTGCTTTTCGTTGGCAGTGCGCGTAAGTCGATCCTGAAGGAAGACGGTCTGCATGGGGCGCCGGATTTTTTGGTCGAAATTCTCTCACCGCACACCGCCCGTTACGACATCAACGCCAAACGCGAAGTGTACGCCCGCTGCGGCACGGAGGAATTGTGGTTCGTTTACCCAATAGCCAATCGGATTGATGTTTACCTGCTGCAACGCGACCCCGGAAGGCCGGCGCATTCGCATCAAGCCGGGGCGAAGTTTACATCTGAGATCTTTCCTGGACTGGAATTTAGTGTGGACGAAATTTTCCGCGCCCCGTGAAATTTCGTACATCCAGGAATATTGACCTGGCTGTCAGCGAAGTGGGCCGCTCGCGCGTTTCTTGACGCGCCCATTTAGTTCTAGCTCACGGGGGATCACCGTCTGAGTAAAATAGCCTTCACTGATAAAATTCGGCACCACGCAGACGTTTGCGACTGGGAATTCAGCGTCACGACGGACTATCTGCTGGCAGCCTTGGCTGCGGCGACGATTTTGTGGAAGCGCGAATCCCCGCGCAAATCATCCCAGCACGGATTCAAGAGGAGATCGCCATATGTCGGCGATCCGGGAGACCCTGGGATCGTCGCAATTTTTTCGAGTTGCTCGAGCGCGCGATCGCGCTCGCCGGTCCACGCGTAAACGAGCGCCAGATTGGCAACCATATCTGGACCGTTGAGCGAGTCCTTGGTAATCGGCAGGAGCTCGACCGCGCGCTGTGCTTCGCGAATCGCCTCTTCTTTCCGGTCAAGCCCGGCATCAAGCTGCGCGACTTCTCTGTAGTAGGCCTCGTCTCTGGGCTTATCCCCCAATCTTGCATCCAATTTCTTGCGCGCGGCTGCAAACACCGCCAGCGTTTTGTCCTTATTCCCGTGCGCACGCGCAACCTCTCCATCAGCCCGACTTTCCGGTCGTCCCTCGAAAAAGTCATCGGTGATGTTTGCGGGAATGCTAGCAATCACCCGGCTGGCCGCGTCATAATTCCGTAGGTAAAGAGCTGCAGCGAATCGAGTCTCCCAGATCTGTTCAGTCGGACTGAAGTCCAGCGGCACTTGGTCCAGAAGAGATTGAGCCGCGTCTGGATTACCCTGCGCCAGCTTGATATCGGCGACCAGCGTCTGAAACCAGGTGTCCTCCATTGTGCCGCTCGCAACGCGCTTTTTTAGAACTTGTTCGTAATCGTAATAGCGGCGCATATAGCGATAAGTATCCCCAAGCCAGAATGCGACCTGGCGGTTCTGTGGGTCGAGGTCGTTTGCCTTTCGAAGATTGGCTACCGCAGAGTCCCAGCGATTCTGGCGTCTATCAATCCTTGCTTCGATAAAAAAGCGCTTCAGAATTGTTCGGCAACTTGCGTTGAGCGATGGCTAATTCCTCACGTGCCTGGTCGAAACTATCAGTGTTCACTCCTCCTTGTACGCCGCGACCTGCCGACAAAAAACCAGCGCGAAAGTAATAGTAAGCCAGCGCCAGATGAGCCTCGCCCAAGTCGGGTCGCAGTCGCAATGCAGTATCCGCAGCCTCCTTTGCTAACTCGAGGTGCTTGGAATCCAAGCTCAGCTCATAGAGATCGGCCTGCGTCCCCGCGAGCGCGCAATAGGCAAGGGCAAACTTCGGATCGCGCTGCGTGGCCTTTTCAAGGAGTTCAATCGCTCGATTGCCGCTTTTTTCCCAGCCCTCCCAATCGAGTCTGTCGCCGATCGCCTTTGCCTCTGTATAATAGGCATAGGCCACGGGATCGGCGGTCGGCCGATCTTCGATCGCAGCTTTTTCCGCCACTGAAAGCGTGGCGCGAAGTTGATTGGCGATTCGCTCAGCGATTTCGCTCTGGACGGCAAAGACATCGGCGAAGTCGCGATCGTAATGCTCAGCCCAAAGATGCGCATCGTTGCGCGCGTCGATCAGCTGCACGTTCAGCCGGACTCGTCTACCCGCGCGTTGGACACTGCCTTCGACCACATGCGAAACACCCAAAGTTTTTGCGATTTCGCGAAGGTTGCGTTCCAAACCGCTTTTGTATTTCATCACACTGGTTCGGCTGATGACTTTCAGGTCGGCAACCTTGGCGAGATCATTGAGGATTTCGTCCTGCACACCTCCTGCGAAAAATGCGTTTTCTTCGTCTTTGCTGAGATTTTCAAACGGGAGCACAGCGATGCTTTTCTGCGGTGGTAAGGTCGTCGTCAGCGTGACCGGGTTCTTCGACTCCTCCAAGATTTTCTCAAAACGCGGGTCGCCGCGCAGCGGATCCCAGAATGGCATCAGTTTCAGATCGCCATAGCTTAGACTGTCTGGGAGGCGGATGATGCTATTCAACTGTTCGAATGCGAGATCTTTTTCGCCCACCGAGGCAGCGATCATCGCCAAATACTTGCGCATGCCGATGCCATCCAGTGCATCCTTTTCCACGGGAAGAAGCTCGACCGCACGCCGCCCTTCGTGGAGTGCTTCCTGCTTCTGGCCGAGACTAGCATCGATTACGCCAAGCACGCTCAGCGCCTTGGCGTAATTTGGTTGAGCCTGGATGATTTTCTCCTGCTCCGCGCGTGCGGCGAGGAAAGCCTCGCGCGCTTTTTCATCGTCTTTTGTCATCCGAGCGATAACGCCTTCTGCAAATGGACGAGTGAAGTAAACATCGTAACCGAAGTCGATTGGATTTTCGCCTAGTGCGGTTAAGGCATTTTTTGCGGCTGCGGCGTCGCGCTCGGCCAGTGCGCAAAAGAGCCAATCATTGGCGATGGTCGGCATCGCAGCGGGATTTGTGGTCCGAATAGAATCGATGGTTTGATGCAACGGCCGGGTATCCGCTTTCCAGTCGAATTCCACGAACGCGCGCGCAACCTTCGCAGCGGCATCGTTCGGTTCGATGGCTAATAAGCGATCCCCCACCGATTTTGCTTCGGCGTAACGTCGGACACGTGCATAATTTCCAGCGATCGACGCCAGCGCTCGAACACTGCGCGGGTCGAGTTCAATGGCGTGCGCGAGGTTTCGAGTGGATTCTTCCCAGCGCGCCTGACGCCTCTGGATGTAAGCCGTCAACTCGAATACCTCCGAGTTATTGGGCAAACTCTGGCGGGCAATTTCCAACTCAGCCAGAGCACTATCGTAATCGAGGTAGCCATGATAAAGATTCCATGCTCGCGCGAGATGCGCTTCGCCAGCATCTGGACGAAGGCGAAATGCAGCCTGAATGGCTGCTTCTGCTGAGGCCAGCCGCGCAGGAGTATGGTCAAAGCCAAAGAAGTAAAGGTCGTCGTGAAACCAGGCGAGTAGGCAATACGCATCGAAAAACGATGGATCACGCGCCACAGCCTGGTTCAGCAGCTCGATCGCCTGCAGCCGATCTGCTTTCCTCCCGACGCTGCTCGTCGCGAGCGTCGCGATAAGATTTTTGGCGCGCGTGTAGAGATCGAACCCGCTGATGTCGCTTGTGGGCGGTCGTTCGATCGCGGCCTCTTCGCTTGGTGAAAGTTTAGCCTGCAACTGATCGGCGATCGCTTTGGCGATCTCGCTTTGAATAGCGAACACGTCCGCGAGATCGCGATCGTACGTCTGGCCCCATAGACGCCGATCGGTGCGCGCATCGACCAATTGCGCATTGACCCGCACGCGATTGGCAGAGCGCTGAACACTTCCTTCTAGCATATGCGCTACTCCGAGTTCCCGGCCGATCTTGCGTAGATTGCGCGCGACCCCGGCCTTGTATTGCATCACAGATGTGCGGCCGATCACTTTCAGATCGGCGATCCTAGCCAAGTCGGTTAGAAGTTCATCCTGCACGCCCCCGGCGAAAAATGCGTTTTCTTCGTCGTTGCTCAAATTTTCAAATGGCAACACAGCAATCGACTTTTCTGAAACCGGCACCTCTTCTAGCGTCAGTTCTTGAAAACGCGGATCGTTGCGAATTTTGTCCCAGAGCGGATCGAATCGGAGCGTTGCCGGAGTAAGAAACGTCGCACTGCCAAATCGTGTATGCAGCAGCCGCTTCAGCATGGGAATCGCGTGATCGGCACCACCGAGCTGCGCGTAAATGCGTGCCATGTCGTCCTCTGAATTCGTTCCGAATCCCGGATGTTTGGAACTTCGGAGCAGGGCCATGGCTTTTTCTCCTTCGGCGATAGCGGAAGCTGCGTCGCCCAAACCTGCGTAGGCCTCGGCCAACCGAATGTGAGTGTCTGCCTCCACACCTGAACCCGTTGCGAGCTCGCGGCGAAAACTTTCTATCGCTTTTTTGTACGTTGCGCTCGCCGCGGCTATGTCGCCAGCGAGTTGCTGGCTGAAAGCGAGCGAAAGAATATCCAGCGGGTCGCGTTGCCGGCGATCAACGGCTAAATCCTTTGAGAGTATCTCGACGGCCGCAGCATAATTGCGCTGAAACAGCGCATACATAGCGCGCCGGTTCGCCGGGAGCTCCGGATTTGCAAGCAGTGGTTCGGCCGCTTGCAGATCGCCAATCGCTATAAGCGCATCGGCTTTTGTCAGAAGGGCACGGGCATTGGTCGGATCCCACGCGAGTATGCGGTCCAGTGTGGCCAGAGCTTCGGGGAAACGGCGCATCGCGCAGTAGGTCAGCGCCAGGTTGTTAGAGGCAGTGATGTTACGAGGATCGAGCTCGATGGCGCGTCGTAGTTCCGCAACAGCCTCGTCCCAATGCCCGCGTAATCGTTGCTTCAGGGCGATCGCCTCTATAACATCAGCGCTATTCGGAAGACCCTGTTCGGCTTGCCTGAATTCCCCGAGCGCGCGCGTGTCGTCCTGCTCGTTATATCCGCGAGCGAGATGGACTTCCGGCAGGTTCGGATCGAGCGCGAGTGCGTGATTGAGGGAGTCCTTGGCCGCCGCCCGCCGCGCCCAGCTTGGCTCGAATCCTTTCCAGATACTCCGCATCTGTGCGATCGAGAGATATGCCCAGGCCAACGTGAAATTGGGATCCAACTTTACTGCTTCCTGGTACAAGCGAATTGCACCCTCAACATCACCTTCCGCGTGAAAACCCCAGCCGACCGGAATCGCTCGCGCACGCAAATATGCATCGTAAGCAGCAGGATTGTTCGTGGGCTTGGCCACAACTCGCGCTTTCTCCTGCGGACTGAGCGTGGCACCCACCGCGTTGGCAATGTCTCTCGCCAGTTCGCCCTGCAAAGAAAGCGAGTCCGCCAGAGTGCGATCATAGTTCTCACCCCAAAGATGACGGTCCATTTGCGCATCAATCAATTGGACAGAAACGCGCACACGATCTCCTGATCGACGGACGCTGCCTTCCACCACGTTGTTAACACCCAGTTGCTGCGCGATCTCTTTAAGATTGCGTTTGGTGCCGCTCTTGTACTGCATCACGGAAGTGCGGCTGATCACTTTCAGCTCCTTGATCTTGGAAAGGTTCGAGAGCAACTCGTCTTGTACGCCATCGGCGAAAAACGCGTTCTGCTTGTCTTCGCTCAGGTTTTGCAGAGGCAGCACGGCGATGCTTTTGTCCGGCGGTAAGCTCGTTGTCAGGTTGCGTTGGCGAAAGAATGGAAACGTCAGCGCTAGCGCAGCTGCTAACAGCATCACCACGAGAGCAACCGGCGATCGTGCCCAGCGCAGCCATAAAGGAGCAGCGGCGCGTTGCAATTTGAATTCCAGTCTCCGCCGCAGCTCTTTGAGCGCGTGAAGTATCTCGTGCGCGCTGTGATACCGTTCTTCGCGATCTTTGCGCAGCGTTTTGCTGATGATCTGCTGAAGCTCGGCAGACGGGTGCGCGAGATAACGCGTGAGCGACGGCGGCTCTTTATCAAGAATCGCAGACATCACCTTTTGTGGCCCCGCCTGCAACGCCCCGCCTGCATCGCTTGCATTGCGGGCAGGTGTAGCACTGCGGGCAGGTGTGTCACCGGTGAATGGCGTATGCCCGGTTACCATTTCATAAAGCACCACCCCGAGACTCCAGATGTCGGTCCTTTTATCAATCTGCTCGCCGCACGCCTGCTCAGGTGACATGTAGCGAACAGTTCCCAAGATCGACCCCAGATTGGTTTCAACCAGCAACAGCGCTTCGTTTTTCGGCATCGATGTTGGCAGCTCCTGCTCGGCAAGCTTTGCGATCCCAAAATCGAGCACTTTCGCGTAGCCATCCGGCCGAAGCATGATGTTCTCCGGCTTAATGTCGCGATGGACAATTCCTGCTTGATGCGCCGCCGCGAGCGCACTCGCCACCTGGATCGCGACATCAAGCGCTTCACTCAAATGCATTGGCCCGCGCTGTAAACGTTCGCGCAGCGTCTCGCCTTCGATCAGTTCGCTGGCGATGTAATGAATTGAGTGATCCTCCCCGATCTCGTAAACGGTCAAGATATTTGGATGATTGAGCGCAACTACGGCGCGCGCTTCTTGTTGAAATCGCTTCAGGCGCTCCGGCTCGCCGGTAAAACGCATCGGCAGAAGTTTGAGCGCGGCCTTGCGGCCCGCTGTAATATCGATGGCCAGATAGACTTCACCCATCCCGCCGGTGCCGATCGATTCAGAAATTTTGTAGTGGCCGATCGTTTGGCCGACGAGCGAATCAGCTTGGCCGTTTTGAATAATCTTGGTCGCGAGACCAACAGCTGACGTTTCGATGAAGCTGGCTGCTCGTTGACGTGAAGCCAGAAGGGCTTCAACTCTGCGCCGCAAAACCTCATCGCCTCCACACGCCGTGTCCAGGAATGTGCTAATCTGGTCCGGCTGGTGATCTAGCGCTGCGCGAAAAATTTCCTCAATCGCTTGGAACCGCGCCGGCGTCATAAACGGGAAAATGACGAAATCCGAATGTCGAATGACGAAAGAATGACGAAGCTCGAATGACGAAAGCATTCGGCTTCGCAGGGTTTGGATGTTCGCATCGCGTTAGTCTTTTGCCTTGTTTCTCCAAATTCTGGAGAAGATTAGATGTAGCTCCTTTGCTTCAAGCCAGAGCACTCGAGCTTGTGGTTTCAATTCCGGCACGGCCCGAACGGCCATTCGAAGGAAATGCTTGCTTTCGCGCGCTTCCTTCCGGCAAATGCCAATGCTTTTCAAAAAATCCTTTTTGGAGACTGCGTCGTCGGCTTCGACGTAGTTAGCACCCACGCTCGTGCCGGCCCCAACAAGTTGACCGATAATTCGATTGGTTACCGGATTTTGTGGAATCGTCTTCGCAAAATCGATGATCGCTTCGCCAAATCGGGCCGTTCGTTCTTCCAAATCGTAATCGCGTTTTGTCTCTGGTTCTTCACGAACGAGGCCTGCCCCATCGTCCCAAAACGCATCGTCAGCGCCCGCCTCCAGGCCTTTTGATTTCGTCATTCCTTCGTCATTCGTCATTCGAACTTCGTCATTTCTATCAGGTCGCGTTATGCAATTCCGTGTACAGCCACACCTTGGCAAATTCCCAGTCACGCCTAGCGGTGATCCGTGAAATCTTGAGCACTTCGGCTATCTCGTCGTAGTTCAGCCCGCCAAAATATTTCAGCTCGACTACCTGAGCTTTTCTCGAGTCGAGTGTGGCCAGCGTTTCCAATGCCTCGTGCAGATCGACAATCTCCTTTGATTCCTCCGGAGAGACGAGCGCCGCTTCGTCGAGATCGATTTTGAGCGCGCCGCCGCCGCGCTTTTGGGCCTGCTGACTTCTTGCGTAGCTAACCAGGATTTGGCGCATCGCGCGTGCGGCAACAGCAAAGAAGTGCGCGCGGTTCTGCCAGCGCGGATTGGTTTGATCGGCCAGGCGCAGATAAGCCTCATTAACCAGGGCCGTCGTTTGCAGTGTGTAATCGCGGCGTTGTCCACTCAAATGATGATGGGCAACCCGTCGGAGTTCTTCATAAACTAGCGGGGTCAATTCCGCGAGAGCAGCATCATCCCCGTGACTCCATTGTACTAGGAGCTCGGTCACTCTCTGCTGAGAGACCGACGGCGCATCCATAACCGGTTTTCACAGACTATCAGCCCAAGAAATCTCTGCACGCCGAAATCGTGGTCAAAAAAATCTCAATTCAGATGATCACTTTGATCGCTCTTTTGCGTTTTCTCGCAATGAAAGGCAAACCTCAAAACCAAAAGAAAGGAACAAACAATGAATCCACTGACTCAGTTCAAAAAGATCCGAATCCTCCCACTCCTCATCGCACCTGCGCTCGTCACGTTGACGGCCGCGCCAGCCCTGGCAACGCCCAACTGCGGAGTTGTCACCGACAACCTTTTATACCCTGGACAACCTGTAGACACCGCGCACGCCGCTCACTTCCCGTCCGGCTCGCTGAACTTGATGTGTAGAAGCAACCTGCCGGATTGGCTTCTCCACACAAGAGTAAGAGGCGATTCGGACCTCTATGTCACCAAGCACACGTTCCCAGTGGGGGCTCACACTGGGTGGCACACGCATCCTGGTCCGAGCCTTATCACAGTCGTAGCTGGAGAGCTTACAGTGTACGAGTCTGACAGTCCGAACTGCACGCCAACCGTCTACCACACAGGCGAGAGCTTCACTGATGTAGGCTGCGGCGACGTACATCTGGTGCGCAACGAGGGTACCGTCCAGGCGATGGACGTCGCGGTCCAGATTGTTCCGGCGGGCGCACCGAGAAGGATCGATGCTGATCAGCCAGCTAGTTGTCCAGTCATTAGCTGCCCGTAATTGGCCATACTGAGATCGAGAAAGATTCGCAACTAGTCGCCACGCTCCCTCAGCGTGGCGACTTTGTTTTGGGGAACGGTGCGAAGATCGGCCGCGGCTTAAATCGGAAGGGATGCGGCGTTGAAGGTTGGACGTTTGGCTCTCGATTAGTAAATTGACGAGCCATGCGATTCCGGAGTTACAAAAACACCGACCTGACGGTTAGCGAAGTCGGCTTTGGTCTGTGGACAATTTCCACCGGGTGGTGGGGGAATTTTACCGAGGGTGAAGCGATCTCTCTCATGCATAGGGCATTCGACCTCGGTGTCACGTTATTCGACGCGGCCGATACCTACGGGAATGGTTTGAGCGAGGAGCTGATTGCCAAGGCGTTCCCAAATCAACGGGACGAAATCGTGATCGCCACCAAAGTCGGTTACGACTTTGTGCATTACGGTGAGGGGCGCGGACGGGGGCAGCGGGAAATTCCGCAGGACTTTTCACTGGAAGCAGTAATGCGCGCAACAGATGCAGCCCTGAAGCGGCTAAAAACAGACCGGATCGATCTCCTGCAACTGCACAATATTCGAATGGAGCAGGTTTATGACAATGCGCTCTGGACCACTCTCGAGGAACTAAAATCGGCTGGGAAAGTTCGCTATTATGGCATCGCGCTGGGACCGGCGATTGGCTGGCTTTACGAAGGCCTGAATTGTATTCGCGAACGGGACATCACCAGCGTGCAGCACATTTACAACATGCTCGAGCAACATCCCGGGCGCAGTATTCACGACGCGGCCACCGACGCTGACAAAGACACAATGTTCCTAATTCGCGTGACGCATTCATCCGGAATGCTCGAAGGGAACTACACTGCGGAAACAACCTTCCCGCCCACCGATCATCGCAGTCATCGACCGCGCAGTTGGTTGCTCAACGGCGTCAAGAAGGTTGAGAAATTGCGTTTCCTTGAAAATTCCGAGCGCACGCTCGGACAAGCGGCATTGCAATGGTTGCTCGCCGACAATCGTGTGGCTTCGACGCTGCCGAATATTTACAACGAAGAACAGCTCGTTGAATTCGCCAAAGCACCGGAATGCCCGTCGCTTACTGCCGACGACATGACGAAGATCGAGCAACTTTATTCTGAGAATTTCGGAATCGAGGAGGCACCACCGAAGTTCAAGGGCACGATGGAGCTGCCGAAGGAAACTGCGGCCGCGTAGCACGTCATCCTGAGCGCAAGCGAAGGATCTCGCACACATAGCTTAATCACCCAAGGTCTGAGAGACCGTGCACTGTGATTGTGAGGTCCCTCACTTTGTTCGGGATCACAGGCGTTCTGTAAGACGATTAGTCTGATTCGTCTTCTTCCTCTACTGGCTCGGCGCGGCGGACTTCCGGCTGCTCGCGCTCGCGACGCTGTCGCTGGCCGACTACCTTTTCGCTCTTGTAAATTTCTTTGAAAACATCGGCAATCATTGGGGCAGCTGCAGAGCCGCCGTGGACTTTGCTGCCGACGTCGCCTTCGTAGAGTGCTGCGAATGCATATCGCGGTTGATCAGCTGGCATAAACCCCGCGAACCATGCCGCAGTGCGCTCTTTGTTTTTGGGTCCCCATTGTGCCGTGCCAGTTTTTCCGGCGACCTCAGCATTATCGAGGCTGGCCTGATGCGCGGTGCCGCCCGCGCTATTCACAACGTCGATCATTCCCGTGTGCAATTCGTCCAGCGTCTCGGACGACAGGTTTAACGTTCTCTTCGCTCGCACCGAATAGGCAGTAACTATTTGGTTATCGAATGTCTGCACCTGTTGAACCAGCCGTGTTTGATAGAATGTCCCGCCGTTTGCTACGACACCCATGGCCTGGGCCATTTGTAACGGAGTGACTTGTATGTCCCCCTGGCCAATCGACATATTTGCGATGTCCCCATTGAGCAGCCTGCGACCGTGCGTTGCCTTCATGTATTCATCGTTGGGAACACGGCCTTCCGCCTCGCCGCGCAAGGGGATCCCACACTTTGCGCCGAAGCCCAATGCTAATGCCCAATCGATGATGGGTTGCGCGCCGGTCCTGATCCCAACCTGGTAAAACCATGTGTCGCACGATTCGGTGAGCGCTTGCACGAAATTTAATGCGCCGCGATTGCCCTTTTTCCAATTATGGAAAGTGACATTGCCAATCTGAATTGACGGAACGCATTGATATTCGTCGTCCGGCTGAATGGCACGGCTTTCGAGCGCGGCGATTCCGACGGCAATTTTGAAGGTCGACCCAGGCGGATAAGACGAACGATACGCTCGCGGCAAAAGCGGAATATCCTTGTCATCTTGCAACAACTTGAGTTGTTCGACTGATATCGAAGGAACAAACAAATTTGGATCATAGGTAGGCCAGGAGGCCAACGCCAGAATGTCGCCGTTGTTTGGATCGATAATCACAATTGCGCCGCGTTTTGCTTTCGCTTCCAGCGCCTTTTCAGCAAGCTGCTGGAGACGCAGGTCAATCGTGGTGACCACATTGTACCCGGGGTCGGGCGGAGTAATCAGTTTCTCGGAGGTCTTCCGACCGTCCTTGTCAAAGGTGAGTTTGTATTCGCCGTGCTTGCCGGTGAGCATTTCGTTAAACGTTTGCTCCAGTCCTTCGCGTCCTTCGGTTTCAGGCCATAAGGTCTCGTGATTATCAACAATCCCATCCGGATTTCGCCCGGTCTTGCCGGTGTAACCGATAATTTGGCCGGCGACTTTTCCATTCGGATAAACGCGCACGTAGATCGGCCGCACAATCACGCCAGGCGGCGGATTATTTTTAATCTGTTCGTACTCCAACTGGCTAAGATTCTGCGCGATCTCCATCGGCATGACACCCCTGTTGCGGTAATGGCGAAGAATCGCTTCGTCAGAAATCTTAAGTCTGCGACCAATGAGCCTGGCGGTTCTGTCGATCTTTTCTCTCGCAAAGCTAAGTGCTTGCGCATCGGAAAAATCAAGGGGCGTAGGGAAATTGATAGCGAGATTGTAGCTGAGCCGATTTTGCGCGAGCGATTCGCCATTGCGGTCTGTGATCTGGCCGCGCGGCGCTGGAACATCAAGGATGTAAGTGCGCGCGAGTTTTTGTGTTTCAAACGTCGGCACAATTGTTTCCTCTTCGGTTTGTGGAGGTGTGGTTGTGCTCGGCACAGCAGACGGAGCCAGCGCCTGGGCACATAATGCGGTCGACATTGCCAGGATCGAGAACGCGATCCACAAACCGCCCAAAGTTCCCCAGAGTGACCTCATTCGAAAAGAGTCTGCGTTAATCTGCGAATGGAGCTGATGGGATCAAGCGACATAGAAGGCAAAGCCGCGATGGGTAGCGGCGAGCGAGCTGGGAAGCGAGCGAGTTTCAATGGAGCTGATGGGATCAAGCGACATAGAAGGCAAAGCCGCGATGGGTAGCGGCGAGCGAGCTGGGAAGCGAGCGAGTTTCAAATCTACGGATAAATCAATGTCTTTGCAGGAATTGATGCACTTCTTCGGCCAACTTTCGGCCAATCCCTTCCGTGGAAGCGATTTCGTCCACCGTCGCTCTGCGCAGGCGATTCACCGAGCCGAACTTCCGCAACAGCAAATTCTTGCGGTTCTGACTCACACCGGGGCAATCATCAAGAATGCTTTCGCCGACTCGCTTTTTCATGAGCAATTGATGATACGCGTTGGCGAAGCGATGCGCCTCGTCGCGAATACGTTGAAGCAACCGCAAGGCGCCGGAGTCCATCGGAAGTTGCAGCGGCAACGCCCGGCCCGGCCGATAAATTTCCTCCCGTTCCTTGGCCAGGCCGATGATGGGAAGATCGTGAAGGCCTAATCGCTGCAATTCGCGGCACGCGGCGGAAAGCTGGCCCTTTCCACCATCGACAATGATCAGGTCTGGCAAGCGGACGGCAACAAAACCTCCGTCATTCTGAGCCGCGAGAGCTTTCGGGGTCGAGGAGTCCGGCGAAGTTACCTCTGGGTTTTGCAGTGGGATCCCTTCACCCATTCGACTATCGCTCAGGGCAGGCTTTTGGTCGGGATGACGGGAAATTCGCGCCAGCGCGTCGGCTGCATTCTCCTGCGAAAACTCCGCGATATCGGAGTTCGCCTTACGCGCCTCCAGCAGGACACGCGAATACCTGCGCCGGACAACCTCAGCCATGCTGGCGAAATCGTCCTGTCCTTCCACTGTTCGCACTCGATATCGGCGGTAATTGTCCTTATCCGGTACGCCATCCCGGAAACAAACCATCGAAGCGACGACATGCGTCGTGGAAATGTTTGAGATATCGAAGCATTCCATCACGCCCGGCACCTGCGGCAGTTGCAACGCATCAGCCAACGCGTGCACGTCAGCCATCGGATCGATCGAGCCCGGCAGACTGCCACGTGTAAAACGACGCATTGGCCTCGTCGTGCTGCGCAAGTCATCAATCATATTGCGCAACTCGGCAGCTTTCTCGAAATCCATTTTCTTGGCCGCCTTGCGCATTTCGTCTTCCAATATCGCGACCATTTCTCTCGATTTTCCTTCCAGGAACTCACAGGCTTGTAGGACGCGCTCGCGGTATTGCTCTGCCCTAATTTCGCTCAAACGCACTGGCACCTGATACGTCGCTGATTTTAATTCGCGCTCCGTAGGCGAGCCTCGTCCAAATGTGAGCACGCCAAATTTCTTGCGCATGAAATTCAATGTCTGCCGCAGCGCCCCGGCATGCGCATACGGACCGAAGTATCGGCTGCCGTCGTCCTTTTTGAACCGGGCCAGGCGAAAACGAGGCCACTCTTCCGAAAGATCGACCCGGACCAGCAGGAACCGCTTATCGTCCCGGAAGGAAACGTTGTAACGAGGCCGGTATTCCTTGATTAATTTGCCTTCCAGCAAAACTGATTCTGCTTCGCTGCGAACCGTATGCGTCTCGAAATTCCAGGTCGCCTCCAGCATGGCGCGCGTCTTCAAATCGGCTTGCGCCAGCTTGGACGGCAAAAAATATGAACCCACTCGTTTCCGGAGGTCCCGCGCTTTGCCCACGTAAATCACGCGGTTAAACCGGTCCCGCATCAGGTATACACCGGGCTTGTGCGGCACTTCGTGCACCTTTTTTTGCAGATCCGGCTTTTCTTTTTTTGACGAAGCCATCCGGCTGCGAATTTACGCACGAAGCAGCGGCTGGAAACCTTCGTTCCGCTTCGCTGGCCGCAAGGTCGCAATCGCGATGCAAAACTGAAGAGCGCTCCTTAGCCGAGCTCGCGGACCCCGGCCCCGTGCTGCAGGTGCAAAAAAAGGCGCGCGATCGATGTGACCGCGCGCCAATGTTACTTCGTTTTGGCTAAGGTCTTGTCGTCGTCGTAGTAGTTGTTTCCTCGTGCTTAATTACCGCGGGTGGCTGGCTCAACACGACTTTGCGCACGAGCACCCGGTCACCAACTGTCGTATAATAGATTGTTGCAGGCATATCTGGCCGAATGGCCGACCAAGTGACGGTGCGACCTTCGGGATCTAGAATGGCCGTGTCTCTCGTGTAGTAATAACGCGCCGGCGCCGCACTCGGCGCGGTTCGGAACATAAAGTAATCCGAATCCGGAGTGTATGTTACGATCGTGCCAGCCGTGCTGGTCGTTGTCGCCTGAGTTGTCGTCGTACCGGTTACGGGGTCAGTCGTCGTAGTAGTTGTGGTCTCCTGGCCGAGCGCTATCCCCAGGGCTGCTGCGCAAGCCACTCCGGCCGCTAATATTTTCACTAATCTCGTTTGTTTCATATTTAAGGGATCACCTCCATAGAATTGGGCGTTGAGTTAGGGCTTTGGTTTGGTCGCTGTTTTCGCCCCTTTTTTCTCGGAACCAACTGATTCGTTCACGACAATTTTCTGAACAATCATCCGATCACCTGACGTGGTGTAATAGATTGTTGCCCCAACACCTGGCCGAACTGCCGACTGATCTACGGCGTGACCTTCTGCATCAACAATAGCCGTATTCTTGGTTTGATAATAGCGAACAGCCGTCGCGTTTGGCGACGGGCGGAACGTAAAATCGGTCGCACCCGGCGCGTAAGTCGCAAACGTCCCTGTGGCCGCTGCCATTGTCGCTGTGCTTGTTGCGGGGTTGGCCGATGTGCCCGTTGTCTGCTGCTGCCGCAATCTTTCCTGGGCCGGGGGTTGCTGCGCGATGGCAGTTCCAAGTGCTGTTGCGCAAACAGCTCCCGCTGTCAATATTTTCACTAATCTCGTTTGTTTCATATTTGTCCCTCTGCTTTGATTGAAGGGATGCGCTCCCTCGTGCATGTATTCGATTGTTCCATGCTGGAACTCACCCCTTGCATCCTTGTTTCGCATGCCCTGTCGCACGCGGTCGCCCCGAAACACCCAATTCCCAATCTTGCGTTGTAGCTATGTGATGTTTATGCAGCCCTTACCTGGTTTTCGTGATTTCCTTCCCGACGATTGTGCGGTGCGCAATTTAATCTTTGCGCGTTGGCGCGAAGTCGCGCGGCGCTACGCTTTTGTCGAATGGGACGGTCCCCCGCTCGAGGCGACCGAGTTATACAGAAAGAAGAGCGGGACGGAAATTGTCGATCAACTCTTCAATTTCACTGACAAGGGCGAACGCGAAGTCGCGATGCGCCCGGAGCTAACGCCCACGCTTGCACGCGTAGTCGCCGCGCATGAGCGCGAATTTAAGAAACCGCTCAAATGGTTTTCTATCGGCCAATTTTTCCGTTACGAAAAACAACAGCGCGGAAGATTACGCGAACATTTTCAGCTCAACTGCGACGTTATCGGAGAAGCAAACCTTGCCGCTGATATCGAGCTGGTGGCGCTTTGCATCGATATCCTGCGCGCCTTCGGGTTCACCGACAAAGATTTTGTGGTACGAGTAAGCGACCGCGATTTCTGGACCAATTTTCTCCGCGAAAAAGATATCTCAGGGGACCGATGGGACGAATTACTACAGGCAATCGATAAATTCGGACGCGAGCCGCGTGAGAAAACAGTCGAGAAACTTGGCAAGCTCGCCGATCCGGTCTTTGCGATTCTAAAGAGCGGCGGAAAAAGTGAGAGGCTCGATAGACTTGTCGATGGCCTTCGTGCGCGAGGATTGGCGGACTTCGTCTCCATTGATGTGGGTATCGTGCGCGGTCTGGCCTATTACACGGGCATGGTGTTCGAAGTGTTCGATCGTGCCGCGAAATTTCGTGCCATTGCTGGCGGGGGCCGTTACGACAATCTGATTGGAGTGCTGAGTGACGGCGCCGTTTCGATGCCAGCACTCGGCTTCGCCATGGGCGACGTAGTCCTAGGCGAGTTAATCAATGAAACAGCTCATGTGCGTGAGAAATTGGAGAATTCAATCGCGAACAGTCGAAAGATCGACATTTACGTTGTTATCGCAAAGGAACAGTGCCGCGCTGATGCGCTTGGGCAAATTCAACAACTTCGCGACCGCGGCTATCTCGTGGATTATCCGCTCACCAGCGAAAAGGTCGGCAAACAATTCCAACTCGCTGAGCAACTCGGAGCGCGCGTTGCGGTCTTGTTCGGAGATGAATGGCCGCAACTCAAACTAAAAGACATGAGCTCCGGCGAACAGCAGCTCGTCTCAAAAGACGATTTTATGTCGCATGTGGAAACTATCCTGCGCTAGATCGCGCAGTTCTGGGGCCACAGGCTGCCAGCCTGCGCTTCCCAAATCCAATTGTCGCTAATCGCTTGCGAGATTCTTCGCTTCGCTCAGAATGACGCGTACTTTTGGCATCGCATGTATCGCACGCACGATTGCAATTCTCTTCGCAAGAGCGACATCGGCAGGCAAGTCGCGCTGGCCGGTTGGGTAAATGTCACCCGCGATCATGGCGGAGTCATTTTCATTGATCTCCGCGATCGCGAAGGCCTGACGCAAATCGTGTTTCGGCCGGAGGAAAACGCGGAGCTTGCGAAGCAGGCGCATACATTGCGCAATGAAGACGTCCTTCAGGTTTCCGGTCACGTCGCTGCGCGCCTGCCAGGCACAGAAAATCCAAACCTTGCTACGGGCGACATCGAAATCATTCCGAGCGGACTGAAGATTCTGAATCGGGCTGACGATCTGCCGTTCCCAATCGACGCCAACCCGCACAACGAAGATTTGCGGATGACCCATCGGTATTATGACCTGCGCCGTCCCCGCTTTGCGCGCAACCTGCGGCTGCGACACCTCGCGGCGAAGGCGACGCGTGATTATCTCGACAGCCAGGGTTATCTCGAGGTTGAGACTCCAATCCTTTCCAAAAGCACACCGGAAGGGGCGCGCGATTTTTTAGTGCCAAGTCGAATGACGCCTGGAAAATTTTATGCGCTGCCGCAGGCGCCTCAGCAATACAAACAACTCCTGATGGTCGCCGGCGTGGAAAAATATTTTCAGATCGCCAGATGTTTTCGCGACGAAGATTTGCGCGCCGACCGGCAACCTGAATTTACCCAGATTGATATCGAGGCATCGTTCGTTACGCCAGAGGACATTTTCGCGGTTACCGAGGGAATGCTCGCTGCAATCTTCAAGGCTGCGCGCAACGTCGAGATCAAGATCCCGTTTGACCGACTTACTTACCGCGAAGCCGTTGATCGCTATGGGAGCGACAAACCCGATCGCCGTTTTGGGATGGAACTCGTCGACCTTGGAGAAAGTTTTCGCGAGAGTAGTTTCAAAGTCTTTCGCAGTGCGCTGGAATCTGGCGGCGTCGTGAAAGCAATTAACGCGAAGGGTTTTGCCGGAATCACCATTGGGCAGGCAGACGAATTAACGGAAATTGCGAAGTTGTACCGCGCCAAAGGGCTCGCATTTATCAAGATTGAGAACGGCGAATGGAAATCGCCGATTGTGAAGTTTTTTTCTGAGACTGAAAAGGCAGCGCTACGATCGAAACTAAAAATCGAGGAGGGGGACTGCGTCTTTTTCGGCGCAGACAAATGGGAAATCGCTTGTGAAGTTCTTGGGCGGTTGCGGTTGCGCATCGCAGAGATTCAGGATTTGCATGGTAGGGCGCGACCGCCGGGCGCGCCGGAATGGGATTTCCTCTGGGTCACAGATTTTCCGCTGTTTGAATGGAGCCCGGAAGAAAATAAATGGAACGCCATGCATCATCCTTTTACACGGCCGAAAGCGGAGGATATGTCGCTGTTTAATGAAAAGAAATTTCCCGATGTTCGAGCCGAAGCGTACGACGTCGTTTTGAATGGTGTCGAAATCGGTGGCGGCAGTATCCGAATTTACGAGTCGGAGTTGCAGGACAAAATGTTCGAAACTCTCGGCATTAGCCCTGAAAACCGGCAAGCGCAGTTCGGTCATTTGCTGCGTGCGCTGCGTCTTGGCGCGCCGCCACACGGTGGAATCGCGTTCGGGCTCGATCGGCTAGTGATGCTCATCGCCGGCGAACAAAATATTCGCGACGTAATAGCATTCCCAAAAAACAATCGGGGCATGGACCTGATGTCGAATTCACCCGCAGGAGTGGATGCCCGGCAGTTGCGGGATTTGTCGCTCAAACTAGCAAAAGATAAAGAACTGTAGTGGCGGCTGTGTCAGCCGCATTGCGTAACGAAATGCGGATTCAATAACCCAGTGCCTTCTTTCGCTCGTTCGCGCCGGGCAACGCGTCCTTTTTCACTGTGATTGCCTCCGTGCCTGAGTCCTTCAGCTGATGAGCCTGAGTCGCGTTGAACTCAATATCCTTCGTGAATTCAGCGGGAAGGTCCGCCTCAGCATAGATCGCATGCACTGGGCATACATCCACACAGGCCATGCAATCAATGCAGTCCTCCGGGTGAATGACCACCTGGTTTTCCATTTCGTAGAAGCAGGCGACAGGGCACACTTCTACACAGTCGGTGAACTTGCATCCGTTACATTTGTCGGTGACGACGTGAGGCATGGGATTTCAGCGGTTGATGTTGCGTGGAAAGGGCTGTCGTTAACGCTTGAAGTATTCCAGTGATGCCCGTCCGGTCAATCCCTGTTTCAATACCGCGCTAAGCCTCGGGCGGGTGATGTTCGCGGCCGGTCCGGAAAAGAATCGCCACAAAAAACGTGACGATGGTGCCGAAACAGATCCACCATGGAAATGCCAATACCGGAAGCCAACCCGGCTGCTTGTAGAGCTGCGTGCTGAAAATACTGGCGACGCCATTGGGCAATCCGCTCAAGATGGCGACGACGGCAAAGCCAACGATCATGGCAATGATGTTGCCGCGATCGTTCCCGCGCGTCCTGGTTAGCATTCCCGCAAAAAACACACCGAGCAGTGAGCCATAAGTATAGCCGAAAACGCTGAGGACAATTGGAATGATTCGGACATTAGGATGCACGATGACAAGATAGGAAGTAGTCGATGCCACGACGATCATCAGAACCGAGAACCAAACTGTGGCCCAGCGCACAGCGCGAAGACTTTGTTCACTTGTTGATGCAGGATTGATGTAAGGTTCATACCAATCACGTGTGAAACTGGTGGCGAGCGCGTTCAACGCGGTGCTGAGCGATCCCATGGCGGTGGCGAAGATCCCGGCGAGCAGCAATCCGCGAAGACCCACTGGCATTTGATAAAGAATGAAGTGGCAGAATGTTTCGTTCGGAGTCTTCGACAGCGTCGGATCGGGATGGGCCTGATAATAAACCCACAGCAATAAGCCGATGCTGAGAAACGTGAACGCGAGCGGGATGTCGGCGAGCCCGGAGCAAATAAGAGAGAGACGGCTCCGGCGTATGTCGGGCGCAGTCAACATTCGCTGCACCATGTCCTGATCCGTGCCGTGCGTGCCCATCGTGATGAATACTGCCCCGATCACGGCAAAAATTGTGTACTCGGTCTCGAACATGCTCTTCACTTTGTCCCAGCCATGTTTGGCCGGGTCGAGACCGGTTGTGATGAGATCCGAGACCTGAAACGCGCCGTGGCGTTGCACGATCTCGTGCCAGCCTCCTGGAATTGCGAAGTAAAGCAACCCAAGGGCAATTAACGCGCTCCCAATCATGATAGTGGCTTGAATTAAATCGGTCCAGATGACGGCCTTGATACCGCCGAACGTGGTATAAATGGCCGTGAGAATGACGATGGCAATCGTGGCACCGAGGTAAATCCAGAGAGTTTGAGTTTGATTTGGTCGAGTGCCGCTGATCATTTCGTAGGCAAGCGCGAGTGCAATGGCTGCCACATATAACCGCGCTCCGGAAGCAAGCAGACGGGTGATCATGAAAACAGCGGAAGCCGCGTTCTTGCTCGCAACCCCGAAGCGCGTGGTCAGGTACTCGTAGATCGAAAAAACTTTGTAGTCGTAATACGGCTTGATGAAAATATAGCTGACGAGAATGCGTCCGACGATCGTGCCGAAGGCGAGCTGTAAATAGGTATAATCGCGGTGGCTGAAGCCTTCCCCGGGCGTCCCGAAAAAAGTACCGGCACTTGTTTCAGCCGCCACGAGCGAGGCGAGCACGGCCCACCACGGAATTCTGCGACCGCCGAGCGCGAAGTCCTTGAGATTTTCCTCCTTCCGGCCCATGTAAAGGCCGATGGAAATGATTAGGATGAAATAGAGGAGTAGGACGCCACAATCAATAATCAGCCGAGCGTTCATATCGGCCTTATTTATCAATGACGAATGACGAATGTCGAATGACGAAAGGAATCCGAATGAAGAATGACGAAACAGATCCGAATGTTTAAATGACGAAGCATTTGATCTTCATTGAAAAGGTGGATCGGCTTTTCCTCAAGACGATACTAAAATAACTGCACCTTCGGCGCCTGGATTGACATCGCGTTGAGGACAACGCGATCCACCTTATGAAGTTCATCGAAATTCCCGCATCCGACTTCGATCTCGCAATGACACTGGACTCCGGCCAGGTGTTTCATTGGGAAAAGGCCGACAATGGATTCGTGGGAACGATCGGCGATTGCGCCGTTTACATCGAGGAGTGTGGGGAGCTCTTGCGCGCAAGCGTGGCATCGGCTTCCAGCCGATTGATTTCAGATGATGGGCAGGATGCCCATGCCGCGATTTGCCGTTACTTCGCGCTTGATCACCCACTGGCAGAAATCTGCGCGTCATTCCCGGACGATCCGGCAATGAACGCGGCGCGGCACTTTTGTCGCGGTTTACGAATCATTCGCCAGCCGAAATGGGAATGTCTGGCCACGTTCATCTGTTCGTCGATGAAACAGGTGGCACATATTCGTCAGATCTCGCTCGCGCTCCGTCGACGCCTTGGTGAGAGACGAAAAGTCGGTGATCATGCGGTTTACACGTTTCCGCCAGCGCAACGAATTGCCCGCGCTACTGAGAATGATTTGCGCGAATGCGCGCTAGGTTATCGCGCCAAAAATCTACTCGCGACTGCCCGGCTTATCAGTTCAGGTGAATGTGATCTGGAATCATGGTCGGCTCTTTCTGATCCCGATCTTAGAGAGAAGTTGTGCTCCTTGCCCGGCGTGGGAGCGAAGATAGCCAACTGCGTACTGCTGTTTGCCTATGAGCGCCTGCGCGCATTTCCGATCGACGTCTGGATCGAGAGAGTTTTGAAACAAAAATATTTCCCGCGGAAGAAAAAAGTCACGGAACCCCGGCTGCGCGAATTTTCGGAAACATATTTTGGCGAACATGGCGGTTACGCGCAGCAATACTTATTTCACCATGCGCGAATGATCTCGCGGAAGTCAGGAACACCAAGGGATTCCTCGACTACGCTTCGCTCCGCTCGGAATGACAAAAGGGAGGACGCGCGAATCGCTTCTCGGAAGCCATCACCTCAGGCGAGCCGGGAAGCGCACCTGGCCAAGTTGTCAGCACCCTTGGGCTGAGATAATGTTCAGCCTTAAGCTGAGAAAGCCCTAAGCCTAATTTTTTCTGACCACTGAGAAACTGCTCTCATGACGACGGCTGACATCATGTTCGCCCAGCCGGGCAACTCCGAAACTTTTCGGGAGCACGAACATGAGACACGAACGGTTTTGTTCGCGCTGCTCGCGGCAATTCTTATTCATCTGCTGGTGGCGCTCCTCCTCGCTGCCTATGGCGGCGTTTTCTCGCCGCCGATTCCAGTGGAGGAAAAGCCCGTTGAATTGACACTCGTCGACCTTTCGCCGGCCTCGAAGAATTCCGCGTTCGTAGAAACGGACGAATCGAAAAAAGCGCCCGAACCGAAAGAGAAAACATTTGAATCTAACGCCAATTCGATTGGAGCAAGCGAGTTAGCTGCCACTGGGGAATTGCCGTTGCCATCGCAGACCGGCAAAGATCGACCGTTTATGGATTTGGAAACGCATCAACACTCTCTGGAAACAAAAGGAGCGCAGCCGCAACCGAGCGCAGCGCCACAGGAACATCCGAAGCCGTCAACGGCGCCCCAGGCGCAACCGGCTCCTGTTACTGCTGCAGAGCAATTTGCGATGCTAACTCAAAGACCCACTCCGGCAGCCGAACCATCAGCCGCGTCACAGCAAGCCCGATCCGCGTACCGGGCTCAGAAAGAGAGGACGCGGATCTCCGGTCGGATTACGAACCACGGCGTCTCTTCCGTGAATGCGCTGGGAACCCCGCTTGGTCGTTATCAGAAGTTTCTTTTGGACGCGATTGGCTCTCGATGGTACGCCTTTGTCGAGCAAAAGAGGGACTTGATCAACATCGGCACTACTCGTGTTGTTTTTGTAGTTGATCGAGATGGACACGTGAAGAATCTCAAGATCATCGAAAACACATCAAACGAGACTTTGGCAAACGTTTGCATTCAAGCGGTTCAAGACGCGCAATTGCCTCCCATGCCAGATGACTTAGCGACCACGCTACCTGCCGATGGGTTCCCGATGGACATTCCGTTCACCGTTTTTCGAAACTGATGATCCTTGCTGCGATAACTATCGAAACTCCGGAAACTGTGAATACTGTGCTTGGATTCTTCTCTAAGGGCGGCCTTTTCATGTGGCCTTTGCTGGCCTGCTCGATTGTCTCGGTGACAATGATGATTTTGCGCGGCTTGGCTTTGCGGCGCACCAAGGTCCTGCCGCCTTTGATCGAGAGCGAAATAGAGCGTTTGGCTCCGGGTGAAAGCCCGGAACGGCTATCGCGTATTGTGCACCACGATGGTTCGTCACTGGCGCGGATCGCCCGCGTGGCGTTGCAATATTTACGCAGTCCACGCTCCGAAAACGTGGAAGCGGTTCAAACACGTGCGCGTCACGAGATGGTGCGGCTGGAAAAAGGTCTTATCATTCTCGAAGTCATTGTGGGCATTGCGCCGCTACTCGGCCTGATCGGGGCGGTCTCAGGACTGGTGCATGTCTTTTCTCAGCTGGGATTGAGCTCGGGCGCATCGGACACGCGTCAGATCTCGCGCGGCATCGCCGAAGCGTTGAATGCAACCGTCTTCGGGCTTTCGATCGCCGTGCCGACGCTGATCGGCTTCACCTATTTTTCGAGAAAAGTTGAAGTGATGTCAGTGGAGATGGAAACCCTCGTCGTCGAATTGATTAACAAATGCTATTACGGGCGTTCTTCGCGCGAATTCGCGCCGGCAAAAGCATCTGCCGGCACGATGCCGATTTCGACGCCGGTAGTGTAAGAGGCGCGGCGCATTTCACGCGATGAAGTTTGCAGTACGAAAACGACGGGCGCCCGTCATAATCATCGTTTCGCTCGTCGATATTCTGATCATCCTGCTGATCTTTTTTGTCGTTTCTACAACTTTTAAGAAAGACCAGCCGGAAGTTCAGATTAATCTGCCGGAATCCAAAACAGCAAAGAAACAGCCTGCGGAGCTTGAACACGCTATCGTCAGCATCGATCAAAATGACGAAATCAAACTGGACGGGCGAGCTATTGGCGCGGATGAACTGGAGGGCGCGGTCCGGAACCTACCGGAGACCCGCAAATCCACGCTTGCACTCCAAGCGGACAAAAAAGCTTCCTTCGGCACGATCATAAAGGTGATGGACGCGTTGAAGCTGGCGGGCGTGAGAAATTTGCCGGCGTTTACCCGGGAAGAGAAGTGATCCTGCAG
>QHQO01000057.1 GCA_003221195.1 Verrucomicrobiota bacterium
TTGGAATGCCTTCCTGATTTCCATCATTGCCCGTCTGGCTCGGATGTAAAAAAATATGCGACGCATAATAGATTTCGCGGAGTTGTTCTTGCGAAATAAAACCTGTGAATGAAACGCGACCGTCAATATTCAGGTCACGCGCCAAATTCTGGAGTTGGCTGAGCAAGGGCCCTTCTCCTGCAATGGTTAGGTTCGCATTCGGATGTCGCCCCAAGAAAACCGCAAAGGCGCCAAGCGTAACTGGCAGACCTTTTTTTTCGATCAGGCGGCCCGCCTGCAGGAATCGCCATTCCGTCGCCGCGACGACGAAGTTTCGTTCACAAAAAGGAAATTCTTCCAGCGGAATCCCGGTTCGCTGGATCTCGATCTTTTTCTCGTCGCAACCCAGATGAATGACTGCGCGCCGCAGCGATTCGGAACGAACCAGTACCAGCTTGACTGCGTCGAGCATTTGTCGCGTGGCTTGGCGATAAGCCGGCTTGTTCATGTCCACGGTGACGTCGGCACCGTGAAACGAAACGATGGACGGTTTTTTCCATGTGCGAATCAGCGGCAGCAGATGAACAGCGATTTGGCCAAAGTAAATGTGCAATAGGCGAGCCTCAGTCTTCCTTAAAATACTCTGCAATGCGCGCAGCTCGCCGTCCGAAATCTGCCATGGTGCATTACGCAACTGCCTGAACCAAAAGCGACGCAAGAAATGCGTTACCGGCTTGGGAGCCATGTGGATCCGGCCAAAAGGGTAGCGTCCAGCTTGTTCGCGCTTCTGCGCGATCACCACAGGAATACATCGCTCCAAACCTGTGATTTGCCGATAAATATGCAACATCTCTGGCTTGAGAAATGTCGCGCAATAACAAGCGATGACCGGGCGTGAGTCAGGAGATGGAACTTCCAACGCCCAACGCTCAACGCTCAACGCTCGATGATCAACTCCTCGAAGCCCCAATCACGTTGAAAACTGCGCTCGCACTTCTCCCGATATGCGCATCGGTCGACTGGTTTGCGCATTTATCGGGCACCACAGAGTCCGAGCCTTTGACAAGAGCCGGCCATCGCAATTGCGCCGGATTTCTGTGAATCGTTCGAACGTAAGCCGGGTAGCTTTGCCCACCCACGTTCGCAGCACGACTTCGTCGCCGAGCATGGCAGGCGCTTGATAGTCGATCTCATGTCGCAAGACAACCCAGGCGATGTTCTCTTGGGCATCCGAGCTCGCGACGGCTCGCCAGTGAGCCGTAGCAACATCCTGAACCCATCTCAGGTAAACGGTGTTGTTTACGTGATTTTGCTCGTCGATATCGCCTGGCAGCACCGGAACGATCATTTCGAAAGGCGCAGACGACATCGGAGAATTCGGGAGAAATTAGAGTACGAATTCGCAAACGGGATGGACCGAGAGTCAGTTTATATGAAATCGTCGCATCAATTCTTGCCGGGCCTCCATCGCGAGCGCTGGATTCATTCGGCTGAGAACTTTTTCACGGCGCTCGTGATCCATGGCTGCCAGGTCGCGCACCAGCTTGTTGCGTGTTCTCCATTTCGCATACTTGCTCAAACCGATGCCGATCGCCAGAAGCGCGGAGATGATCCAAACGGTGATATCTGTCGCCGTCACGAGAGAAATAAAGAAGCAAAACGCATTAGCGACAACCCAACAGCTGTTATGCAAAGTCTGCTAGCGGGATCTTTCGCAGCCATCTGCTGTTGCGCAAATGGACGAAGCGAGAGATCGATGGGTGATTACAGCGCCAGCTTGCGACGGAGACTGCATCGTGTGATCACGAAGAATGTATTCAGTTGAGATCGATCAATCGAAGCGTCTCCTGGTGATCAGCGCTCTGCGGCAAGTCACTGCGGAGCAGGCGAAACTTGTCGCGCAGCAGGTGCGCGAGCTTTTGCGCGATGTTGCGCCCGGCATCCGCGTTCTTGCTGATTTCCGATGGTTGGAATCAATGGATCCGGCGGCAGCACCTCACGTTGCCGAGATCATGGATGCGCTTGCTGAAAAAAGGGTCGCCTCCGTGACGCGAGTGATGCCCGACCCACACAAAGACATTGGTCTCAATATTCTGTCGCAATTCCATTACGGTCCCGAAATCCAAATCGCTACTTTCGAAACATTGGCCGACGCGCTCCAAAGCCTGACCAGGGAATGATCGTCGAAAGCAGCCGGGCGTAGCTCGCGCAGCCACTACGCCCGGTCTAACTCTGAATGAATCGATTCGGCTGATTTCCGAGGTTTATTGACCCTTGCCTGCAGCCCTATCTCCTTCTTTGACCGCGTCAGCCTCGGTCATGTATTTGCCTTTCTTAGTCGTCCCGTAAAAATGGGATCCCTCCCTGTGGTACACATGCGAGTCCGTATTAACCCACACCAGACCATGGCCACCCCCGGGTGCAGGCGCATTGGTTGCTGTCTCAGTACTTGTGCTCTTCGCGGTGGCACGGCTCGCGGCCGCTGGGCTGGGTGCCGTAGAACTTTTCGGCTTGAACAGCTCGCCAAGCGAGAATTTGCCAGGTGACGGCGAAGGACTCGTTGCTGTCTCCGCTTTCTTGCGAGTGCCTTTTGCTTTCGGCCCAGCTGCGGGCGACGCAGCGGGTGAAGACGATGCAGCCGGACCAGCTGCTGCCCCAGCCTTCGCTTTTCTGCCACCGCGCTTCGGTGCCGGTGAAGCCGCGGGCGCCGCAGCAGGCGAAGAAGATGCGGCGGTTTCGCCTGGCGACGCCGTTGTTTGAGCTTTCTTATGCGTGCGATGTTTTGCCGGGGACGGTGCTCCTGCGGGCGACTCTCCCGGAGTAGGCGATTGGGCTTGCACAGCGAAAGCGGTGGCAAGTCCGATTGCAAAGGAAAGAGTTAGGAATCTTTTAGTCATGAAAGCGAGGGTAAACAAACCGCGAGATTGCAGTCAACGCATTTCCCATGGGCAACACATTTTCTGCGCAGAAAACAGCAAACGACGCACCCAGCAGCGCTAGCGATACCGGTGACTTGACCTAACCGAAAATTTGCAAGTTGCCGAGGCGCGTGCGCTTGACTCCGAAAGCTTTCGCGAGTTGAGCGCGGCGGTGGGCTGCGCTAGAGTCGGGCCAGGATGCTTGATACCATTCTGGGATGCCTGAAATGGGCCGCTGTCGGTTTTATCGTCGCGTTTGCGCTGATGAAGCTGTTCGAGGCGAGTCATATTCACGACGACATCCCCAAGCCTGCCTTCAAAATACGCCAGACGAAGCGTGCGACATTCGTGTTATCCACGTTCGCCGCCATGCTTTCGGCATTGGTCTGGCTCCTGGTGCAAAAGCTGGACTGAGCCTCGCTGAGGTTAAAGGTTGAGGCGTTAAATCGTCGAAACATCGCGACTGAGTGGGTGTCATCCCGTGTAGAAGCCGCCGTTTACGTTCAAGACGTGTCCGGTGATGTATGAGGCCATCGGGGAGGCTAGAAAAAGGGCTGCGTTTACGATTTCGCTTACATCACCGAGACGGCCGAGCGGAATTTGCTTTATGAAATTTTGCGTCACTTCGTCAGGCATGCCTTTGCTCATGCCTACATCGATGAAGCCAGGCGCGATGGCGTTTACCGTGATGTTTTGGCGTGCAAACTCACGGGCTGACACTTTGGTGAGCGCGATGATCGCTGCTTTGCTCGACGAATAATTCGCCTGGCCAAACAGCCCGAGTTGGCCGCTAACAGACGACATATTAATGATCCGCCCGCCGTTTCGCAAAATCGCGGCAGCCTTTTGTGTGACTGTGAATGTGCCCGTGAGATTTACGCGCACCACGCTCTCGAAATTCTCGACCGACATTTTCTTAATCGTGCGATCACTGATGATCCCGGAATTGTTGACGAGAATGTCCAGTCCATCGTGCCGATCTTGTATTTGCTTCATCATCGCCTCGACCTGCGTCGACTTTGTCACATCGCATTCAATCACCAGCGGCTCATTGAGTTCAGTGGCTACGTGGGTGGCGTCGGTCTTGTTTTGACCCTGCGCGTCGGCCACATAATTCACCACGCATTGCGCGCCGCATCGGCCCAATGCCTTGATCATCTCCGCGCAATCCCGCGCGAACTACCGGTGACGAGGGCGACTTTGCCAGTGAAATCGAGTGGATCAGGCATTTAATGATTTAATGAGTCAGTGATTTAGCGATTGCAATGGCTAAATCAATGAATCACTAAATCTGTGCAAATGGCTTCACCCATTCGGATTTTGACAGCCGTCCCGATTTGCGACGGGCATGACAGCGCGATCAACACGATCAACCTGGAATTCATCCGGCACGGGATCGAGGTCGTCTATCTTGGCTACCATCGTTCAGTAGGCGATATCGTGCGCGCCGCCATTCAAGAGGACGTACGCGCGATCGGCATCTCAAGTTACAACGGCGGGCACATCGAATTCTTCGCGAAAGTCATTGCTCTTTTACGGAAGCGCGGAGCGAACGACATCAAAGTCTTTGGCGGTGGTGGCGGAACGATCACGCATCAGGACGCTGCAGTAATGAAGCGCAAAGGCGTGGACAACATTTTCTTTGCCGGAACGTCACTCGCAGAAATGACCGATTATGTCCGCAAGCACTACGGAAAGCCGCGCAGGAAAAGGCCGCGCGCTAAATCGCCCGAGCAGGAGCTCGCTCACAAGCTAACCGAGATTGAGAACGCGTACGCAACCGTAAGCAGAAAACGCCAAACGCCCAATGAAAGAATTCGTCATTCGTCATTCGTGATTCGTCATTCCCCGCGCGCGGAACGCGCCCAGGTTATCGGTTTCACCGGACCTGGCGGTGCAGGGAAAACGACATTGATCGACGAGCTTGTGCTCCGTTTTTTGAATCAAAATCCGCAGGGGAGAATCGCAATTTTATCGCACGATCCGAGCGTGATCGGCGAAGGAGCGTTGTTGGGTGACCGAGCCACGATGATTAATTCGCAGAACGATCGGGTGTTCATGCGCAGTATGGCGACACGCGGGCAGGCTGGCGGACTTTCCCCTGCGACGCAGGAATGTCTGGCGTTGCTCGCGCGCTCCGGATTCGATTATGTGATCATCGAGACGGTGGGTACTGGCCAGGAAGCGATGCCGTTCCAAAAGAACGGCATTGTCGATCGGACTGTGCTCGTAATGAACCCTGATTACGGAAGCCGGTTGCAGCTACAAAAAATCGTGATGCTCGATCTTGCTGATATTGTGGTGGTGAACAAAAGCGATCTGCAGCGCGCGCGCACCGCGCACACGGAAATCGAACAGCGCTTGGAGCAAAACCGGCGTGATCAGCGACTGATCGATACGGTGGCAAAACGGCATCGCGATGCTGGCGTGGATGAATTATTCAAGCTAATTTCGAGAGAAAATTTGGTAGGGCGCGACCCCCGGGCGCGCCGAGCGAGAGAACGGAGGAACACATGAGCAAGCTCGGACAAGTCGTTGAGTCGATTGAGAATTACAACAAGTTCGTTCTCGATCAGGTGAAGCGTGCGCGCACGGATAAACAATTCGGGCGTGAACTGCTCGGGCGCTGGAACGACACCAAAGCGAAAATTCCAGTCACGCGTACGCCGACCGGCGTGCCATTGCCTCGTCTGGCGTTGCCTGAGATCGACGAACCGGGCGAGATCGCGCGCTATCTCTTTGGCGAAGGATTACCAGGTGAGTTTCCATTTCTAAATGGAGCGTACCGCGAGATGTATTTGGAGCCAATTCGCGAGGTCGAAAGCTTCGAAAAAAACGGTGAAACTGTAGCGACAGGCGTGTCGCCTGCGAAGAGTTCGAAAGCGCGGCAGCCATTGCCTCAAGCCGAAGAGCCAACGCGATTGTTCTCTGGTTTGATGCTCGCCGAGGACACGAACGAGCGCTTTCATTATCTTACCCGGCACCAACGCACGCACCGGCTCAGCACGGCGTTCGATGGGCCGACGCTCTATGGTATCGATAGCGATGCGGATGGGGTCTTCGGAAAAATCGGGGAGGGCGGCGTGGCCATCGATACGGTCGAAGACATGGTGCGCCTCTATGATGGCTTTGATCTCGGCTCGCCGAATTTTTCTGCATCGATGACTATCAGCGGTCCCGCGCCAGTCATCATGGCGATGTACATCGCGGCGGCCAAACGCAGATTCGGCCCAAAAGTTATTCCGAAGTTGCGCGGCACAATTCAGGCGGACATCTTCAAAGAAGTCCAGGCACAGAACGAAACCATTTTCCCGATCGAAGCCTCGCTGCGCTTTCTCACCGACATGGTTGAGTTCACCACGCAGGAAATGCCGCGCTG
>QHQO01000037.1 GCA_003221195.1 Verrucomicrobiota bacterium
GACAAAAGAAAAGAGGCGCGCCGTCCCCGGCCTTAAGATCAAACATCTGTGAAAATCGTCCTCGCATATTCCGGCGGCCTCGACACGTCCGTGATCCTCCGTTGGCTCAGGGAGAATTATCAGGCTGAAGTTATCGCCTTTTGCGCTGATATCGGCCAGGAAGAAGAACTGGACGGCCTGGAGAAAAAAGCCCTAACGAGTGGCGCATCGAAATGCATCGTCGAAGATCAGCGCGAGGAATTCGCGGGTGATTTCATTTTCCCGATGTTCCAGGCGGGCGCGATTTACGAGGGACAATATCTCCTTGGCACGAGTATCGCGCGCCCGTTGATCGCGAAGCGAATGGTCGAGATCGCTCGCGCCGAAAATGCCGACGCCATCGCTCATGGCGCGACAGGGAAGGGGAATGATCAAGTTCGCTTCGAATTGGCCGCCGCGGCGCTTGCGCCCGATCTGCGCGTGATTGCGTCATGGCGGGAAGAACGTTTTCGTAAACAATTCCCTGGCCGTAGCGAGATGATTGCATTCGCGAAAGCGAACGGAATTTCGGTCGAAGCGACTGCACAAAAACCGTATTCGATGGATCGCAATCTGCTTCATATCAGTTACGAGAGCGGCGTGCTCGAAGATCCGTGGTTTGACGCCAGCTCAAAAGAAATGCGCGACATGTACAAACTCAGCGTTGCTCCGGAAGACGCGCCTAACGAACCAGAATATGTCGAGCTGGATTTTGATCGTGGAAGTTGCATCGCTGTGAATGGGAAATCGTCGTCGCCATTGGAGGTCTTGCAGACGCTCAATAAGTTTGGCGGTAAACATGGGATTGGCCGCGTGGACATAGTCGAGAATCGTTTTGTCGGAATGAAAAGCCGGGGCGTGTACGAGACGCCGGGCGGCGCGATTCTGCACTTTGCCCATCGACAAATTGAAACGCTCACAATGGATCGCGAAGTCATGCACTTGCGCGATGGTCTCGTTCCAAAATACAGCGAGCTCGTTTACAACGGTTTCTGGTTTTCGCCTGAACGTGAGGCGCTCCAAGCTCTCGTCACCGAAACCCAGCGCGACGTGAGCGGACTCGTTAGGCTCAAACTTTACAAGGGCAATGTCATCGTTGCTGGCCGCAAAAGCCCAAAGAGTCTTTACGATCCAAAAATCGCCACGATGGAGGGCGATGGTTACGGGTTCGAACAAAACGACGCGACTGGATTTATTCGACTGAACGCGCTGCGATTGAAACTGCGCGCGGTGCGCGACCGGTCTGGGTAGCGCGCGCACGTCCGGCGTGCTGACGAACCCGTCTCGGGTTCGTGAACTTCCTCTGAATTCCCAATGCTCGCCTGTAAGCCTCACGCCGTTACAGCGTAGTCCAATGCACGTGGGTTCTCGATCCTCTGGGAGGCGTTGAGGACTTCCAGTCCTACGACGTTTCCTTCCTTGTCGTAATCAAGAATTACCCCGGGCTTGTCCTCATCGCTCTCTTCAATCGGCGCGTTGCGGAAAAGAATACGGAGCACATCTACTTCGGGATCGTAGGTCACTTTTCGATTGATAACACATCACATCGGCGTGTTCGGGTACTTTCTGGTGCGGATTTTCCAAAATGTGATTTGACCACCGCCAGCGGAACGCGGCGGCGGGCAATTTCCTCCTGCACATAATCGGACAGGTCGTAATTCACGCGATTTCGGAACGATTCTTTACATCAGACGCCGCTTGTCACGCTGTGATCCTTGGTGGAAATATCAAGCGTATGAAAGTTACCCGTCAAGATGTGGCGACAAAGCTGTGCGCTTACCTTCGTCACGAGTTCCTGCTGGCGGATCTTGTCGATTGGGCTGAGCGAGCAATCTACGAGAGCGATTTCGACGACGACCATTTTGACGCCATTCGTGACGCGGTCGCCAAACTCGGGCTGGCGGATGTAAAAGCCTTTGGTCTGACTTTGGAAGATTGTGAAGCTCTCTTAAAACGCCTCGGATATTCCATGCGGGTTGACGTAGTCAGCGTGTGACCTTCCGCGGCGTGCGATTAAAACTGCGGGCGGCAAGAACGGGTGGACAAGGAGCGGCGGTTTTTCAAACGCCGTGGACCGTTTAGCCGTTTCCTTCACCGGCCTGCCTGTGAGCCTCACGCGTCACGGCGTAGTCCGGTGCCCGCGGGTTTCCGATCCTCTGGGAAGCATCGAGCACTCTTGATGCAGCACTGCATCATTGGTTGCGCTTCAACAAGCATAGAAAGTACTCTTGAACTGGTTTCGACAACTGAATGATCTTATTAAGATCTGGAAAAATTTCTGGAAATATAAAATTACTCGGGTTCGCCCACTTTATCCGACGGCTAAACTTGATCTTCTTATAACGTCCAAAACAGAGATTTTTCCACACGAGTGCGTTTCGTGCTTCAGAAGGATTGTCTAAATTTTCCGCGAGCCGGCCGCTGATGGGAGCCTTCACGTCTGTGGGCACAGGTCGGCAATATTTCCTCAAGTGCCAAACAGCTTTGTCCAATTCTAGCAACCCCAAGCCATCCGTGTTGATAGGGTGCTCGAAGTATCGATTGATTCCTTGCCCACTGAGTCGCTCGATGAACTTTGTGGCGTCACGAGGAACTTCGAATGCTAAATCCTTAATTCCTCGTACTCTATTAAGCGCAGTCGAGAGATCATGACGCAAGCCCTTGGTGGTCGCACGGTGGTAAAGAAGAATCGCTTTCAAATATTTTTCGATGGCCTGCAAAGCTGACCACAGAAATTGTAGGTCGAGGCCAGCACGATACAGTGCACGGGCCGCAATATAATCCTCATCGGCGACATCTCGAAACGACCGCGTGACGTAATCATCGATTTTTGCGTGTTTGGTAGGCATGGGATTCGAATTGAGTGGGACCGCAGAGCGCCTCTACAGCATCCCGCTTTGTTTTTCCCGTACTGATTCTCGCGCGGCCACTGCGAAGGGATTGATCTGCGGCGGCGCATCGACGCGCTCGGCGCCGTTGAGCAGACCTTCGACAGTCAGGATTTGGATGCGTGGATAATCTTTGTAGTGCCAGAGCTTCGATGCATAGCGACCAGCGTCGGCGGCTTCGGTCCGCATTTGTTTACTCGGTTTTTCTAATGTGACTAACGCACCGCCAGCCGCTTTCTGATTTTCGACATCACCGAGCAATGTCGCGACATCGCCGCGATTTACTCCTCCGCCTTTGACCTGCACGATGATTTACTCTCGGTGTACCGGTTCCTTCTTCATTGACGGCGCATCTTCTCTCACGCGGCTGAGGAAATCTTTTCGCTCCGTTTCGTAGTAAAAGAGCAGGCCATCCACGCCGCGATCAGCACCTTTGCCTTCGCCTTCTTTTAACGGACGAGCGCCAATCAGCGACAACGCCCAGTGCTGGAATTGAAATTTGTCGAGCTCAGCTAATCGCTTTGCGCTGGCGAAATCGGTCGGCTGACCTTTCTCCTCGAACTCGATCTCTTCGCCGAATGCATCTTTCAATCGGCGCTTGATCAGATTGATTGCGAGATACGTGATGTCGATGCCGATCCATCGTCGCCCAAGTTTTCCGCGGCATGAATAGTCGTGCCGCATCCACAAAACGGATCGAGCACGACATCGCCGGGATTGCTCGACGCGCTCATGATGCGCTTAAGCAATGCCAAAGGCTTCTGCGTTTGATAGCCAAGCTTTTCCTTTTCACTCCCACTTAGAGGATACCCAGCGCTCGTTGGAATTTATTCTTCGTTTAACTCGCCATTCAAAGCTGACATCGCCACCCGGGCGTGCTGCGGTTAAATCACCCTCGCGATACCTCCGTCCTTGGTCATCGACGAATCGATACATCGATTCCACATAATCTTCGTCATACGGTGTAAACACAGGATTCCAAATTGCCGTGTCGCTCTTCGCATATAACAGCAGCACGTCGTGTATGCGCCCGCAGCGGCGCATTCCTTGCTTGATATCTGCATGGCTGCTGCTGCGTTTCCAGACAATCTCGTTGCGAAAATTCTTCGCGTCGAAGATTTCATCCAGCGCAATTCGCAAGTAATGACTCGCTGTCGGATCGCAGTGCAGATAAAGGCTGCCGGTTGATTTGAGGACGCGATGAAGTTCGACGAGGGGCGGCGCCATCATCGCGAGATAGGCCATCATCGGTGAATGTTTCAGGAAGCTGTGGAGCGCTTCCATCAGCTCGACGACCGCGACGTTCGGGCAGTTGTCGATGAACTGGTGATAGGTCTCGGCAGCGTCAGCCCAGCTCCAGGTGTCGGTGAAGGCGTGGAATTGCGCCTGGCTCACTTGTCCGCTCGGCTCGCGAAAGAGGACGTTGTAATCGGCGTTCGAGTTAAACGGCGGATCGAGATAGACAAGATCGACGCTCTCATCGGGAAATTCTTTCCGATCGGAAAGCCATTGCAAGTTATCGCCGAAGTAGAGCCGATTCATTCAGAAACACATCCAGAGAATTGACTCGTTCGTCTCCCGACTCTCTCGCAGCTGCCTTCGCTGCGCAAACCGTCCATGTCACTCGTCCCACTCGCTCCATTCTCGACTTCGCTCGGAATGACAAGCATGAGTTGGTGGCGTGCGCACGCAACCTTGCGAGGGGTGGTTGTCGATCTTATACTTTAGAGGCGCACTCAGCGCTAGAGAGTTAGGAGGTCACTATGCCAACGACAATTGCTGCTCCAAAAACGAAGACTCAAAAACCGAAAGCTGCGCCAGCAGCGGAAGAGGATTTTCTACCGCTTCACGGAACGGATCACGTCGAGTTTTATGTCGGGAACGCCAAGCAGGCGGCGCATTTCTACAAAACCGCATTCGGATTTCAAAGCCTGGCGTATTCCGGGCCGGAAACCGGTGTGAAAGATCGCGCCAGCTATGCGATTCGGCAGAATAAGTTGACCTTGCTCCTGACTACTCCCATCCGCGCGAATAATCCAATCGCCGATCACATTTACAAACATGGCGACGGCGTTAAGGCGCTGGCGTTGAAGGTGGAAGATGCAGCCTCAGCATGGCAAGAGACGACGAAGCGCGGCGGCAAGAGTTACATGGAGCCGAAAACGCTCTCAGATAAACATGGCGAGGTAGTAATGAGTGGGATCCACACCTATGGCGATGTCGTCCACCTTTTTATTGAGCGCGAAAAATATCGCGGTCCGTTCATGCCAGGTTTTCGTAAATGGGAATCGAACTACAATCCGCCCGAGACTGGCCTCCAATATGTCGATCATTGCGTGGGCAACGTCGCCCTGGGGCAGATGAATCCGTGGGTGAAGTTTTATGAGGACGTAATGGGGTTCCGAAACATCCTGACCTTCGACGACAAGGACATTTCCACCGAATACTCGGCCTTAATGAGCAAAGTGATGAGCAACGGCAACGGCTTCGTGAAGTTTCCGATCAATGAGCCGGCCGAAGGCAAAAAGAAATCGCAGGTGGACGAGTATCTCGAATTTTACGATGGCGAAGGTGTCCAGCATGTGGCCATGGCGACCAACAATATCATTGAGACGGTGACCGATCTGCAAAAGCGGGGCGTTGAATTTCTGAACATCCCTTCGAGTTACTATGACACGCTACTGGATCGCGTGGGTCACATTGATGAAGAACTGAATGCATTGAAGCGGCTGGGCATTCTCGTCGATCGTGATGATGAAGGTTATTTGCTGCAAATATTTACCAAGCCGGTAGAAGATCGGCCCACGCTCTTTTTCGAAATTATTCAGCGCAAAGGCGCGAAGAGCTTTGGCAAAGGCAATTTCAAAGCGCTCTTCGAAGCCATCGAACGCGAACAGGAAGCGCGAGGTAATTTGTAGGAATGGACAATCAGAAGAGTTCACCCTCACCTCAATCCTCTCCCCTCGGAGGGGAGAGGCGGACGGAGAAGGGGGCTACGATTTCAGCTTGAGCGGGCAAAAGGGGTCGCCTCTCGTTCTTGGGGAAGAGGAGAGGGGGAGGGTGAGGAGTTGATCCGAATTTAAAGGAGGTAGAACGACAATGCCGTATTATCAAAGACTGGGCGAAATCCCGAGGAAACATCACATCTGGTTTCACCGCAACGGGTCGGCGCCGACGTATAAGAACGAAGGCATTGCCTATGAGCATGTCTTCACAACGCAAGGATTCGATGAGGCGTACTCGATCATGTATCACCTGCGTCCGCCTACGCGCGTGCGCAACGTCGAGTTAATCAAACATTGGGAACCAAAGAAGGTAACCGATAGTCCGCTGCGACATCATCACTTAAAGACGGCCAATATCCCGCGTCGCGGCGATCTGTACACCGGGCGCGTTCCGATGCTGTTTAATCAGGATGTCATTGCCTATCGCGCGCGTCCGGCGAAAGCGTACGATAAATTCGAATATTACAAAAACGGCGGCGCCGATGAGATTATTTTTGTGTTTCGCGGCAGTGGCGTGATGGAATCTGTTTTCGGAACCCTGCCTTACCGCGCCGAGGATTACATTGTGATTCCGCGTGGAATCACCTATCGGCTCGTGCCGGACAAGATTGAAGAGGAGGATTATCTTATTCTCGAATCAGTCGGCCCCGTTCGAATTCCGCAACGTTACCTGAATCACGAGGGGCAAATCAAAATGGGCGCGCCATATTCCGAGCGCGATCTTCACGGGCCGCGGGAGATAATCACGATCGACAAGGAGGAAGATGTTGATGTTCTTGTAAAAGATGGATCGCGCCTTACGCGAGTGACGCTTGCACAGCATCCCTTCGATGCGGTCGGCTGGGATGGCTATCTCTACCCATTCACATTCAACGCGCAGGATTTCGAGCCGATCACTGGAACATTGCATCAACCGCCGCCGATCCATCAGACGTTTGAAATTCGCGGTTACGTCGTCTGCACATTTGCGCCGCGAATGCTCGACACGCACCCGGAAGCCGTAAGAATCCCGTGGGTACACGACAACGTCGAGGCGGATGAAGTTCTGTTTTACGTGCGCGGGAATTTTGGTTCACGGCGCGGAATCGAAAGTGGTTCGATTACGTTGCATCCTCGCGGGATTCCGCACGGGCCGCATCCGGGCACGATCATGGCAAGCAGGAAGGCGACACGCACGGAAGAATTGGCTGTGATGTTCGACACGCAACACACGCTCGAACTGACTGAGGACTCTCTCGCGCTGGACGATCCGAAATATCCGCAAAGCTGGCTTGAATAGTAGCACAGCCATCTTGGCTGTGGGGCCGGTCGGGCATCTTGCCTGCCGAGAAAAAAATCTCAACCAGGCGCGACGCCCGGTTGCCCCACAGGTAGGATGCGTGTGCCGCGATGCGGCGGACTAGAGACCGCTACTCCTTGATGCTACGCTAACTGAAAAGACCACTTATGATTCAGCGTCATAATTCCGATCTTGATATTGGGGAACGTTTCACGCGAGAGAGCAATCGCCTGCCAGCGAGAGATCTCGACAGAGTTGCGAACGCGTACCGCGAACTGCTTCAAAGCATTGGGGAAGATGTTAATCGCGAAGGTCTCCAACGAACCCCGGATCGGGCGGCGCGCGCCCTGGAGTTTCTCACACAAGGTTATAGACAGAATCTCGATGAGATCCTCAACGGGGCCGTTTTTGAGTCTAGTGCGAGCGAGATCATCCTGGTCAAAGACATCGAGCTTTATTCGCTGTGTGAGCACCATTTGCTTCCCTTTATCGGCCGCGCGCATGTGGCTTACCTTCCAAACGGGAAGGTGATTGGTCTTTCCAAAGTGGCGCGCATTGTCGATGTATTCGCGCGGCGTTTACAGATCCAGGAGAATCTTACAACCCAAATCGCCGAGTCGCTCATGAATTGCTTGCAACCCTCGGGCGTGGCCGTGGTAGTGGAAGCGAAACATCTTTGCATGATGATGCGAGGCGTTGAGAAACAGAATTCGGTCATGAAGACTTCCTGTCTTCTGGGCACTTTTAAAGAAGACGCCCGTACACGTTCCGAATTTCTCTCGCTGCTGAAAGATTAATTGTAGGGCGTCTGTGTCAGACGCCATGGCGTTTCACAGAAACGCCTTACAGTCATCCGCGGAATTAGCGCAGTCTCGCGTACAGACGTTACAACTAACGTTGACATCCCTTTATTCCTATTGGCTCTGTGCGGTACCCAGTGCGTTATCCGCGCGCGAATTGCTGGCTCAACCGGGCCAGTGCGAGAGCGGCAAGGAATAGCCCGAAGTCACGCAGCGCCACATCAAAGTACCCCGGAATCAGCAACAGGTTAATGATAATCACCGCCAGCCATGCGGCGACTACGTAAGCAAAAATTCGAGGTTTAAGCGCGACGCCAATTCCAGCCACAATCTCAATTACACCGACAGCAAGCATCACCGTGTGCGGTGGTATGGGTGAAATTCTCGTCACAACTCCGGGGAGATACTGGTCCCAGTTGACCAGCAGATGGAAGAACTTGTCCAAGCCAGCGAGGATAGGAGCAACTGTGAATCCGAAATGAAGGATACGGTATGCTTGGTAAGCCGGCGAACTCGCAGCCGTGCTGGTTGCGGCTTGTGATTGATCAATGGTTGTGTTCATAACAAGCAATTTTTCGAATTGTCCTAATAAGTCAATATATTATTTGACTATTTATGCAAAGAAACTCTTTTTTGGAATACGAAACTGGCGCGATTACTGGATGCCTTTTCCCGCAGATCCAGGTGCCGGATCATCCGGCCCAGAAGGTTGGCAGCGAATTACAGCGTGCGCTCGAGTCGGTGCGGAAGCAGCGACCTGGGTTATTTCACCTCAAAGCGGCAGGAAGGTGCTGGCCCCCGCACGCAACATTCTTTCACGCGTGCGCCAATGACGCTGGTGAGCAGTGATTCCGCCAGCAAACACGCCTCAGGATGATTCGCCGTGGCAGCAGCGATCGGACAGCCGTTACCATGGATGAAGTGCTTGCCATCTTCTTCACGAAACGTGGCCGCGCCGCCCAGGTCTTTGAGAATGCGCAGTGCAGCGTCAATTCTTTGCCGGCGGGTTTTGCCCTTCAAGTCAGACAGATGTTCCCGGGCTACGGCTCGCCCAGCGGCGCGCATTCCGGCGCGCAAATCTTGTGGCTTAACCCGACGCGAGAATATCGACATCAGCAGCGAGACCAGTCGCCCGTATGCCTTCGGAAACAATTGTTCGGCTTCCGGCCCGAGAGCGTACGTAGTGTGCGGTTTGCGAACGCCCGGTTTCATGCCTGACTGCGACACGAGTTTGTCGCGCTCGAGGCTGGCAAGGTGTGCTCGCACGGCGTTATCAGTCAGGCGCAGCTCTGCCGCGAGTTCGTTCACTGTCCGTTCTCTTGTTCGCAGGAGGTCGAGGATTTTTCCCCTCGTGCTTTTGAATAACCGCTCTCGCCAGCCTATATGTTTCATTGATTTAAAGATCATGAGGATCCTGAGTAAGTCAAAAGAATGTTTGACTAATTCTTCGGTTGATAGTGTGCGTAGGAGGGGATGACGTTATGCTTCTGACCGTCAGCAAGCGACTCGAATTTTCGGCTTCCCGTCGCTTACATGTTGCCAAATGGAGCGACAGCGAAAATCTGGCCGTCTTTGGTCCCGAAACAGAAGCGCGCCACGGAAGCGGTCGCAATTACGCCGCCTATTTCGTTTTCACCGGTCCCGTCGATCCTGCTACCGGAATGCTGATTAATATCAGCGAAATCAAGGAGCGCTCGAGCAGAATTGTGCGACAGCGGTTTGATCACAAGTTTCTGAACGCGGACAATCCTTCCTTTCGTGATGTTCTACCGACGGCTGAAAATATTGCGAGGCAACTCTATGTCGATGTTGCGCCATTATTTTCTGACGACAGTGCAAAACTTGTCGCCTGTCATCTGACTGAGTCGCCCGAGCGAAGCGCGACTTTTTACTCCAATGGGGCCTGTGAGGCGGACTACTGGTTCGAATTTTCAGCTGCTCGCAAAACCATGTCGCCTCAGTTAAGCGCTGAGGAAAATGCGCGTTTGTTTGGGCCGGCCACTTCGATTCACGGGCATAATTATCGTGTTCGACTGACGTTCCGATCCACGAAACCGTCCAGCGCCCAGGATCTGCCGCTGGTTCGTTACGATGCGATCGATGCTTGTTTGCACGCTTTGCAGGAGGAACTCGATCACCGCTATCTCAATGAAGACATTCCGGGTTTGGTCGATCGTCCCGTCACAACGGAGAGTTTGTGCGGTTACATCTTTCGACGGGCAAGCTCGATGACTCCGCTGGATCGTGTACGCCTGCACGAGCGTTCGGATTTTTTCGCCGAGGTTTGGGAGAACCGAGCCGTCTTTCTTGGGATGCGAATGGCATTTTATGCGGCACACCGTTTGTGCGCTGCTACTCTTTCCAATGCCGAAAACGCAAAGCTTTACGGCAAGTGCAACAATCCGCTGGGGCATGGCCATGGCTACCTGACGGAAGCTACGATCGGCGGCGACTACGATGAGCGCAGCGGAACGCTCTCCGATTTTGTTGCGTTCAGGAAAGCCATTCAGGAATCGCTGGAGCCGTGGCGGGATCGGCATCTCGATTTGGAAACAGACGATTTTCGGAATGCGCCTTCAACGGGAGAAAATATTGTGCGTGCCCTCTGGCCGAAAATCGATAATCGCCTTAATCAGCAACTCGTCAGGCTGCGTTTATGGGAAACGGCGAATAACCGGTTCACATTACGAAGAACGTAGCATGTTGGTACTGATCGCGGAGCCGTCCTTTACTTTCACGCGACGGCGCGCCCGGCGGTCGGGCCCTACCAGTTTTCAATTCGGCGTTGGACGTTGACCGTAGCGCATTGAACGTTTCAGCCACAGAGATGAAGCGTTATCTCATCACAGGTGCGAGCCGCGGAATTGGCCGCGCGATTGCCGAGAAACTGGCAGGTCCCGATGTTGAGTTGCTTCTCCACGGGCGCGATACCGTCGCGCTAGCGGGAGTATACAAGACAGTGAAGCAGCATTGTGCGCATGTGGTCCGCTTGATTCATGACCTTGCCGTGCCATCCGGTGTTTCCGATCTCATCCATCAGGTTGGAAGAAATCCTCTCGATTTGCTCGTGAACAACGCGGGCATCGCAATCGTTAAACCCTTTTGCGAAATCACGTCGATTGAATGGGAGCAAACTGTCGGGGTCAATGTCACCGCGCCGTTTATGTTGATGCAGCACTTTGCCCCCGGGATGCCGCCGGGTTCCAGCATCGTCAACATTCTTTCTATCGCAGCGAAGACTGGGTTCCCGACCTGGAGCGCTTATTGCATGAGCAAGTTCGCGCTCAGAGGTTTCGCGCAATGCGTGCGCGAAGAATTGCGCGACCGTAAGATCCGGGTAATCAACGTTTATCCCACCGCTACAGACACCCACATCTGGAGTCACATCGAGGGCGAGTGGCCACGCCACAAAATGATCTCGCCAGAGGATGTCGCCAGCGCGGTAGCGTACGCGCTCTCTCGGCCGGCGGACGTCACTCTGGAGAATATTAGTATTTCCAGCTTGGCTGGAAATCTCTGATTCGCTAGTCTTGGCGTCAGCAGAACGTTGTAGCCACGGCTCTGTGAGCCGTTTTTTTAAGGACTTTGTTCCGGACGTGTATCGGACACAGGTCGTTGGCTAGAGCAGCGGTGAAGATGTTTGTCGTATGACCAGAGCGGTGCAGAGCGAGCTCAGTGTCAATGTTATTGCATCGATCATTGTGTCGCTACTCTTTCTTGCAACAGGATTTCTTTGGGGCAAATACAAAGAACAGCGTCGCAAATTCGGCAGAAACCTGGAAGAGTACGATTTCTATCCATTCACGGTCACGCGCGATAATTTTGGCGAGTTCAGCCTGCGAGATTTTCGGCTGGGCATGCATTACTTTCTCAAGAACGAAGATCATACGGCAGCGCGGCAGCTCATTTTCATCGGCGAGCAAAATAACGTGCGAGCACAGCTCGAACCGGCTGAGCAAAAAGTTTACGCGCAGTTATTCGAGAAATATGATGGTAAGACAATCGCCGATGACACGCATGAATTCCTCGAAAACTACGAGCGGATTGTGCGCCTGATCGGAAAATCGTTCCCGAATACTGGAATCGAGATCTTGCTGCACAATTTAGCCGATCCCGCGCACTCGCTCATCACTCTCGAAAACAATGTTACGGGCCGGCATTTGCGAGACGGCACAACGAATCTGTTGATTGATCTCAAACGCCGGCAACTCCTCAACGAAGAGAAATTGAATTACGAGCTGAACATCGGCGCGCGAAAATTCAAATGCACAACGATCCCAATCAAACGAAAGGAATTTGGAATCGTTGGCGCGATCTGCATCAACATCGACGCTAATTACATCACCGAGGAGGTACTGCGCGACCGACAACGTATTGAAGCGTGGTTCCAAAATTTTCTTCGTACGGACATGCAGCTCGACGAGAATATTCTGAGCAAGGACGAATACGCGCAGGCGCTAAAGGGCAAACGCCATTTCAAGGACGAAAACATCTAACGCGTAGCTGTTATTCCGAGCGGAGCGCAGCGTAGTCGAGAATGAAGCGGCTGGGGAAGCCGCGACGAAGATGGGAAGACCGAAGGTTGATCGAACGGGAAGTGAGCGAATCAAATCTCTAAGAAATAATAAGAGATGTTTCGACTTCGCTCGACATGACACGAATGACGAGTTGGAGGCTATATGCCTGAGGCGTTAGTAGAAGAAATTTCGAATCCAAATTGGTGACGAATTGCATCACAAACAGAGATGTCGTGTTTTAAAATTCATTTGCTCTGGTGGCAATCGCTCGTCTGTGCTCTTTCAGCAGCTTTTATCCGTGCCACTATTGCCGACGAATCGGAAAGCGGGACGGCTGGTGATTGCCAGATCGGAGCCTATCGCTTTTCGGATGGAGAGATTGTTGATATCGCGCGATCCGAAGGCGACACGTTTCGCTGGCGCAAGTTCGATGGTACAACTGGGGTTTTCCATAAAAAGGGCGATCGTTCGTGGACAAGCACATTGGGATGGACAGATCGTCCAGACGGACACACGGCGTCTTTCACTCATTGCGCGGCGGGTGAAATCGAATTCGACGGTAAGAAAGCTCATCGGATTCCGTTCGATGTGACTGATACGGTATTCGAAGGCCGTGGCGGAGTTAAGCTCGCGGGTAGATTAGTAATGCCGAAGAGCAATGATCCGGTCCCGATCGTGGTTCTCATTCACGGGGCGGAACGGGATTCTGCGCGCGATTCGTATGCGCTCCAACGATTGTTACCGGCCGCGAACATTGGCGCATTCGTTTATGACAAACGCGGAACCGGCGGATCGGACGGCAAATATACGCAGGATTTCGATACGCTCGCGGATGACGCCATCGCTGCCATGCGGGAAGCCAAGCGAATTGCTGGCACCCGCTGTGCCCGGATCGGATATCAAGGTGGTAGTCAGGGCGGCTGGGTCGCGCCGCTCGCCGCAACGCACGCGCCCGTCGATTTCGTTATTGTTAGTTTCGGATTAGCCGTCTCCATCATTGACGAAGACCAGGAGGAGGTTGCGCTTGAGATGCGCTTTAAAGGTCATAGTCAGGGGGAAATTTCAAAAGCTCTTGAAGTAGCGGTCGCGGCGGAAGCAGTATTCGAAAGCGGTTTCACCAAAGGTTTCGAGCGCTTCGATGCGACAAGAGCCAAGTACCGCAAAGAGCCTTGGTACAAGGACATTCATGGCAATTATACGCATTTTATTTTGCCGTACACAGAGGCCGAGCTGCGCGAGAAGGGCAAAGACTTTGTCTGGGGCACGCCATTTCGCTATGATCCCATGCCCACGCTTCGTGCTGTCGAGGCGCCACAGTTGTGGATTCTCGGAGAAGACGACTTCGAAGCGCCGAGCGCTGAGACGAGTCGCCGCATCAAGATACTGGCCGCGGAAGGAAAGCCAATTACGCTCGCACTGTATCCGCACGCCGAGCACGGGATGACTGAGTACGAAGTCGCTCCAGATGGCGAGCGTGTCTCGACACGGTACGCGCCAGGTTATTTCGCTATGATGCGTGACTTCGCGCGGACTGGCCAGCTTTCGGGTTCCTATGGATCGAGCGTGATCGTCAAACCAAAGGAGGCGAACTCAGCTTCATCACGGTGAAGTGATGAGCTCTAAGGAGCGCACCAAGGCGTTCTTTAAGAATTTTCTTCGCACCGACATGCAGCTCGATGAGAGTATCTAAGTAAAGACGAATACGCGAAGACACTGAAAGGCACGCGCCACTTTAAAAACGAAGCGTTTTAAACGTGCGGCTGAAACAAGCCCGGGTTGACAGACCTGAGGCACCTCGGGTTTGTTTGTCGCCGCAGCTCTTACCGACCGCTGCTGACCATTTGCGACGCTGGTTTTCTCAGTTCAAGCTGGGCGTTCACTTTCTGGAGGCCCGTAGTGAGAGCTTCGATTTGCTTCTGCTGCTGTGCTGTAGTCGCCTCCAAGTAATTTCTCTGCTGTGCGACAGTTGACTTTAACTCAGCGATCGTCAATTCCTGTTCCTCAATCTTGCGACCTTGCGTTTCTACTCTCGTGTGGTCTTTGAGGAACTCGTTCAGCAGCATTGCGTTTACGGCGTCGTAGCGCACAGTGTAAGGTTTGCCGGCAGCATCGCGAGCTATGAGGGCGGGGTTGACCTTTTCCACTTCCTCGGCCACGAGGCCAAACTGCGGGAGACCCTCGGGATCAAGCTCTTTCTTGTAAAGGAATGTGACTGGCTTAAGCGCGAGGATCGCTTCGCTTGCCTTGTCCATTGGCTTGATCTCCGTTTTGAAACGCTGCGAGGAGGGTGCCGTGCCAAGTTGGCCGGCAGCGTTTATTTTAACGGCAACACCCATTACTCCTGTTCCATTGATACCAGCGATGAAGGTTTTTGTCTGGGTTCCTTGTGTACCTATCCGGATCGTGTTGGCCTCGGCAGTAACACCCTGGTTCCCTATATCGATATTGTTGTTCCCCGTGGTGAGATTGCTGCCGGCGAAATTGCCCAATGCGATGTTCTGGTTGCCGATTGTGTTGAAAACGAGCGCGAAACTCCCGGTTGCCGTGTTGTCGTTGCCGGTGCTGTTGAAAATGAGCGCGTTATGACCATTGGCCGTGTTATGGTTGCCGGTTGTGTTGTTAGCCAGCGCAGCACGACCGGTAGCCGTGTTGCGTTCTCCGGTTGTGTTGCTACTCAGCGCGGCAAAACCGGTGGCCGTGTTTCTAATGCCGGTTGTATTGCTCACAAGCGCCTGAGAACCGGTGGCCGTGTTCGAGTCGCCCGTTGTGTTGCTGTAGAGCGCCTCAAAACCTACTGCTGTGTTGTCCGGACCGGTTGTGAGGCTGAAGAGGGCATCAGTGCCCTCAGCGGTATTGTTGTCGGCATAGCCTCCGTCCGGCGGTGGCGATAGCTGTGCTTGTGCCGTCGGTAATAGCGTGAAAGCAGCCAGCACGAGCGGAATGAGAAAGAAGGATAATTTTGTGTTCACAGGTTTGGTTGAATATTTTTTTGTACGCTTTTTCATTTTTCTTGTCCTGGGTTGTCGTTTTTGATTTACTGTTTTTGTGGGTTTTATTTTCTTTGTGCGCAGGCGAGGTCTGATCGAACTTGCGCGTGGTGGAACATGCTGGGGCCCTTATGAAAGTCTTTAAGGTACGGCTGAATTTTTCCTGAATTATCTGAAAACTGCGATGCGGACTACTCCGGGTCATATCTACGAGTTCGGCGCGTTTCAACTCGACACCGCTGAACGGCTTTTGCGGCGGCTGGATGGAATGGCTGTCCCTCTTACCCCGCGAGTGTTCAAAACTCTTCTTTACATGGTGGAGCATCACGACGCCGTGCTGGATAAGGAGCGCATCATGGAGGCGGTCTGGCCTGATTCGATTGTCGAGGAGAACAACCTGGCGCAGGCGATCTCGAAGCTGCGCCACGTCTTCGGCGAAACGCCCGCCTCGGAAAGCTATATCGCAACCGTGGCGGGCCGAGGTTATCGCTTCGTGGCCGAAGTGAAGAAGCGGCCGCCAGGCGCGGTTTGCACGAGACCGAAAGTGCGGCAATCAAACGGAGTCCTTGCGCGGCGAGCTTTTGCGGCGGGCCATGCAACAGATCAAACCCCGAGTTACGAGTCAACCCCAGCTCGTCTAAGGAGGGAGCGAGCTCAGGAGCCTCGCGAACATCGCTGGCTGTTGCCGGCTGCGATAGTAGCCGTTGTCACTGTTAGCGTTGCCGCTCTATTCTTCATCCGCTACCACGGGTCCGGCTCGCCTGTCCCCGCTGGCAAAGTCTTATCTGTACTGGCACGAACTCCGCAAAAGAGCATCGCAGTCTTGCCGTTCGAGCCGCTCGGCCGGGATATGGACGATGAATTGCTGGGGCTAGGCATGGCTGACGCGGTAATCGGGAGAATGAGCAATTTAAAGCAACTTGTAGTTCTGCCGACCAGCGCTGTGTCGAAATACAAGAACCCCCCTAGTGATCCGCTCGCGGCCGGATGCGCCTTGAACGTGGACGCGATCTTGAGTGGAACTATTCAGCGGTCCCGGGACAAAGTCCGGGTCACTGTGCAACTTGTTAACGTCGCCAGCGGCCGCACCATTTGGTCGGAAAAATTCGACCAAACATTTACTGACATCTTCGGCCTTCAGGATTCGATTTCCGACAACGTCGTCCGATCGCTCGCAATTAATCTTACTGCGGACGAGCAAAAGCACCTGGGGAAACATTACACCACGAACGTCGCCGCTTATGACTCGTATCTGATGGGTCTTTACTTCTGGAGTACGCGATCGAAGGAGGGACTTGAGAAAGCGATCGACTATTTTGAGCAAGCAGTCCAGAAGGATCCGAATTTTGCTCTGGCCTATGCACTAATGGCGGACTGTTATTACCTAGAGATATTTTACGCATACAACCCTGCGCCAAATGCCGTCAGCAATGCAAAGGCGGCAGCCGACCGCGCCCTACTTCTCGACGACTCTCTTGCGGAAGCTCACGTTGCCAGCGCGATGGTTCACTCCTTGCAACACCAGCTTCACCCAGCGATGGAGTCGCTTCGCCGGGCCTTGGAGTTGAACCCTAATCTGGCTACCGCGCACCTGCGCTACGCTTGGTGCTTGTGTGGCTTTGGTCAGCTAAATGATGCCGTCCGTGAGATGAAGCGAGCTCAGGAGCTCGACCCACTTTCAGCAACAAATAGTACGGCCTTGGGGATACTGCTGACGTTTGCGAGGCAATTTGATGGCGCACTGACGTATTGTTCCAGAGCCGCTGAGTTGGATCCCAATAATTATGTTGTGCAATGTAATCTTGGTATCGCCTGCTGGTTAAACGGGATGTTTCAACGGGCGATCGACCAGTATCGCATGGCTGGTGAGCTCAGTCCTGACCACAAGGGGGACGTTCTGATTTCCGTTGCAACGGTGCTGACTTCTGCAGGCCGCAAGTCAGAGGCGGATTCAATGATGCCGGAAATCCTGGAACTGGCAACGGCAGGCAAAGCTGATCCTTACAACATCGCGGTACTGTGCGCCGCGCGCGGCGATAAGGAAGAGGCTCTGAAATGGCTCGCGAAAGCAGTCACGAATCGTCAGCTTGTGTCGGCAACCCTCAGATATGATCCCCAATTGGATCTCCTCCGTTCGGACAACAGGTTTGCGGCGTTGCTACAGCAGCACGAGTACGCCAGGCGCTGAAGGACAAGCGCGACTCGAGGACAAGCGATCTCACTGTAGCCGCCGTCCTGTGGGCGGCGCGATTCACGCGGACCATTCAGGCCAGCGCCACGCTTCGCACAACGAAGCGACTACAGCTATTTCGGTGAGGCGTGCAGCGTGGCCTGGTATTCCGGCTTTTTGTGATATTCGACCAGGCGGAATCCCCAACTGATTAGCGTCGAGAGATCCTTAGTCTTCGCTTTCTTCTCGTTCAGAAACTTCTCGAGCCTGACTTTCAATTCCCGTTGTTGATCGGTTGTATCGAGAATTTCGAAAATTTCCATCGACAACAGCCAATCCTCCGGATGTTCGGCCTGCTGTGTTTCCCAAATTTCGCCAAGCCGCTCGTAACCGGTTTTGCCCTCGCGAATCCTGCGCACCTGCGCGTAAAGATTCTCGAGTCGTTTCCGCTTTGCGTCTGAGGGAACTTTGATGGTGCGTTCCTTTGGAACCAGCGCCACCTGATTGTAAGCATCTTTATCTGCTGCCCCGTTAAAGACTGAGCTGATTCGTTCGCCAACGGCCATGTCGTAGACACCCCACTCGGGCTCGAACAGGCGTCGGTCGTGATATTTCGCGTTGCAGTTTGAGAATGTGATCAACAACAGTTTCCCGTCGCGGTGCAGAATTTTCTCAACTTTCCCGGAGACAGCGATACCGCCGACAAACTCGACCTTCGCTTTCTTGCCCTCAACAATTCCAAGCGCGTGCAGTTGATCGTTGGTCAGCAACTCGGGCGCCGTTGGTGTTTGTTTCCATTTGCCAACCGGCGAACCAAAACCGTCCTTATGATAATCGATTCCGTGGCCTTCAAGTTCTTTGCCTTGGAATGCGAGCGCAGTCTTGCCGGATGTTCGCAGGTAAATCGGGGAGTCGTCTTCGTCTGTGATGACCTCAGTGAAGGTTCCGCTGACTTGGAGACCGGACGAATAGTCACAAGTCGCAGTATTATTACATTCGATGGCTTTGTTGATGCCTTCGAGTCCGCCGACCCTGAACGCCATCTTACTGGCAAATTCTTCAAGCACGTGTCTCAAGTGCTGAAAGTCGCGACAGACGAAGAGCTGCGGTTGTTTTGTCGTAATGTCGAACGCGTAATTCTCTGCGTCGATGGAGTAGGGGATCTTCTTTACCTCAGGCTCGAGGCATGACACCGATTCACCGATCGATGAAAGCAAACCCGCGCCGTAAATTTTCGGATTCTCGAGTGTGCCAATGAGTCCATATTCGACCGTCCACCAATGCAAACGTGAGAGCAGCGCCATTTCGGAGGGAGTGCCGAGATTTTTCTGGCGATGTTCGACCAGCTTGGTTGCTTCCTCGACTTCTTTCGGGTCAGCATTCGGGCGCTCCTTTAAAATCGATAAATGCCGGATCGCTTGATATAACTCGAAGTCTTTTCGGGAAGACATTGCTTTTGCACCGATCTCACCGAAGCGCTGCAAATAATTTGAGTATTCGCGATCGACAATGATCGGTGCATGACCAGCGGCCTCGTGCACGATGTCAGGCGCCGGCGTGTATTCAATGTGCTGGATTTGCCGCATGTCGCAGGCGACCACCAGCACCTTGTAGGCTTGGAATTCCATAAACGCCGCTGGCGGAATGAAACCGTCCACTGCCACCGCACCCCACTCGATCTTTGCCAGTATGTCATTCATCTCTTCGATGCGCGGAATCCGTTCAAACGAGATGCCGGTGTCCAGAAGACCCTGGAAATAAACTTTGTGCGCGTATTCTTTCAGGAAAAAAATGTTCTGGCGCATGATGAATCGCCAGACCGCGTGATCGACCGATGTGTAATCGTCATACCGCTGATCGACCGCGAATTGGAGTAAATGCTTCGGACAAGCGGCGACCGCCGCGTTGCTATAGCTGATACCGCCTTGAGCTCTCATCGCCAACCTCCGATATAAGCAACCTATGACTCGTTTCGCCAGCGGGCAAGAATGATTACTGCAGGCTGGCGCGCAAAAATGCGTGTCACCCCGAGCGAAACGAGGAGCCTCTCACAAGCTAGTTGATTACACGAGATACGTTTGCGTGCCGTTGGAAGCAGGTGAGGTCCTTCGCCCTCTTGGCCGCATAGGATAACCAGGGGAAAACGCGCGCGCGGGTTAGGGCTTGGATTGGCGCGCGCGAATTACGCGTCGCGCGATCCAAATGACACCAATAATTGCAATCGCCCAGGGCGCGAGAAAAGCGATGGCCACACCAATCATGCGCAAGCTCCACATGATTGCGCCCGCGCTTTGCGCCAGCGTTCTTCGCAGTGTGGCAAGCAAGCTGCTCTCCTGTGAAACAATATTGCCCTGGGTGTAAACCTGAATCGAAACGTCCGCCGGCGCGTTTGCTTCATCGATCTGCGCATCCGTACGGTCCTGACGTTGCACGCTCACGTTCTCCACTTTGCCTAACGAGTCGAGCGATTGCATAATCGCCAGATAATTTTTCATCGGTACGCGTAGCGAAACATTTGCCACGGCTCGGCCATCCGGATCGCGATTGAAAGTAGAACTGCGAACGCGTCCCCCTTGTTTCTCTGCAAGAGCGCCAAGCTCCTTTGCCTTTTCGTCCACTGACGAAGTGCGAATTCGCAGGCTCGTTTGCTGAAAAGCCTGCTCCTGTTCCTCGCGCGAGATGGCGATGTTGAGATCCACCTTGTCACGTTTTGTTCTGGCATTTTCCGATCCCGCGGCCCCGGCATTGCCCCCCTGCGCGATGCGTTGGGTCTGCGTTTGGAAATTTTCCACGCGCCCAAAACCTTTGACACTGCCGATTACGCCATCGCTTTCTTCCGGCGCAATCAACATGCTCATCTGCGCTGAAACACGTCCGGAATAATCGCGGTTTAGTTGTGCGTTTGTGATCTGCACCCTTGGCGAGGCGAGGCTCTTGATCTCGTTGTAAGTCTTCTCTACATCGGGCGCGTAGAGTGCCAGCTGAGCGCGCTCCCGGATCAGGAAGGCCGCTGGCTCTTCCATGTCCTTTTCCGCGAGCGAAATAGTCACCGTGGCGAATTGGACCCGCGAATCCCAATATTTTAACTCGCCTTGCATCTTCTCGATCTCTTCACGGATACGGCCCAATTCTTTCTCCACCTGAAGCAAATCGGAAACTTTGCCGGTCTTGGTTTTCAACATTTCGATTAGACGTTGCTCCATCACGTGGGCATTCTTCAGGCGCGCATCGGTATCGAAATATTCCTTGGTCACATCTTCAGTGCCCAGTGTCTGGTTTTTTAATTGGCCAAGGCTCCGGACCTTTTGCAGAAAGCGATCGAGGCTTTCCGGTAGAACCTTGACGACGACTTGACCCCGCAGCTTCCCATTTGCCTGTTTCTCAGAACCTGTTGTAGCGACGTAACCGTGTTCTTCGTTCGCAAATGCAGTAATCTTCTGCACCGCATTATCAAAGCTGACGATCTCCAGGTCGACAGTTGCGTTTCGAATGAGTTTGCGATTGGCCAACTCCGGAGCGGGCGTTTCAACCGAGGATTTTCCAGCTTGCTCGGCGTTCGCAGAACTTTCTGAGCTTGCGACGGACGCTTCACTCTCAGTTGTCTCCGCCTGGGCGGCTTTGGCTGGCGCAACCGTTGTTGCACCCGCTTTGCCCTCTCGTTGAAATTTTGATCTGGCTGCCGGCGATGCTGGCGGTTCCTCGATCGCGAAGTCTTGTGGTCGTCCAGCGGCGATTCCGCCTGATCTACCCAGAGCGCCGGTTTGACTTGGACGTGATTCCGGCGGCTGCGGTGCGGTTGCTTCTACTTGCGCGTAGCGTTCGCGTTCACGGGGCGCAGTTGCGGGTTCACCGGTGATCATCCGCCCGATCTGAACAAGTCCGAGCAAAACGGCAGCGACCGCTGCGATTTGAGCAGCGCGTAAGCGCATTAGACCAACGAGCAGTTTTACAAGTCCGGTCCGCTGAGGGACACGATTGCGAAAACCAGCCAGCATCCGCTGCTCGAAAGCTGGATCTGGTTTTTGTGGTGCGAGGGTTTCTTCCAGAATTTTGTTCATAACTTTGATTTCCTGATGAGTCTTTCGGCACGCACCGCAATCGACGAGATGCGCATGAAGCGCGTTCCGTTCGCTGTTCGAAAGCTCGCCGTGCAGATCGGCGACCAGCCAGCTGTCAATTTCGTCGTGGATCGTTGCCATACGTTTAGTCGATTGAAGCGAGAGCAGGGCGAAGTTGTTTGCGCATTAGGGCCAGAGCACGGCCGAGTATGCCTCGCAGCGCGCCATTGGTCAGACCCAGGCTGTTTTCGATAGTGCGATAATCCATCTCTTCGAAATAGCGCAACGTGAGCGCAGCCCGGTGGAGTTCCGGCAACGTTGCGAGGGCGGAATGCAATCTTTGATCTAAAGCACTCGTGTTCGCCGGCTCTGGCTCGATCGGTTCCGTCACTTGCTCCGACAAAGGAACGGTGCGGCGTTTGCGAAAAACGTCGTGCGCCTTGTGTCGCGCAATCGTTGCGAGCCATGCCGGAAATTTTCCCGGATCGCGCACACGCCAGCGTGCTTTCCACGCTTTAACCAGCGAATCTTGTACGATGTCCTCTGCCTCCTCGGGGCTTTGCAAAATGCCGTAAGCAATGGCGAAAAGCGTCCGGCTATGGGTGCGAATAATCATTTCAAATGCCTCGCGATCGCCGTGAATGGCCGCCTGGTATTTTTCGCGTTCACTGGGATCCATTGGGTCGATCTAAAGCCTAGACGTTTGACATTGCGATTCCGCGCGAAATTTCTTTAAGAATTTGGTAGGGCGCGCTCGCGAGCCGCCGGTACCGCCCCCGCGATCCGTCCCTACCTAGAAAATGAAGACGGTATTGGCTACGCTCGCGTGGTCATCCCAAGCGCGAGTGAGGGAGCTCACATTCGGAGCTGGCGGCATTCTTCGTAACTTGTGTGATCGATCATCTTTTGCGCGGTCCCTCACTTCGTTCGGGATGACAAAGGGAAGATCAGAAAATAAGAACGGTATTCCCTACACTTACGAGATCTTTCATGCGCGCAGCATCCCAGTTTGCCAGGCGAACGCAGCCGTGACTGGCTGCGCGGCCGATGGTTTCGGGATTGTTCGTGCCGTGAATTCCGATGCCGGGCTTGTTCAAACCCATCCAAAGGACGCCAACGAGATTGTTCGGACCTGGTGGAAGGTTGTAATAGTTTTCGGTGCGGACGCCGTGGTTGAGCATGCCTTCATCGTAGCGGAACCACGGCCAGACATTGGTACCGAGAATCTTCCAGGTGCCCACCGGCGCCGGCAATGTTTTCGATCCCGGTGTAATTGGAAAGACACAGACGAGTTGGTCCTGGTCGAACACCTCCAGAAGATGTTCGTAGGTGTCGACA
>QHQO01000038.1 GCA_003221195.1 Verrucomicrobiota bacterium
CGAGAAGCCGAAGAACTTCGAGAAAAGACTGAGCAACTTGAGCGGCGTCTGGAGGTGGCGGAGGCGCGGCCCACTCTCATTTTCAAGAGCAAGCCGATGCAGGAAATCGACGAATTGATCAATGCAATGGCGCCATCAGACGCCAATGCTCTCATTATCGGTGAGAGCGGCGTGGGCAAGGAAGTAATCGCCAATGCTATTCACGCGCGGAGCCGGCGCGCAGAAAAGCCAATGGTAAAGCTCAATTGTGCGGCGTTTCCCCAAACAATGATTGAAGGAGAGCTCTTCGGCTATGTGAAAGGTGCGTTCACCGGCGCGATGCAAGATTTCCCGGGAATGATCGCGGCAGCCGATAGCGGTACGCTTTTTCTCGACGAAATATCCGATATGCCGGCGGAACTGCAGACGCGCTTTTTGCGCGTGCTGCAAGAGCGCGAGTACCGGCCCCTTGGAAGCACACAAACGCTGAAAGCCGATTTCCGGGCGATTGCGTCGAGCAACCGGCCAGTCGCTCAAGCCCTCTCGGAAAACCGGCTGCGTTCCGATTTGTACTACCGGCTAAACACGTTTCAAATCGAAGTGCCGCCACTTCGAAAACGGAAACAGGACATCCCACTGCTGATCGCCGCGTTCGTGAAACAGTTTGCTCAGCAGCTCGGCAAACCGGAGCCAGACATTTCGCCAGAAGCGTTTCAAAAACTACTGGATTACTCGTGGCCAGGAAACGTTCGCGAACTGCAAAACGCGATTGAATATGCCGTGGTACTAGCGCGACAAGGCGTGGTCGGCGTGAAAGAGCTGCCAACCGAAATACAGTTGCCTCCCGCTCTGCAACAAGCAGAGATCGCCGGGCTACCGCGGGCCGGCGTGCAGACTCTCGACGACGTCGAGCGAACCGCGATCATTCAGGCGCTTGCAGAATGCCACGGCAACAAGAAAAAAGCAGCGGAACTTCTCGGTATCCAGCGCCCCACGCTCTATAACAAGATGAAGCGCTACGCGATCGAGTTGTAAGATTCCGGATGTCGGCCCTCATTCAGTAGCCTTCTGCGAAGACGGATCGTTCGTTATGATCACTTCCAACGTTATCTCCTGGAACGCCAGCTGATCGTGGATCAGTCCAAGAAACTCGAGAGCGCGCGCATCGGGCATTTGTCCGCAACGCAACTCGATCCGCGCTGGCTTGCCAACCAATTCCGGATGCACCTCTGCCAATTCGCCGTCGAGCAGGAATGAAACGTAAGCGTTAAAGCGTTCCTGTAACGCGAGCAATTCTTCGTCAGAGTTATCCCACTCGTTAGGCTCGTTCATCAGGAGAACGAGCTCACCCGTCTTCGGGTTCTCCGCGATCACATCGATAACGCCGGTGCGATCTTTGATTTTTGATGTTTGATGTTTGATGTCCATTCAGATGACTCGGCGTTGGACGTTCGGCGGTCGCCAATCGATGTTCAAGACGTAAAAAAACAAATGACCAATGATCTGACAGCTCAGGAGGTTCGACAGCTCCTAAAACTGGAGCCGCACGCCACGTGCGGATTTGTGCGTGTGACATTTATCAGCAAACAACGAATTGCACCCGGTGGGCTCCCGCCACCGTTCATTGATGGTCGGCCAGCCGGCTCCGCGCTCTATTTCATGGTCACACCGGATGCGCCTGTACGCCTGCATCGGATCCGCAACGATCAGCTTTATCACCGTTATTTAGGTGATCCGATCGAAGTTCTAATGCTGCACGAAAATGGAACAAGCAAGCGCGCCATAGTCGGTCCGGATCTCCGCGCGGGTCAATGCGTGCAGCTTTTGATCCCCGGCAACACCTTCCACACCGCGCGCGTCATCGGAGATCGCCGCTGGTTCCTCGGCGCGAGCACCGAATGGCCAGGCGTAGAACGAGTTGACGTAGAAATCGGTGACGTCGAAGCGCTCGCAGCAAGATATCCAGACGTGGCGGACGATCTGCGCGCTTTCCAACAAGGTAGGGACGATTGACCTCAATCGCCTTCGGGCGAACCTTGATGTCGCCGTGGCAAAAACAAAACGCGCAGGTCGACTGACGCTTCTCGGACGCAGTGCAGCGAGATTGCCCGCCTCGCCTGCCGAAGCGCGCCTAGAGACTTTCCCGAATCCTGCGCCTCGGCGCAATTATCGGATTCACTTTGAAACGGACGATTTCACTTCGCTTTGTCCAGTCACAGGCCAACCAGATTTCGCCAGGATCGATATCGACTACGTGCCTGACCGTCTCTGTGTCGAAAGCAAGTCGCTCAAGTTTTATCTTGCCTCGTATCACAATGAGCGCGCCTTCAATGAAGCGGTAACAAACCGCATTTTGGACGATTTCGTCAACGCATGCGCGCCACGCGAGGCAATCGTGACAGCGCAATTCTCCGCCCGCGGCGGAATCGCGCTGACCGTCCGCGCGGAATACCCGGACAATCGCGAGGTTGTCGTGGACGGTCGATGAAATGGTAGGGCGCGACGAATGATCCGACGTCTTCACCTAAACTTTGGGTTTTCGAGCGCCCGATAAAATGAAATCCGCAGTGGTCCTGTTGAGCGGTGGAATTGATTCAACAACCACGCTAGCCATTGCGCTTGCCGACGGGTACGACGCATATGCGCTGTCCTTCGATTACGGTCAGCGTCACCAGATCGAAACGCAGGCTGCTCGGCGCGTCGCCCAGTCGTTAGGCGCGAAAAAGCATCGCGTTGCAAAGATCGACCTGCGCGTCTTTGGCGGTTCGGCGCTGACCGGCGAGATCGATGTGCCGAAACAGCGCTCGAAAACAGAAATCGCAGACGGCATTCCGGTCACCTACGTCCCTGCGCGTAACACCATTTTTCTGGCTTACGCGCTCGCCTGGGCGGAAGTGATTCAAGCCGCTGACATTTTTCTCGGTGTAAATGCAATCGATTACAGCGGCTACCCCGATTGCCGTCCGGAATTCATCGAAGCGTTCCAGACGCTCGCCAACATTGGAACTAAAGCCGGCGTGGAAGGCGGACGCTTTCAGATTCACACCCCGCTGATCAAGTTTTCCAAAGCCGAAATCATTCGCCAAGCCTTCGAACTCGGTGTCGATCTTTCGCTTACCCACAGTTGTTATGATCCATCGCCGGAAGGTTTCGCCTGCGGCGAATGCGATTCCTGTCTCCTGCGGCTCAAAGGCTTTCGCGAAGCCGGGATGAAAGATCCGATTCGCTACGTGAAATAGGCATTCTTGTCATGTCGAGCGAAGCGAAACATCTCTGGCTGTCGGGCTCGGTGATTGTAGAAAGGAATGACTGAGATTCTTCGCTTTGCTCAGAATGACAACCTGCAGGGAACCTAACGGCAACGGTGCTCCAAAAATTGAACGGAAAAAGCTGCGCAACATTCGATGAAGCCCCTTTTTAGAATTTTTGAACTCTCCAAAAACGAACAGCGCGTCGTTCTCATCGTAATGTTTGTTTTGATCACGGTCGTTTTCGTCGGATACGAACGCCGATTGCATAGCGTTCACCTTCGCCCTCCGGCCCCGCCGGAGGCCAAAACAACTCCAAGTCCCGTCCAAACCGAGGGGGCGCAGTAGAGTCTATTCTTCAACGAGATCGGGAATTCGACCGTAGCCGACAAAGACCGGACTGATTTTGGCGTCGCCGCTGTTTGGTGGCGGCGGAATTTTGAAATCGAAAACGCTGACGCCCCAACGTTGTTTGCCATCGTAAGTACGACCGTCGCTTGAGCCGATCATGACCCGTTTTTTGGTACGTTTTTCGCGGCCCAAATAAATCATGGTATGCGTGACCGGGGGGTCGCGATCGATGTTGTAAGTGCCACTCCAAAAGAGCAAATCGCCTGGCTTAAGCGCATCGAACTCGAAAGAATCTTCGTGGCGGCTCAAAACGGCATTGAAATCTCCAGCTTTGCGCACCCAGACGTATTGCTGGCTCGAATCGCGCGGAACATCTTTGAACCCGTTTTCGGTCAGAAGATAGTAAATAAAGCCCGAGCAATCCATGCCGCCGTTGGCAGGATCGGCCGAGCCGTATGTGTAACCCAGATTTTGTTTTGTTAGCGCAAGTCCGGCGTCAAGAATCTGGCGCACTTTCGGGGCGTAACCGTCGTAGCCTGCAATCTCGTCAGGCGAAAGAGTTACGTTGGGCGCGCCTTTTTTTTCCGCACCGGGACGCGGCGACCGGGAAGGGCTTGGAGTTTCGGTTGGGCTTGGGACCGGGCTTTCTTCGGGTGTAGCTGTTGGCGTCGGAGATTTCTTTTTGTGTTTTCGTTTTGTCTCCGACGTTGGGCTGGGAGACGGAGTTGGCGAAACCTTTTTCCGTTTTGGCGAAGCTGTCGGCGACGGGCTGGGCGTCGCTTTCTTCGGAGAGCGTTTCCGATGTTTGCGGGGGGCCGGCGTAGGTGTAGCAAAAATCTTTTTGATCTTTGTGCCTAACGAGTCTTCGGCAGCATTCGCCGCGTGGAAAGTCCCAAATGAAATCGCGGCGATTAGAAGCCCGCGAAATATTGGTTGGGAGACCGCCAAAATTGTAGGGCGTTTCTGTGAAACGGCGTCAGCCCCGGCGTCTGACACAGACGCCCTACAATTCGCGTTCTGGTTTCTGATCGGATGAATTTTAGTCGCGGAAAACAATCAGTGAGCGAGCTCCTGAAGGATTGCTTTGTTGAGGCGAATGCCGCCCTCGAAATTTTCGAGAGGAAAATTTTCATTAGGCGAATGTGCGCGGCAATCGGCCAGCGCGAGTCCCATGAGCAGCGTTTCGATGCCCAGGATGCCACGGAACTGTGAGACGATGGGGATACTGCCGCCTTCGCGAATGAGCGCGGGGTCGTGATCGAATGCGTTACGCAATGCGCGTTGCGCGGCTTCGCCGAGGGGTGAATGCGGGTCGGTAAGATACCAGGGACCGCTATGTCCGTCGGTAATTTCCATTGTAACGCCTTTGGGCAGATTTTTTCGTAAATGCGCTCTTGCTAGCTTGAGAATTTCGTCGCCTTCCTGTTCCGGAACCAGACGGAAAGTCAGTTTCGCCATCGCATGACTGGCGATGACTGTCTTTGTCCCTTGCCCCTGATATCCTCCGCCGATTCCATTGATTTCGGCTGTTGGTCTAGCCCAGATGCGCTCGAGCGAATTGTAACCGGCTTCGCCGAAAAGTTCGGGGACTCCTGTTTCCTTCAGGATCAGTTTGTCGCCATCGACTGGAAGTTTGCGCCACGCTTCGCGCTCCCAATTCTCCAGCGACTTAACCCGATCATAGAATCCCGAGATTGCCACGCGACCTTCCCGATCGTGAAGTGTGGCGAGCATTTGCGCCAGCGCCGTGATTGGATTTTGGACGGCGCCTCCAAAAATGCCGGAATGCAAGTCCATCTTCGGCCCAGTGACCTTGATCTCAAGGGCGGTCACCCCGCGCAGGCCGTAACTCAACGTCGGCACACCTTTCTCAATCATTCCGGTGTCGGAGACGACCGCGACGTCGCTCTTCAGTGCCTCGCGATTTTCGTTGAGAAAAGAGCCCAGGTTCCCGCTGCCGATTTCTTCTTCACCTTCGATCACGAGATGCAAATTCACAGGCAAATCGCGATCTTGTTCCATCGTCTCCTGAATTCCGAGTATGTGCGCAAGAATTTGTCCTTTGTTGTCTGTTGCGCCGCGCGCAAAGACATATCCGTTCTTGAGAACAGGTTCGAACGGCGGCGAATCCCAGAGCTCCAGAGGATCGGGCGGTTGCACGTCGTAATGCCCGTAGATCAAAACGGTGCGACGTCCGGGCTGATGTTTGTTGCGTGCCCAGACAATGGGATGACCGCGCGTAGGAACAAGCTGTGTCTCCAGACCAATGCCGGTGAGTCTTTTCACGAGCCAGTGCGCGCATTCCGCCACCCGTTCCGCGTACTGGTCGTCAGTCGAAATGCTTGGAAAGCGCAGGAAAGAATAAAAATCCTCGAGGTAATTTTCACGCATGGCCACAAGCTAATCGGTTTTCACAGTTTGCCTACGCTTTCCGTCGAACCTGGCTGCGGACGAGATAAACGACTGAAGCAACAGCCAGCACAACTCCAGTGACGACAAATTCGCGAGCAGTCGCATGGACGAGGATCCAAAGAATCGCAACGATTGCCAGGGCAGGCACAATGTTCATCCCGGGAAAATTGAATGGCTGAGCGCCATCGGCTCGCACATCGCGTTGCACCAAGACCCAGCACGCGGCGCAGCAAAGCAGATACATTAACAACACCGCGACGTTCGAAAGCACCGCCAATTTTTCAAACGTCCCGCTAATCGACAGCAAAAAGGCGAGCGTCGCATAAGTAATGATCGCGACGTCCGGCGACCGATAGCGCGGATGAACGTGCGCGAAAAACTGCGGTAACGCGCCATCCCGTCCGAAAGCAAAGATCATGCGTGGTGAACTAAGGATGTCGCTGGTCACAAATCCAAAGGCCGAGATGGTGGCTCCAGCCAGAAGGATTGTGCGGCCTAAATTGCCGAGAAATTTCGCCGCTGATTCTGCGAGGGGCGCGTCAGGATGATTCCCAAGATCGGCGCCGAGTGTCCCCTGCCCTACGATTTGGATCAGGATGTAGATGACCGTTGTAATGACAAGCGCGAGATAGGCAGAGCGCGGAACAGTGCGCGCCGGATTCTTCACTTCACCGCTCGGAATCAATGCCACTTCGATTCCGACGAAAGCAAAAATCAAAAGAATAACGGCATCGCCTAACGACTTGCTACCGGGCCAGCCGCTCCAGGCAAGGTTCGGCGGCTGAATAAAAAATATTCCGACGCAAACGAACAGCAGCAGGGGCAGAAGCTTCGCCACCGTGATCACGGTCACCGCACCGGCGCCTTCGCGCACCCCGCGGATGTTAATGAGCACAAGCGAACCGTAAACGGCGATCATGACCATAATGCGCATCACCGGGCTGCCGAGGAATGGAACGACGAGCGCAACCGAATTCGCGAGCACGTTCACGACGCCAGCAACCGCGCCGAGCGCCGTTAGAAAATAAAGTACGCCGGCGAGAAAGCCGACGTAACGACCAAACGCGACTTCGACATATGCGTAAAGACCGCCGGTCAACGACACTCGACTACCAGCGATCGCGAAACAAGTGACGAACAACACCATCGCAACCGCACAACAAACAAATGCAAGTGGCGCAGCGGGCCCCAAACCTCTCGCGACTGTCGCTGGGATCACAAAAATCCCTGCACCGATGGTCGAGCTAACAATATTTGCAGTGAGAGCCGGAATCCCAATTCCGCGGACTAACTGATGATCGACACGCTCCGCTTGTTCGATCGACAGCGTCGCTTCTTCGGCCATTGGGGGATCCTGCGTGATTCAGTTGTCCAAGGCAAGAGTGCGAGGTAAGCTTCGCGACCCAAGAGGGCGTTTTTCGATGGCGGGTAATTGCAACGTGGCATGTGCGGAGGGACACCTCTCTCTGGCAAAGAAGAGGGTCAGGATCGTCCCCAAGAGGCAGCAACTTGTCCCAATCCCCCAACTTAATGCTCTCCCCTTATCCCAAGGGAGCGGGGCAAAGCGCAAGCGTCTGCATCAGTTCGATTTCACCCGACCGAGCCCGCAACCCCCAACATCCTGTGGCTGGCTAGGAGCGAAAGCCCTTCAAATTGTGTGTTTTTCGCTTGTCACCCTTACACGCCTGCTGTATTGACCTCCTCAGGTCCGAGGTTTGGCCTACCATGCATTTACAATCGCTCGAACTGTTCGGCTTCAAATCGTTCGCCGACAAAACGGTTCTTAACTTTCACGAAGGCGTCACTGCTATTGTTGGCCCGAACGGTTGCGGAAAGTCGAACGTGCTCGACGCCGTTCGCTGGGTACTTGGCGAGCAATCTGCAAAATCTTTGCGCGGTGATGAGATGGCGGATGTGATTTTCAATGGCAGTGAGACGCGCAAGCCTATTGGCTTCGCCGAGGTCTCTCTGACCTTCACCGATTGCGCTGAAGAACTCGGTATCGACTGGCACGACGTTCGCGTAACGCGTCGTGTCTATCGCGATGGCAATTCCGAGTACCTGCTCAACAAAACCTCGTGCCGGCTTCGCGATATTCAAAGTCTCTTCGCCGACACCGGCATTGCGCGCTCCGCATACTCAATGATGGAACAGGGCAAGATCGACATGGTCCTGAGTTCGCGCCCTGAGGATCGACGCGCAGTGTTTGAGGAGGCAGCCGGGGTCACAAAATACAAGACGCAGAAACGCGAGGCGCTGCGCAAGCTGGAAGCGACCGATGCAAATCTCCTGCGCATTGGCGACATCATTAAGGAAGTAAAACGTCAAATCGGTTCGTTGCAGCGCCAGGCGGGCAAAGCAAGGCGTTACCAGGCATTGCACGACGATCTTCGCGTCCTTGATACGCATTATTCGCGCAAGCAACTCGAGGTGCTCGAAACGGATCTCGCCCATTGCCAGGCTGAAATTGCGCGCCTCGGCGAATCAGAAGATCTCGCTCGCGCCAAAATCGAAACGGACGAAAACGAGTTGGCCGAGCAGCGCAACGATTTGGAAGAAATCGATGCCCGAATTGCGGGCAGCCGCAGTGAACTCCAGCATCTTGAGAGCGAAATTAATGCGCATCGAAATCGAATCCAATTCAATCGGCAGCGGGCCGAGGAACTGAACGAACTGATCGAACGTTCCCGAAACGATATTGCTGTTGCCGAAACTAAACGCGAGCGGCAAGGCAAAGAAATTCAAGAGGCGAACGCGCTGATTGAAAAGACGAGCGAGGCTCTGCAGAGCAAAGAAACGGAGCTAAATCAACTTACGGGACGACTCTCGGACCTTCGCACCGAGAGAAGCGAGCATGAATCGAAACTCGAGACGCTGGAAAAAGCAGCGTCAGAAATCGAGAGCCGAATCGCCGACCTGGAGGATGAGATTTCCGGACTTAAAATTCGCCTTGAAACGACAGAGGAGAATCGGCGTGGTTTAGACATCGCGATTTCCAACATAGAGACAGCCCGCACCCGAATCCAGGACGACACCAACGCTGCACGCGCGGCGGCCGAGAACCTTCAGAACAAACTCGATCGCTTTCGGGGCGCTGTTCAGAGTAGCGAGGAGACGCTGCGACACCATCAACAACGTGTCGCTAGCATGGAGAAGGAGCTTACTGCCATTGAGCGCGGCCAGGCAGAAAAAGAATCGCGGCTTGAAATTCTTCGTCAGCTCAACGAAGAAGGCGAGGGTCTTGGGGAGGGTTCCCAAGCCGTGCTTAAGGGCCTGCATCCCGCCGTCGCGGGACGAATCAAGCCTGCCTTGGCGGGCGCTTTGGTTGCAAATCTCGACGTGGATCAGAATTTCATTCCGGCGATAGAAGCTGCGTTGGGCCGAAATTTGCAGGCTATTGTGCTAAAAGACGCGCAATTGGCGCCCGAAATTATTGCGGCTTTGAAAGAGAAGAAACTCGGCCAGGCGGCGCTGGTCATTCCACAACTCGGTAATGGCACAACAAAAGAGCGAGTAAAACGGGCTCCTGAAAAATCGCTCGGGTGGGCGATTGACAAAGTGAAAGCGCCGGAGCCGATCGCATCGCTCGTTGCACAATTGCTTCACGATGTTGCAATTTTTCAGAATCTCGATGACGCCCTGGCTGCCAAGAAAAAGCACAGCAAAATCGCAGCGGCGACGGTGGATGGCGAATTGATTTCGACCGAGGGAGTTGTGTTTGGTGGGAGCCGGGAAACATCGGCAGATTCTCTACTCGAACGCAAAGCGCGAATGTCGGACCTGGACAGGGAGTGTTCTGAGATCCGCAAGCAACGGGACGCTCTGCTTAACGAATGCAACGACGCCAGAGCAGCGCTGAAAAAAGCGGGCGGCGAGTTGGAAGAAGCCCGTCGAGATTACGAAACGGCGCAACGTGAAAAATCCGATTGCGACAACCGAATTCTTTTTCTTACGCGAGAACTGCAAGAGGGCGAACAAAAGCAGGCCCAGGTTCGCTCTGAGCAAAGTACGCTGGCCCGACAAATCCAGGCCGCAGACGAACGCATTGCAAAACTGGAAGACGAATTGGCTGCAGAACAGGCGACGCTGGCTGCTAACCAAGGCGAGCAAGAGATATTGCGGGCTGCGCAGGACGATGTCGCGAAGCGCGAAAACGAGGCAATAGAGCAACTGAACGAATTGCGTCTTACCGCCGCCACCGAGCGACAGCGCTACGAACACCTTATTTCGCAGCGCCGGCCGATGAGCGCGCGTGACGCGGAACTTGCGGAGGCAATCGCGGCACGCCAGGCTGAGATTATCAACTTTGAGAAGCGGCTGACCACGCAGGCGGAAGAATCGCGAACGGCCGAATCCGCCATCGAGAAACAAACCGGACAACGCGCGGATCTTGAAGGAGCGTTAGCCTCGCTCACTGAACAGCGCAGGGAGCGCTCGGCAACGATGAACGAAGCGGAGTCGAATCTGCGCACAATTCGAAACTCGTTGAATGATCTGCGCGACTCGCGTTCCAAAGAACAAGTGCGCCAGGCAGAGCTGCAATTGAAGATCGATAATCTCACCGAAGGCGTTTCACGCCGATATCAAATCAATTTGCGCGAATTTAGCCAGGACCAGGCTGCGTTTGAAAAAACTCTGCGAGCGCAATTGAAATGCAATGACAAAGTGGAGGGCGGAACGCCTGCGACGCCGGGCTCGCCGGAGTTCGCCCCTCCTGATGTCGAACAGCTTATTAGCGACCTTCGAACGCAACTCGATAACATGGGGCCAGTTAACCTGGACGCTGTTCACGAGTACGACGAACTGGAAGAGCGATACAAGTTTCTCGAAGCGCAAAACAATGACCTTACCAATTCGCGTCGCGAATTGCTGGATGTGATTGCGCAAATCAACTCGACTACGAAAAAGTTGTTCAGCGAGACCTTTGCTCAGGTACGGATCAACTTCCGTGAAATGTTCGAAGAGCTCTTTGGCGGGGGGCGCGCAGACCTGTCCTTGCTCGACGAAAACGATCCGCTCAACTGCGGAATCGAAATCAGCGCCAAGCCTCCGGGCAAACAGTTACAAAGCGTTTCCCTGCTAAGCGGAGGCGAGCGTTCCATGGTTGCTGTGGCGTTGCTGTTCGCAATTTACATGGTACGACCAAGTCCGTTCTGCATTCTCGACGAAGTGGATGCGGCAATGGACGAAGGCAACATCAACCGCTTTGTCCGCGTGTTGGACCGGTTCATAGAACAGAGTCAATTCATCATCATCACGCACAACAAACGCACCATCGCCAAGGCCGACATACTTTACGGTGTGACGATGGAAGAGCGCGGCGTGAGCAAGCTCGTGGGAATGAAATTGACCGCACCACAGCAAGTTTCCACAGAAACGTTTGCAAACGTAGCACAGAAGCCGAGACAACAACGTCTCGTGCTTGCAACGCGGTAATTTCGTGGCACAGGCATCTTGCCTCTGGAGACAGCGGACTTCCAGCCTGCTGAATGCGCAAAAAAATATTTAATCGGCAGGCGAGACGCCTACCCGCCATACAGGCAAGATGCCTGTGCTCCTAAAAAAATTTTGCGCGGCATAGCCGATCTCGCGTAAAATTGTCGGATGCTTCAGACGGCGCAGCGCCAATCGAAAACCAAAAAGCCTTCGCCGCCGCATGAGCGCTTCCTCGAAGCGTATCGTTGGATGCTGCTGACGCGTACGCTGGAAGAAAAACTCGTTAGTCTGTATCGGGGTGGCCTGATCACTGGCGGTGTCTACATCGGCAGGGGCCAGGAGGCGGTCAGCGCAGCGTGTGGTTTGTTCTTGCAAAAAGGCGACATCTTCGCGCCGTTGATTCGAGACCAGGCGGGACGATCTGCGTTCGGCGAACCGCTGTTGGATGTTACACGCACTTATCTAGGCTCGCGCGAGGGTCCCATGCGCGGACGTGACGGCAACATCCATCGAGGTCGCCCGCAGGACAACCAGCTCGCCATGGTTAGCCATCTCGGCGCGATGATTTCCGTGACTGTGGGCGCGCTGATGGCAAAACGCTTTAAGGGAGAGAAAGGTTTTATCGGCCTGGCGTGCATTGGCGAAGGCGGGATGCAGACCGGTGCGTTTCACGAGGGAATGAATATCGCGGCAGTAGAACAGGTGCCTCTGGTGATCGTCGCGACAAATAATCATTATGCTTATTCCACGCCGAATGATCGCGAGTTCGCGTGCCACGATCTCGTCGACCGCGCCATCGGGTATGGCTTTGAAGGTTACAGTCTTGATGGGACGGACCTCAGTGCGTGTCTCGAGGTAATCGGTGGCGCAGTGAAACGTGCGCGCGCGGGACGTCCGCCACAGTTGGTCGTGGCCTCCGTTCTGCGGCTTTCCGGCCACGGTGAACACGACGATGCCAGTTATGTGACTGAGGAGATCAGGCGCGAACCATTTGCGCGCGATTGCTTAAAAGTCGCCGAGCAAACAATCGCTGATTTGAATCTGGCCGATGCCAAAACACTGACTGAGTGGCGCAAAGAAGCAGCGGCGAAGGTGGATGAGGCGATTGCCACTGCGCAAAAAGAGGCTCCGCCGGAAGGCGACAAAGAAGATTGGTGCGCAATCTCCGTGCGCGACCTCGTGGAAAGCCCGGAATGAGCATCACGTATCTCGAAGCAATTCGCGAGGCGCAGGCAAAGCTACTCCGTGACGACGAACGCGTGTTTATCTATGGACAGGACGTCGGCGGGACTTTTGGCGGCGCTTTCAAAGCAACAAAAGGTCTTGCTAAAGAATTTCCCGGACGCGTACTGAACACGCCAATCAGCGAAGACGCGATGGTTGGAGCCGCGATCGGGGCCGCGATCGAGGGAATGCGACCGATTGTCGAAATGCAGTTTGCCGATTTTTCCAGTATCGCCCTGAACCAGATCCTGAACAACGCCGGCACGCATTACTGGCGGACAAATGTACCGGTCCCTATCACCGTTCGTCTACCTTCCGGCGGGACAAAAGGCAGCGGGCCATTCCATAGTCAATCGATGGAATCAATTTATGCGCATTACCCGGGGCTGATCGTCATGACACCTGCAACCGTAGAAGACGCCTACACCATGTTGATTGAAGCTGTCGCTATCGACGATCCGGTTGTTTACTGCGAGCACAAGTACCTCTATTATCACCTCAAGGCGGACAAGCTACCGACCGAGGGCGTCCCCACAGGAAAGGCACGCATCGCGCGGGAAGGGCGCGACCTGACCATTGTGAGTTACAGCGCGATGGTGCATGAAGCTCTCGCAGTCGCGGAACAATTGGCCGGCGAAGGTTTTGAAATTGAAGTGATCGATCTTCGCTCGGTTAAACCGCTCGATACTAATGCCGTTCTCGCCTCAGTCGCGCGCACAGGCCGCCTCTTGTGCGTGGGAGAATCGTTTCCGTGGGGCGGCGTTACGGCCGAGGTGATTGCGCGCGTCGCGGCCGAAGGTTTTCATTTATTGGACGCCGCGCCGCAACGGCTCAACGCGAAAGACACACCGATTCCTTATCATCCAAATCTTTGGTCGGCCCACAGACCCAACGCAAAAGAGATCGCGCGAAAAGCTCGCGCACTGCTTCGAGAGTAAAAATTTATGCCGCAAGTCCCAATCATCATGCCACAGCTAGGCGAATCGATCGCCGAAGCCACAATTGTCGATATTAAGGTAAAGCCCGGCGATGAGGTTGCGGATGATCAGGAAATTTTAGACGTCGAAACCAACAAAGCGGTGATGGGCGTGACGACCCCGTGCAAAGGCAAGATTGCTCAGATCACCGTGCAATTGAAAGAGACTTATCCGGTCGGCGCAGTCCTTGGCTACGTGGAAGCGAGCGAAGCAGACGCCGCGAGATTCGCAAGACAAGCTCCTCCTCCGGCGCAGCGCGAAGTCGCGGAGGAGATTCCTGCGCGCGCTGATCAAGAGGTTGCTCCCGTGCGTGAGAAGAAAGTGGCCGCGCGCGACGGAGATGGCGCACGCGCCGGCGGATTGCCTGTTCCAGTTACACCGAAAGGCGCGACATTCATGTCCCCGCGTGTTCGAGCCCGGATGGCCGAACTGCAGCTGACAACTGCCGATCTTGCCGGAATCATGGGCACGGGCGCGAGCAACCGCGTTACAATCAAAGACCTCGAAAATTTTCTGCATAAGATCGAGAGCCAAACGGCGCAGGATGCTTCTGCAATTCGCACTGGTGTGGCCGACGCGATGCGGCGAAGCTGGACGCGGCCGCTTTCAACGATTGGTTCGTCGGTAAATCTCGATCCCGTGCTGCAGGACCGACAGTCGCGCGATCCCAAACCCGGCCCAGGCCTTTACGCGTTGCGCTCGCTTGCGCTCGCGCTTGCAGAAAGTCCCGGCGCGGCGGCGAAATTAATCGGCAATCGCGTGGTGCAATCAAACTCCATTGACGTCGGAATTGCGGTTGAAGCCGAAGATGGGATCATGGTGCCGGTGATCCGGGCTGCCGAAAAAACTTCGCTTGCCGATCTTACGACCAAATACAGGGAGCTCATCGAGCTGGCCCGCCAGCGGCGCATCTCGCCAGACATGCAAGCCGGCGGCGTAGCGACCGTTTCAAACTTCGGAACTTTCGGAATGGAATGGGGCACGCCAATTCCGCTGCCGGACCAGACATTGCTGCTTGGTCTCGGGGCCGGAAAAAAAGTTCCTTTCTGGAATGAAGAGAAACATGAATTTATTCCCCGGACCGAGGCGCAAATCACTCTGAGCTTTGATCATCGCAGTATTGACGGCGGCGGCGCAGGGCGCTTGCTCAAACGGGTGATCGAGCTCTTGGAAACTCCCAAAAAGCTGTAAATCTTCGTTCGCATCACCGGACGCTCGTTCGGAAACTTTCGAGAATTACTCCAGCAAGATTTTTGAATTAACTCGTCAGGCTCACCAAATAATTGCAGACATGTTCCCGTAATGAACCCTGCAATTTCTTACATTATTGCTTCAGTTCAGCGCAGCGGGACGCATCTGCTTTGCAGCATTCTCCGAAGTACCGGCGTAGGCGGGTCACCCGAGGAGCATTTTTTATCGAAGCCGGGAGAAACCTGGGAAAAACGCTGGGGCGCGCCATCGCGCCTCGCCTATGTGCAAAATGTTTTGCGGCAAAACACCGCAGCTAATGGAGTCTTCGGGACCGTCGTAATGTGGAGTTATTTCGAACGAATGCTCGAGATGTTGCAGGAAATTCCGTTAAAATAGGAATCTCACTGACACACAGCGTTTGGCTGCTGTCTTCTACCAGCCAACAAATACTCGACGCTTTTGCCAGATAAGATAGACACGGAGATAATCGTTAGTTCCCACATTGGAAGAGTAAAGCGGGGTTGAAATACGGTTAAAGCGCAATTTGCGAGCATCATCAACAATCCGATCACCGTTAACGCCGTAGCATACGAAGCGAGGTCGGCAGCCTCTCGCATACGGATCTTGGCGATCAGAAGAAAGAGCGCAAGAACTACGAGCCAGAAAAGCAAAAGCGCACGGTAATCAACGTTCTTTGGATGGCGGAAATAGGAGTGCTTTTTGAAAATGGCGAAAACTTCAACCGCATTCTTGTCGCGAAAGGTAATTAGTGATGCGCACTGAGGCATCACCGCAGGATGTGAAAAGTAATACCTTGTGGCTACAAAGAGGAAGCTGACAACGTCTGGGATCGTAATCTCCTGGGACCTTTTGAAATCTGTGGCGACCGCGCTCAGCAAGATCTTCTCTGGCCGGGAAAGAAATGCCAGTGCCGTCCGGTTGAGTAAAACATGATATTTTTCCCCGTCTGGATCCAGTTGCCGTGGGAAAAGCGAGGCTCTTGCCTTCTGGCTAAAGCCGAGCACATCCCAGTTCGAAGTTTCGGTGGAAAAGCCTGTGCGAATCAGCGAGATCATTTTCTTAACATCTGTGGAGGAGGTGTGTTTCGTCACGTCATCGAACAGTTCGTTTCGTTTTTCCGGAGAAAGCTCTGCGAGAAACTTGAGGCGAAAGAGAAAGGTAAATCCCAAAGTGGAATAATAGGGTATGCGAGTGGCATAGCACAAAATGCGTAAGGAAGCGTTCGCTAGCACGATACAGCCGATGCCAACGACAACCGCAAGTGTGGCTTTTTGTAAGGCTCGCTTCGCCTTTAGCCATCGCGACGGAGCAAGAGGATTAGAGTTAGTGAATGGTATCATGATTAAGTGGTGCGCACCCAGAAGGATTAAGCTAGACGGCAGCAGCGCGGCGAGCGCGGTGTTGACGTGCCTCGTCAGAATACAAAGCCAAAGAAGGACACCAAAAAAAAGCCATCCTTTCCAAGAAGAACTCCCACGACCTTGAATAATTCTCAGTCCCACTCCTCCGAGCAGCAGGAGGAGAATCATGCTCAGTGTTTCAGAGCCAACAGTATGGGCAAAGGTATAAAAGAGCGGATTCACTGCCCAAGCGATGGCCAGCATAAGACGAACCCAGAACAGTCGGCTCGTTAATGTGATCAGATAAAATGTGGACCAGCAGAGGGCAACATGTTGTGAAATGAGCAGTGCGAAAACGCCCGAATCAGTTAAGATTGGATCAGCAAAAAAACGGAGTGTTGGCAAGTGAAACCCCGCTTTCAAACAGTCTATGGCGTAGCCTAGATAGAGCGGAATCCGCGCGACGAAACAGTAGAGCGGTCCATAGTGCAGAATCGTCCCTGGTCCGGGCGCCAGCGTTACTTGGGCATAGGCATCGACGTCTCTCCAAAGCGGAGGGATGACACTTAGCATCCAGATCGAAGGTGTCAGTAGGACGGCAAAGAGAAAGCTTGCGCCACCAAGTCTAAGCAGACCAGGTCTTGCGCTAATCCAGCTTCTCAAACTACCGACTGGTCGAAGCCAAATCGATCTACGCCATCGCTCAAGTTTCAGCATTAGATCATCTCCGTAGACAATCACTCCAATTCTGTCGCTCGTTGGCGAACAGCGGACCTGATTTGCCAGCCAAGTGCTATCATCCGCGAAATCCTCGCAAGGTGAACGCTAGCAAAATTCCAACGACGCAAACAACGGCGATCGCACGCCCCCAAACCAACCAAGCTGGTTGATAAATAAGAGCAAGCCGTCCATGAGCGCCAGCTGGGACTTCGACAGTTGGAAATAATCCGCGATACGACGTAACGGCGAGTTTTTGATTGCCCATTTTTGCTTTGTATCCGCGAAAGTATGGCCGGGAAAAAGTGAGCAAAGCGGGATGATTACCATTGGAAACATCGATATCTGCTTCCACTCGATTTCGCGAATTATTGATTCGCGAAACAATTGCTATGACAAATTGCTCTCCAGGCCGCGAATCAATGGAACTTATCGAACGCACTCGCGCGAATGGAGCACCGCGCCGATGAAAGACTCGTCCTTCGTCTGTTGTAAGAGCCGCTTCCCATTCGGAGGTTGGCTGGGGCGTGAAATCCAATTCTCGCGCAACCACAATTCCATCCACGCCCAACAAAGCTAGTTCACCATCCTTGCCTGCCTGGTTATTGAGTAAATAACTTCCTACATCGGGATTGATCTCACCGTGAATTGAGGTCGCGAATTCACGGGCCACGCCAGCCGGCCGAATCGGGCTGTAGCCATTGATGAAATGCAGTCCGGCCCACATCGGTGTGCTTCCCGGACGTAGAACTTCTCCAACCGGCTGGGGTTTGTTTGATACGCAATATGTAAGCTCCGCCCACGGATAAATGCTGAGATAAAGGCGCGCTGGGTCGAGCGGTGTAGGCTTAAGCAGTTGCTGAGAAAAATTGTACGTGGGAACGCCGCAGTTCGTCGGGATGTAGATGTATGTCGCGAGCAACGCCGAAAACGTGATCGCCACAGGTGCCCATTTCTTAAGTTCAGAATCGCGCAGCGCGATCTCCCAAAGACACCAAAACACCGCGAGTCCAAGAAAGATCCATGTCAGAGGGAAAGCGTACGAGGCAGTTGTACGCAGCATTAGCATCGCAATGGCAGTACCTGCGGCGAGAACCAGCGCCGCTATAGCCGCGATCGGTAATCGCGGCCGCAGGTGCAACCCTTCTGCCGCACAGATCGCGAGAATTAAATGAAAAAACGGCAGCCAACGAAAACTCCACCGAAAAAGCCCAGCTGTGGGGATCATGGAGAGCAAGAGCACGAACAAGAGCAGGACCAACTCCCATTTGATTTGCCTGACAACCAAGCGTCCGCGCCACGCCAACCCACCAATCAGCGCTGCCGGAGCGACAAGCCCACAAGCCAGTTCCATTGTCGTGTGTGGCAAGTAGCGATTGGAAAAATCAGACCAATTAACGGTCCAGCATGGCAAGATGAGGCCGGGCAATGCTGCCGGAGGAACAAGCCATTGCCAATGCGCTTTCGCCTGCTGTAGTTCACGCGCTGAACCCTGAACCAAATCGAGAATCGCGAGCCACGCGGGAGCCGATAACCCGAAGCCGAGTGCCACGCCAAAGAGCATCGGCACGACGGACAAAATGCTTCGCGTTTTGGCTAACGACTTGAGTACCAGCCATGCGATCAATAGGAGCAACATCAAAACCGTGTAGGGAAATCCGCCAGTTACGACGAGGTAAACAAACGGCGCCGGCCAGAGGAATCTCCATTTGCCTCGCTGGAGATCGAGCGCTCGCGCCGCACCCCACCACGCCCAGGGCAGCCATGTAAAAGCACCAAGCGCGCCGAACCAATCGGTCGCGCCCCAACAAATGATCCAACCGTTCAAAGAAGCGACAAGCGCAACAAAGATCGACAAGGGAACTGAAAATTGGCGATCGCGCGCGAGCAAAAACGCGCCCAGTGACAAAGCAAAAAGGTGCGCAATGGAGACAGCCGCTGCTTGCTGAGCAAATATGAGCGGAAATTGCCAGACGGCGATGATGACTGCGTTCACAAAAACCGAGAACACTCCGTACTGAAATTCTCCGGCGAGATTGCCGCAGACCCACGAATAGGGGCTTAGGATTGGCCAATGGCCTTCCGACCAACTGCGGGCCATGTCTGCGAACACGGGCAGAACAGACAATTCATAGTCGTCGTTCCAAAACAGAAGAGGATTGTGCCAGAGAAGAATGAGACAGAAGAAGAGAACGATTGCGCCGGCAGCGAGCGCGCCGGCGCAATCGCGTCGCCCAAGTGATCGGTGAACGGTGATCAGTGAACGGCGCTTGCCTTCGAATTCACGATTCACAAGTCACGGATCACAGATCACTAAAGAACGACGGGCTCTCCCTCGGTCATCACGAGAACCTTGTCTTCAATCCCATGTTCGCGCGCGGACTTGAGCAAACGTTGCGGTGGTTCATGCATCGGTTCAAAACCGAGACGAAAAGTTCCATAGTGCATCGGAATTAATGTCCTGGCGCCGAGTTCGAGAAATGCCCTGACCGCTTCCTCTGGATTCATGTGAACTTCGCGGCCAGTTGGCGCCTCGTACGCACCGATCGGAAGCAGCGCAATCTCAATCCCGTAGCGATCGCCAATCTCTCTAAAGCCGGGAAAGTAGGCGCTGTCGCCGCAGTGAAAAATGGTGCGGCCGTTTGCCGCGATGACAAATCCGCCGAAGTCGCGATGTAAATCCGCCAGAAATCGTGCGCCCCAGTGATGACAAGGTGTCAGCGAAATTTTGAGCGGCCCAAGCTCGACTGTCTGCCAGTAATCGAGCTCGTGCACGATGTGGAAGCCGAGATCGTGTACCAGGTTACCTACGCCCATCGGCACGACGATTGGCTGGTCGGCCGCAACGCGGCGCAGCGTACGCCGGTCGAGATGATCGAAATGAGCGTGAGTCACCAAGACGAAGTCGATCGACGGCAAATGGTGAATTTCGAAGCCCGGCTGCTTCAAACGCTTGATTACCTTGAGCCACTTCGACCAGTTCGGATCGATCAAGACATTCACTTCGTGAGTTTGAACAAGAAATGACGCGTGGCCGATCCACGTAATACAAACCTCCCCTTCGCGAATTTTTGGGAATTGTGGAGCCCGGGGTGCCTGATCACCCGCCCGTTTAATGAAAAGGGATGGAATCAGGACGCTGGTAAGAAAATTACGTTTATGCCAGTCGGCTCGTGGACGCAGACGGACCCGGGTGGAAGGCTTGGCAGTTGCGCCATCCGATGATTGGCGAACAATGTTTCTCCGGCTCTTTTTTGGGAAAGGAATGGGCACAGTGTTAAAGGATATGAGACAGCCGAGAAGTTAAAAGAGTTAAAAAAGTTACAAGGTTCGATTAGGCGCCGAAAGGGGGCGCCTTTTTAACGTTTCTAGCTTTTTAGCTTTGTAACCCTTCTAACCCTTGTAACTTTATCCATTCCGCGTTGAGTTGTGCGGGTTATGCGAGGTTGGAAAGTCTTTATACCCCTGTTTCTGCTCTTTTCAGTCGCGTTCGCATCTGAATCGCGCCTGCCGTTCAGCACTGTCTTTAAAGGACAGGATCAGTTCAATCGACTGGTCGCAAAGGCCAAAGCCGGGAATTGGAAGGCGTTGCCGATTGGGGAACGGACTGCGGCGGTAGGACAGGGGTTGATTGGGACACGCTATAAACATTTCACTCTTGAGATCGACAACCGGATCGAGTCGCCGTCAGTAAACTTTCAGGGCGTGGACTGCTGGACCTTTTTCGAGATCGCCCTCAGTTTCGCTCGAATGCTGAACGAGCCGGAATCGAACTGGACTCCGGAACGTCTGCTGCATTACATCGAGATGGATCGATACCGCGGCGGGGAGTGCACTGGCGATTATCTGTCGCGGCTGCATTACCTGGAAGACTGGCTGTACGATAATAATCGGCGAGGCCTCGTTGACGATCTGACCCGCGACCTCGGAGGGCGCAGCGTTCCACATTCCGCGCGGGAGATGAGCGCCGGCTGGCGACATTATCGTTATCTCGCTGCGAACCGGTCGCTGCTGGGACCTCTTGCTCGCATGGAAGCGAACGTTTCATCCCGGCCTCTCTACGAAATTCCGAAAAGCCAGGTCGCTCGGATTGAACCGAAACTGCGCAGCGGTGACATCATCGGAATCATTTCACGCGACCGCGGTGGACTTTATTCCACTGCCCATGTCGGTCTGGCATTGCGCACAAGCGACGGCGTCTTGCATTTCATGCACGCCTCTTCGCCAAGCAATTACGGCCACGTGGTCGTTGACTCAGAGCTTTCGAAATATCTATATCGCTACCGCTCTGACAGCGGAATTTTAGTCGCGCGACCCTTGCGTTAGTCAGTTTCCTTCTCGTGCAGTTCCGCGAGTAACTTCTCCAACTCGTCCAGAGCGTCGTCTGCATCGACACCGTGCGCCTCGAGCATCGCCGTCGCACCGCAATCGAGATTAGCGCGCAGGATGTCAATCAGGCTGGAGGCGGAATATCGCTTACCCGCCTTTACTACCCAGATTTCTGATCGAAAGCTTCGTACGCGTTTGACGAACTGGGCCGCAGGCCGCGCGTGCAATCCAAGTTTGTTGGTGATACGCACCTCACGTTGCGCCGAACTTGGTGCTTTCTTCCGTCCGAGTCTCATGCCTGGCTCGTCCCCCAGCGCCGGTGCAGAAACCTTTCGATCGGTGAAAAGAAAATTTTGTCCGCCAGTAAACCGATGACCACAATCACAATCATGATCCCAATGACCTGCTCCATGGCGCTCAATTCGCGACCATAATGGAGAAGCTGGCCAAGGCCAAAACCGGTCAGGATTGTGACGAAAATCTCAGCAGCCATCAGAGAGCGCCAGGCGAAGGCCCACCCTTGCTTCATTCCGCTAACGATGAAGGGAAGTGCTGCTGGCAGGATCACTTTGAACCACATGTGCAATCGCTTGGATCCCATGGTCAAAGCGGCGCGGCGATAAATCGGCGGAACATTGCGAACGCCGGTCTCGGTTGCGATGATCACAGACCAGAGGGTGCCCATCACGACGACAAAAAGCATCGCCGCTTCTGTCTGCCCAAACCACAAGAGCGCAAGCGGCACCCAGCAAACACTGGGTAACGTCTGTAAGCCAAGTGCCAGGGTTCCAATCGTATCGCCAAATAATTTCCAACGCGCGGTCAACAGCCCCAGCGGAAGCCCAGCCACCAGTCCAATGAAGTAACCAATAAGTAAGCGGCGCATGGTTATCACAGTCGCTCTTGCGAGGGTTCCGTCGGCAGCAGCGCCCTCTAAGTAGCTGACAACCTGCCTGGGGGATGGCAATAGAACGGGCGACCAAATCCTTGCCCGATACCCCGCTTCCCAAAGCAAAACGAGGGCAGCGAAAAACGCAGCCGCCAGCAGAAACCGTTTCATTTAGGAGCGATAACCTCAGCTTTACCGGCGCTTTTCAGCGCCTTCATAATTTGTGTGGCATGAGCGGCGAGATCGACGCTGTTGATATCACGCGGTCTCGGCAGGTTCACAGTGAATTCCTCCTGGATGCGACCTGGATGAGGCGAAAAAAGCAGAACCCGATCGCCCAGACATGCGGCCTCGCGAACATTGTGCGTTACAAAAACGATTGTTTTGCGACGCGCCTTCCAAATCTCTTGAATGTCGCCATATAGCTGCTCGCGAGTGAGGGCATCAAGCGCGGCAAACGGTTCGTCCATGAGCAGGACGCGTGGGTTCGGGGCAAGCGCGCGAGCCAACGAGACGCGCTGCTTCATTCCACCGGAAAGCTCGTGAATGTTTGCGTGTTCGAAGCGACTGAGCCCAACCAGCTCCAGATAGTACTTGGCAACCTCGCGTCGGTCTCTGTTTGTCAGGTTCGGTTTGAGCTTAAGTCCGAAGAGAACATTCCCAAACACATCCAGCCAGGGAAAGAGCGCCGGTTCCTGAAACATGACGAGCCGCTCGCGGCCAGGTCCAGTCACTGGCTTTCCGTCCGCCAGCACTGTGCCGCCGTCCGCTTTTTCCAGA
>QHQO01000058.1 GCA_003221195.1 Verrucomicrobiota bacterium
CGACATCTACGGCGTGCAAAATTTACGACAGACATTCGCGTTTCTGCGCGGCGAAACTCCGCTTCTTCCGACGCGCGCCGATCTGACCGGATTTTTCTCCGCGCATCAGAGCTATGATGTCGATTTCGGCGAGGTGAAAGGCCAGGGACACGTCAAACGCGCCATTGAAGTCGCTGTGGCTGGCGGTCATAACGCCTTGATGATCGGACCGCCCGGTTCTGGCAAATCGATGCTGGCAAAACGCATCCCAACCATCATTCCGCCTCTCTCCCTCGAGGAAGCGATTGAGACCACAAAGATTCACAGCATCGCCGGATTGCTCGATGGCGAAAAATCCTTCGTCTCTATACGACCGTTCCGCGATCCGCATCACACCATCAGTGATATCGGCTTGCTCGGGGGCGGAACGTTTCCTAACCCGGGCGAAGTGAGTCTTGCGCACAACGGTGTTCTCTTTCTCGACGAGCTGCCCGAATTCAAGAGATCGGCATTGGAGGTAATGCGCCAGCCGATCGAAGACGGAAAAGTCACCGTCTCCCGTGCTGCGGGCAGTGTCACTTTCCCCTCGGAGTTTATGCTGGTCGCCGCCATGAATCCGTGCCCATGCGGCTATTTTGGCGATCTCAAACGGGAATGCCGGTGCGGTCCGGCTCAAGTGCAACGTTATCGCCAGCGCATCTCCGGCCCGTTGCTGGACCGTATCGATCTGCACATTGAAGTGCCTGCTGTTGAGTATCGCGACGTCGCCAGCGAGCGCGCTGAAGAGACATCTGCTATGATTCGTGAGCGAGTCATCCGAACACGTCAACGCCAGCAAGAGCGGTTTCGCGGCGACGGAAAGGTAAATTGCAACGCACGCATGGCCACGCGCCACCTCAAACAACACTGCAAGCTCAGCCAGGATTCGCAGGAACTGATTCGCGTGGCCATGAGCGAATTGAACCTAAGCGCCCGCGCTTACGACCGTATCCTGAAAGTTTCGCGCACTATCGCCGATCTCGATGGCAAGACTGAGATCTCACCGGAGCATGTAAGTGAAGCGATTCAATATCGGACGTTCGACCGCACGCTTTGGGTGTAGATTTGAAAGCGATCACAATTTTTTGCGTGTCAATCTTCGCTCTCGCGGGGTGCCACCGATCCAATGTAGAAGTTTCGGAGCCGTTGCCACAACGCGGCTATATCTGGCAACGCGAATGGACCTCGGCGGTAATTGATTCGCTGCCGGAAGCCAAACGACGACTGAATGGTGTTGTTCTGCTTGGCGCAGAGATCAACTTCGGCGGCAAGACTCCGGAGACTGTCAAAGCATCAATCGATTGGAACGCGGTGCAGCGGCAGAATCAACACTGCTCTGTCGCGCTTCGCATTGCGCATTTTGCCGGGCCGTTCCGCGCAGATGACGTACCGGCACGCATGATTGTCGATGTTGCGAAACAACTTCTCGATAACGCTCGCACGCACAATGTGAAAATCGAAGAGTTCCAATTCGACTTCGACTGCGCGCAAAAGAACCTCCATGCTTATCGGACGTGGTTGTCCATGCTGCGACCGATTGTTCAACCGGTCCGGTTTGTGATTACTGTGCTGCCAACATGGTTGGACGATGCGAATTTTCTTCCGCTGGTGCGCGAAACGGACGGGTATGTGTTGCAAGTTCATTCGGTTCCGATTTCAGCGCGCGGGGGCGCGACCTTGTGCGACTCAAACCTGGCACGCGAGTGGATCGCTCGAGCCGGAAAGTTGCGGATACCCTTTTCAGTCGCGCTGCCGACCTATCGCTGCGCCGCGGGTTACGCTCGTGATGGAAAACTGTTGAGCGTGGCCATGGACAGTGTCCAGCCTTCCTGGCCGCCGGGCACGCGGATTTTGGAATTCGGCGCTGATGCCGATGAAATCGCGGCGCTCGTTCACGAGTGGCAAAAAGCGAGGCCGCCACAATTACGCGAATTAATTTGGTATCGCGTTCCCATTGCGACCGACACGCGCAACTGGCGCTGGCCGACGCTGGCGGCGGTGATGGCGGGCCGTCCTCCTAAACATCAACTCAGCGTCCGGCAAGAAGGCGCGAACCCGATCGACCTGTCGATCGTGAATGCGGGCGAAGCGGACGAGCAACTGAGCTTGAATGTAACTGCGAAATGGAGCGAGGCTGGATTGGAAGCCTCCGACGCACTTTCCGGTTGGAGCGTTCGATCGGAAAATGGCCTCGCCGTGTTCAACTCTATTGCACAAACCCGGTTTCGATTACCACCAGGTGCGATCCGCAAAATAGGTTGGCTCCGGTTCGACCAACCGACTAATCTGCAGATCGAATTCTCAAATCAAAGTGAGCCACTTCGCTAAATTGTTGCTGGCAGTTGGGGCGACGCTTTGCTTCCTGGGCAGATTGCACGCGACCGGGTATTACGGTCCCGATTTTTACTTAGACGACGGCGGCAAAAACGTGGATGGGTCGCCGGAATTTTATTGGGGCCTGGAAGTGCGACGGCTCGCGAAGGAATTTCATCCGACAGAGAAACGCGTCGTTTCAGAGAAGGCCGAGCATAAGAGTGACGAGGAAGCGTCGGACAACAGCGACCTCAGTGATGCCACCGAAGACGCCGACCTTAAAGATTTTGATGTCGCATTGAAGGAGGGACGAATCAAGCCACCCGACCCAGCGAAAGCAAAGGAGGAACACAAGCTCGCGCGCGAAATAATTACGTCGCCAACCGCTGAATTCGATTCAGAGTTTGCGGATTATCATCGGGGCGCTGGCGCATACCTAAATAAAAATTGGGAGGAAGCCCGCAACGCCTGGGAGGATTTACTCAAACGACCTGAGCAAGATCGACATTATCGCACGGTGTGGGCTGCGTTCATGCTTGGAAAACTTGGTCTGAAAACGAACGATTACCAAAGCGCGTCACAATGGTTTCAGCGCACGCGCGAATTCGCGAAAGCTGGATTCGCTGACTCGTTAGGCTTGGGGGCGGAAAGTTATGGCTGGGAGGGCCGCGCCGAATGGAAGCAAGAACATCCGGAGAAAGCGGCTCCATTATTTTTGACCCAACTTGCTCTTGGCGACCCGAGCGCAGTTGTTTCGCTGAAAGCACTGATCCCCGATCGCGAGCCGGTCGAAGGGATGTTGAATTACGGCCCGGAAGCCGATGAGAGAAGTTCTTGGAACGATGAACAAAAAAAGGAAGAAGAACAGAAGGAGATTTCGAAGTTAAAATCAGCGGCGCAGGATCCGTTACTGCGGCGATTGCTGACGGTCCATATTCTGGCAACCGCCAGCTCGCCCGATCTTTATCCGTCCGACTCAGAAGCGGCGCCTGTGAATCGTTGCGCACGCTGGCTTAACATTATCAAACAAGCGAATTTCGGCGGCATCGAGGACGCGGAGTATCTCGGATGGGTCGCATACAACAATGGAGATTACAAAGGCGCAGCCCATTGGCTGGAGTTGAGTAAAGGCGGCAGCGGCGCTGCGCTGTGGTTGCGGGCAAAGTTGCAGCGTCGCGATGGCAAACTCGGCGAAGCCGCAAAGACCATGGCGCAGGCGGTGGAATCGTTGCGGAGTGCACCAGCTTACAACCCGACCGCAGAGAATGATGAGAAGTGGACGGAATACGATTATTTTCCCGAAGGCCCGGATTGGGGCTGGGGCCAAAGCGCACATGGGGATCTTGGCGAACTTCGGCTCGCACGCGGCGATTTTGTTCAAGCCTTCGATACACTTTTCAAAGGACACCTTTGGAACGACGCCGCGTTTGTGGCCGAACGCGTTCTCACCACGAAAGAATTGAAAGAATATGTCGATGCTTTGCTCGGGACTCCGCCACCGAAAGAGGGCGAAGATTATAATGCGAAGTTAAAATATCTACTCGGCCGCCGGTTGGTTCGTGAAGATCGTTACGCTGACGCCGAGCCGTATATGTCGCCGCCCTACGACAAAGTCCTCGAAAAATACGTGAAGGCGTTGAAAGACGGGGCCAACGAAAAACTTTCTAAAACCGAACGCGCGCACGCATGGTTCACCGCAGCATGGCTCGCGCGTTACGACGGAATGGAATTGATGGGAACCGAGGTCGCGCCGGACGCGTTCACAGACAGCGGTGCGTTTGAATTTCCAGATCTAGCCAAACAACGGCGTTCCGGGTTCTACCAACAGGTCTCGTATGACAAAGATGGCAATGAGAAAAAGAAAAACGTGCCGATCGCGCTGAAAGCGTCACAAAAGGAAATTCAGCGGCTCACTGCGAACAAAATCGAGCCTGATATTCGTTTTCATTATCGGTTGATCGCTGGCGCGCTCGCGATCAAGGCCGCGGCGTTGTTGCCGGACAATTCAGAGGAATTAGCGGACGTTGTAAATCAGGCTGGTCTTTGGGTGAAAGATCGAGACGAGAAGACCGGCAATCGTTATTACCAAATCATCGATCGCCGTTGCCCGAAAACGAAGATCGGCCAGGCCGATGTAGCGAAGCATTGGTTCGGCGATCAAACCGGGCCATGGAGCGCGTCTGAAGAAGAAGCATATCGAGCGATGCACAAGGAATTGGAGCCGGAGCCCTCATCAGAATAATCCGCGCCATTCGCTGGAACTGATTTGCGGGGCTATGACCGAACTGGATCCCAGCGTCTTCGCTTGTAATCGGACCGTGAAAGTTTCGCGCACCATCGCCGATCTCGATGGCAAGACTGAGATCTCACCGGAGCATGTAAGTGAAGCGATTCAATACCGCACATTTGATCGCACGCTCTGGGTGTAGCGATCGATCAGGAACCCGTACCTCGCTTGTGATCCGGTTCGGTTCCCCCGGAACGCGCTTCATCAACATGGGAATAACGAGTTTGAATCCAATTAGGGAGGGCAGTGCATCTCAACGGAAATGAAAATTTCTGAAACATGAAGCCACCAACACACTTAACGACTTCTAAAGACAGGCGTCGCCATCCGTTCGATCGCACAGCGCGCAAATCTCATCGGTCACCGATCACAGACTATTGCTACCATTTTGCCGCGTTCGGAGAATTCAGCGGACATTATACGCGCTATCCCTCGCGTTCGTTTTGGAAGATCGCCGGCGATTATTTGAAAGACGAGGCCCGGCATGATTTTCAGAGTGAAGGCATGCTTTTCGCGGTCATCACTGTCACCGCAGCTCTTCCCTTGATTAACAACGTGCACGCGCTGATAGAGTTCGTGCGTGCGCTCACCTCTCATTAAGAGGCGTAACCTTCGGCAGATTGCTTTCTTATTGCTGTTGTCACTCGCAGGCTGCGGCTCGGAAAGTCAACCCCTCCTCGAGGAAACCTTGGAGCGGGTCTACACGGTCCAACCAAACGCAGACATAAGTATTCAAAACCATGACGGTGCCGTATTGGTTTACGGAACGAACGCGAACGAACTTCAGGTCCACGCGACGAAGAAAGCCTACAATCGCATGCGGCTGAAAGAGATCGAAATCGATGTTTCTGTGCAGTCGACCACGGTTTCAATCAATACCAAGTTTCCTCCTAAACCGAGATGGGCTCTGTTTGATCGGTCCGGGACCGTTGATTACACCATCGTGGTTCCTGCAACGGCTAGCATATCGCAATTGCGCCTGGTCGCTGGCGAGGTTCTCGTGGACGGAATGCGCGGACCAAGCGTGCATGCCTGGTTAGGCGATGGTCGCATGCTCGTTCACAATTGCTTCACCAAAATTGACCTCGTCCTGGAGCGCGGGAACCTTACCGCCTCATACGACTGGTGGGAGCATGGAACATTTTCAGTCCATGCAGACATCGCACAAGGAAAAGCGTGGGCGTTTCTCCCGAGCGATTCCGCTTTCCACCTTATCGCCGAAACGGCGCATGGAACA
>QHQO01000039.1 GCA_003221195.1 Verrucomicrobiota bacterium
GTTCCCGTTGATCCCGCGCCGTATTTGAGCGTGTAGTCTAGAAGACACAATATCGAAATAGAATGAGACCAGAAAAAGCCAGCGTTGTTTTGGATCTTACCGAGAAGCTAAAACGCTCTCCGTTCGTGCTCGTAACCGACTATCAGCGAATGAAAGTTGGCGATTTTAGCGAGTTGCGGAACCGACTAGCGCCAGCCGGCGCGGAAGTGCACGTTGTGAAGAACAATTTCCTCAAACGTGCCATGACCGATTCCGGTTTTCCGGAAGCAAACGAGACGCTGACTGGTCAAACAGCGGTTGTTACAGGCGACAAAGATGTAGCGCCAGTTGCAAAAATTTTCAAGACATTCGCGGCCGAATTCAAGGTCGCCGCGCTGAAGATTGGCTTTGTCGATCGGGCGATTCTTTCCGCCGCAGAATTGGAAACGCTGGCGGACCTGCCAGCGCGCGAAGTTATGCAGGCGCAATTGCTGGGACTGTTGTTGTCTCCCGCAACGCGCTTCGTGCGATTACTGAACGAACCGGGCTCCGCATTTGCGCGGCTATTGAATGCAAAGGCAGAAAAGGAGGGCGCGGCTGCGCATGCGACGGCGTAAAACAGGTTTTCCGCTCGCGATGGCGGGTTGGGAAGTGAAACGAAAACTGTCCGGGCCAATGGCTATTGGCCTTAATTTTCCGAAAGCTTTCGGAAGCGGCAATTGGAGGAAATAAAAATGGCAGACACAGATAAATTGGTGGAGCAACTCAGCAACCTATCGGTGCTGGAGATTGCTGGGTTGGTCAAGCAACTGGAAGAGAAGTGGGGTGTAAGCGCAGCTGCCCCAGTGGCAGTGGCTGCGGGCTCAGCCGCCGGCGGTGCAGCGGGCGGAGCGGCAGCTCCGGCAGCGGAAGAGAAAACCACGTTCGACGTAATCTTGAAAGAAATGGGCGCGAACAAGATTGCTGTGATTAAGGAAGTTCGCGGCGCGGTGCCTGGACTGGGCTTGGCTGAAGCAAAGGCGCTTGTCGAAGGCGCCCCAAAGACAATCAAGGAAGGCGTGACAAAGGAAGAGGCGGACGAGATGAAGAAGAAGATCGAGGCCGCTGGTGCAAAAGTCGAAGTCAAATAGCGACGCCTCGATAGGTCGCGGTTGTTTGTCGCCGTCCATTCAAACGGATGGGTACAGACCACCCATGGCACATTTTCCTTGCGGAGCAGAAATTTTAAGCTACTGTCCTTTTCTGTTAGAAGCAGGCAGAACTTATTTTTAACCCGGCGCTCAACGGCAAAGCACAAGAATGGCAGCTCAACGGTGGTCAATTTGACAGACCGCCGTTTTGGGTGCATTTTTGTGCCCTTCGCTCGTTGCTGAGCCCCTAAAATCTTGCCCGTTTCGTCCACGATTGGTGCGTGAACGTAGCGAGGCCTAACTCTTGACCAGTGACTTATGTCGGAACGTATTTACTTTGGAAGCATCAAGGAAGGGATCGAACCGCCGAATCTAATTGAGGTTCAGGCCAATTCGTACGTTGATTTTCTTCAGAAGGACACTCCTTTTTCTAAGCGAAAAAATCAGGGACTCCAGGCTGTTTTCAAGGAGGTCTTTCCGATCGAGAGCTATGACGAAAAAGCGGTGCTCGATTTTAGCCACTATGAGATCGGGGAGCCCAAGTTAAGCGCCTTGGAGGCGCAGCGGGAAGGACAGACCTACAGCGCGCCGTTGCATGTCACGTTCCAATTGCGCGAAGAAAAAGGCACGAAGGAAGAGAAAGTCTATATGGGTGAAATCCCCCTGATGACGCCCCAAGGGACTTTCGTTATAAACGGCGCAGAGCGTGTAGTGGTAAGCCAGTTGCATCGCTCTCCGGGGATTGCTTTTGAATCTACTATCCACGTAAACGGCAAGGTCCTTTACAGCTTCCGGATCATTCCGGATCGGGGATCCTGGATTGAGGTCCAATTTGATACGGCCGATCTCCTTTACATTTATCTCGACCGACGCAAGCGGCGCCGGAAGTTTCTTGCCACCACGTTCCTGCGCGCTCTGGGCTATGGATCTGACGAAGACGTCATCAAGCTTTTTTATAACATCGAGACGCTGAAGCTAAGCGAGAAACTCGATGAAGAGAAGCTCGCCACTAAAGTGCTGACTGCTGAGATCCGCGACGGCGAGGTGACCGTGGCGCGCGCGTTCGAACCGCTTACCCTGGCGACCGTTCGCCAGATCATGGCGCTTAAAATTCACGAGGTGAAAGTGATCGACATCTCTAACGATGACACCGTCGTGAAGGCGCTTCGAAAAGATCCGGCGCACGATCAGGAAGAAGCGCTCAAGGACATTTACCGCCGTCTCCGCCCTGGCGACCCGCCGACTGTGGCCAATGCGCGTGCCTTGCTGAAAAGGCTCTTCTTTGATCCAAAAAAATACGACCTCGGGCGGGTCGGCCGTTACAAGATCAATCAAAAACTTGGGATCAACGTTGATCCTACCGAGCGGATCCTAACAGACAAAGATTTTATCGCTGCCATCAAATACCTGATCAATCTGCGACGGGGCGAAGGTACCCTTGATGATATTGATCACTTGGGTAGCCGTCGCGTGCGCACCGTCGGTGAACTATTGGCGAACCAATGCCGTGTTGGTCTTGCTCGCACCGAGCGTCTGGTCAAGGAGCGAATGACTCTGTTCGACATCAATGTGGACGGCATGACCCCGCAAAAGCTTATCAATCCAAAGGCGCTCAGTGCGGTCATCCGCGATTTCTTTGGCCGGTCGCAGCTTTCGCAGTTCATGGATCAAACGAATCCGCTCGCAGAATTAACGCACAAGCGCCGTTTGTCGGCTCTTGGGCCTGGTGGCCTCAGCCGGGAGCGTGCCGGGTTCGAGGTGCGCGATGTTCATCCATCCCATTACGGGCGCATTTGTCCCATTGAAACACCGGAAGGTCCAAACATTGGCCTGATTAGTTCGATGAGCACCTTTGCGCGCATCAATGAGTTCGGCTTTATCGAAACGCCCTATCGTAAGGTGGAAAAGGGCCGCGTGACCGATCAGATCGAATATCTTACTGCTGATCGCGAGGAGAATTTCCTCGTTGCGCAAGCCAATGCGCCTGTTGACGGACGCGGACATTTCACAGGCGAAAAGGTATCGGTGCGTTACCGTGGCGACTTTCTGGAAGTCGATCCGTCCAAGGTGAACTACATGGACGTCTCGCCGAAACAGCTTGTATCAGTGGCGGCCGGCCTGATCCCGTTTCTCGAACACGATGACGCAAACCGGGCGTTGATGGGCTCTAATATGCAACGCCAAGGCGTACCTCTCGTGGTTTCCGAGGCGCCGCTGGTGGGCACAGGTTTGGAAGACAAAGTAGCGCGAGATTCTCACGCGGTTGTCCTGGCAACCGACAGCGGAAAGGTCGCTTCGGTTACGGCAGACCAAATCGTGGTCACGAAAGATGGTCATCTTCCCGAGAGCAAGAAGAAGCTTAAGACTGATCCGGAGGCTGGGATCCACGTTTATGAACTCCGCAAATTCATGCGGTCCAATGCCGGCACGTGCGTGAACCAGAAGCCGATTGTGCACAAAGGTCAGCACGTGAAACGGGGTCAAGTCATCGCCGACGGTCCAAACACCGATCAGGGCGAGCTGGCTCTGGGACGCAACGTGCTCGTCGCATTTATGCCATGGAATGGATACAACTTCGAAGACGCTATCATGATTTCAGAAAAAGTGGTCAAGGAGGATGTTTACACCTCCATCCACATTGATGAATTCGAGATCGGCGCGCGAGATACCAAACTCGGACCCGAAGAAATCACGCGCGATATTCCGAACGTCAGCGAAGAAGCTCTGCGCAACCTCGGACCTGATGGGGTTGTGCGGGTCGGCGCGGAAGTGAAGCCGGGCGACATTCTGGTCGGCAAGATCACCCCGAAGAGCGAAACCGAATTGGCGCCGGAAGAACGCCTGCTGCGTGCAATTTTTGGCGAGAAAGCAGCGGACGTGAAGGACACGTCGCTCACTGTTCCCTCAGGCACCTATGGGATTGTGATGGACGTAAAGGTCTCCTCCCGCCGCGAAGTTTCGCGCGAAAAACTCACGCCGGCGGAAACCAGACGACAACTCAAAACCATTAGTGAAGAACACAAGCGCAAGAAAGAGACGCTCGTCGAACAGTTGACTGACTCGCTATCGAACGTCCTGCTCGGCGAAAAAGTTCCTCTCGACGTCGTCAACGCCAAGAACGGCGAGATCATTATTCCAGCCAATCGCAAGATTACCAAGACCCTGTTGCGAAAGCTGGCGACAGCGCACGATCACATCGAGATCGATCCGAGTCCGATCCGCAATAAGATCCGGGAAATCATCGGCGCATATGAACACAAGTTCGCCGAGCTCGAACTCGAACGCGATCGCGCCATGGACCGGGTAGAAAGCGGTGACGATATCGATCCCGGAATCATCAAACAGGTCAAGGTCTATATCGCCAGCAAACGCAAACTGAGCGTCGGTGACAAGATGGCAGGGCGGCACGGAAACAAGGGTGTCGTCGCCCGCATTGTGCCCGAAGAGGACATGCCTTTCCTGGCAGACGGAACGCCGGTTGAAATTGTGCTTAATCCGTTGGGTGTGCCCAGCCGCATGAACGTGGGACAAGTTCTCGAAACACACCTGGGAGTTGCCGCGAGGGCACTCGGATTTAAGGTCGCCACCCCGGTGTTTGATGGAATCAAAGAAAAACAGATTCGCGAATATTTGCATGATGCCCGGAAGAAGGAGGGATTTACCTGGGTGCAGGAAAGCGGCAAGGCAAAGCTTTTCGACGGACGCACCGGCGATCCTTTCGATCAGGAGGTGGTGGTTGGCTACATCTATATGATGAAGCTCGGCCACTTGGTGGCGGACAAGATTCACGCTCGCGCGGTAGGCCCGTACTCGCTCGTCACTCAACAACCGCTCGGCGGGAAGGCCCAATACGGTGGCCAGCGTTTTGGTGAAATGGAGGTGTGGGCGCTGGAAGCTTACGGAGCCGCCTATACTTTGCAGGAACTGCTCACCGTTAAATCCGACGACGTGCAGGGGCGAACCCGGATTTATGAGTCGATCGTCAAGGGTGATAATTCGCTTGAAGCCGGTACACCTGAATCTTTCAACGTTCTAATCAAAGAAATGCAGAGCTTGGGCCTCGACGTGAAGGTCGGCGGCCAACCTCCTACGTTTCTGGAGAGCGTCGCGTAATTTTTAAATTGTAAATTATTTGTAAAAAATGAACGAACATTCCTGGCGTGAGTTAGTGGGCGAAGAGCGGCCCGTGGGTTTTGATCAAGTCGCGATTGGTGTCGCGTCGAGTGACACGATGCGCTCGTGGAGCAAAGGCGAAGTCAAAAATCCTGAGACAATCAATTATCGGACTTTCAAACCGGAAAAGGGAGGTCTTTTCTGCGAACGCATTTTTGGTCCGACGCGCGACTGGGAATGCTCATGCGGAAAATACAAGCGTATCAAGCATAAGGGCGTCATCTGCGATCGGTGCGGCGTCGAAGTTACGTTGGCTCGGGTCCGCCGTGAACGGATGGGTCATATCGAATTGGCCGTACCCGTCTCGCACATCTGGTTTTACAAATGCATGCCCTCGCGAATCGGGCTCATGCTGGATATGAGCGCCCGGCAGCTCGAACGGATCATCTATTACGAGGATTACATCGTCATCGATCCGGGCAAAACGCCACTACAGAAAACACAACTGCTTAACGAAGTCGAATACCGGGAGGCGCAGGAGCAGTACGGCGAAGATTTCGTTGCGGGCATGGGCGCGGAAGCGATCAGAAAACTTCTGGCCGAGATCGATCTCAACAAGCTCAACAAAGAGCTTGAGAAGGCGATGGCCGCCACCAAGAGCAAACAGATTCGCAAGAAACTCGCGAAGCGTCTCAAGCTCATCCAGGGCTTCCAAAATTCGCATGCGCGTCCGGAATGGATGATTCTGGACGTATTGCCGGTCATTCCGCCGGATCTGCGCCCTTTGGTTCCCCTCGAGGGCGGACGATTCGCCACCTCAGACCTGAACGACCTTTATCGCCGGGTTATTAATCGTAATAACCGGTTGAAAAACCTGCTCATGCTTAAAACGCCGGACGTCATCATTCGGAATGAAAAGCGGATGTTGCAGGAGGCGGTGGACGCTTTGTTCGACAATGGCAGACACGGTCGCGCTGTGACTGGCGCCGGGAATCGGCCTCTGAAGTCCCTGAGCGACATGCTAAAGGGCAAGGGTGGGCGTTTCCGTCAAAATTTGCTCGGCAAACGCGTCGATTACTCAGGCCGCTCCGTAATTGTGATCGGTCCGGAGCTAAAGCTGCATCAGTGCGGATTACCGAAGAAGATGGCGCTGGTGCTTTTCGAGCCGTTTATTATCCGGCGGCTGAAAGATTTGGGCTACGTGCACACCGTGCGCAGCGCGAAAAAGATGATCGAGCGTCAGACGCCCGAGGTATGGGACATTCTCGATGAAGTGACCAAAGGTCACCCGGTGCTGCTCAATCGCGCGCCCACTCTGCATCGATTGTCCATTCAGGCTTTTGAACCGCAATTGATCGAAGGCGAAGCCATTCGCATTCACCCCTTGGTTTGCACAGCTTACAATGCGGACTTCGACGGGGACCAGATGGCAGTGCATGTGCCGCTCTCAGTGGAGGCCCAGATGGAAGCACGCATGCTAATGCTCGCGCCGAATAACATTTTTTCCCCATCCAGTGGCAAACCCATCACGACGCCTTCCCAGGATATCACCCTCGGTTGTTACTACCTCACCCAAAACCCTCGCGGCGGCAAAGATGGCCAGCGGCTCCCGCTCTTCGGCGATGCGGCCGAGGTAGAATTCGCAATGGCAGAAGGAAGCATTCGCGCACATGACCGTATCCGGATTAAGAACCCGGATATCGGTAAGCAAACGATCTATGGAAATGCTGAAGCCAAAACGATCGAAACCACCTCGGGTCGCGTCGTTTTTAATGAGATTTGGCCTAAGCAGCTTGGATTTTTCAACAGACCCGCCGGCAAGAAGCAGCTTAGCGACATTATCTGGCGCTGTTATCAAATTGCAGGACCAGCAGAAACTGTCGCGACGCTGGACAAATTAAAAGAGCTCGGCTTTGCCGAGGCCACTAAAGCTGGCATCTCTATTGGGATTTCGGACATGATCATTCCGAAGGAAAAAGAGACCGAGCTGGAAAACGCATATAAGCAGATTCGACAGGTTGATCAGCAATATCGCAAAGGCATCATCACCGATGGCGAGCGCTACAATAAGATTATCGATATCTGGACGCACGCTGGTGACGAAATTTCCAGTGCCATGTTCCGCACTCTGGAACACAATGACGGGCGCAAGGAGTTGAATCCTGTTTTCTTGATGGTCGATTCCGGTTCACGTGGCAACCGCCAGCAGGTCCGTCAGCTCGCAGGTATGCGCGGTTTGATGGCCAAACCTTCGGGTGAAATCATTGAGCGGCCGATCACGTCGAACTTCCGCGAAGGGCTGAGCGTGCTCGAGTATTTCATTTCTACACACGGTGCTCGCAAGGGTCTTGCGGACACCGCGCTAAAGACGGCTGACTCCGGGTATCTAACGCGCAAACTGGTCGACGCTGCACAGGACGTCATTATCAATGAAAAGGACTGCGGCACCGTAAACGGCATCGTAGTGCGCTCAATTTACGAGGGCGACGAAGAAGTAGTCGATCTTGGTCAGCGCATTATCGGACGCGTAAGCTGCGAAACGATCGCTGATCCGGTGGACAAAAAGAAGAAGATCGTTAAAGCGAATCAGTTGATTGATGAAAAGATCGCTGCGGACCTTCAGCGAGTGGGCGTCGAGAGCTTGAAGATTCGTTCGGTTCTTACCTGTGAGTGTGGCCGAGGCGTCTGCGCAATGTGCTATGGGCGCAATCTGGCTACGGGCCAATTCGTTAAGCTTGGCGAAGCGGTAGGGATTATCGCAGCCCAATCGATTGGCGAGCCGGGAACGCAATTAACGATGCGCACGTTCCATATCGGCGGCACGGCCAGCCAGACGTTCAAGCAACCAATCATCAAGGCCAAGAACGATGGCACCGTCCGCTTCAACGACTTGCGGACAGTGCAGGCGCTCGACGGCAGCTGGATCGCTTTGAACAAGAACGGTTCGATCAGTGTGCACAACGAAGAGGGCCGCGAACTCGAGCGTTACAACGTGGTGATCGGATCAATGATCTCCAAAGGTGACGGAGGCGCGGTTAAGAAGGGCGAAACCTTCGTTCAATGGGATCCATACAATGTGCCTATTCTCACCGACAAGGGTGGCAAGATCGAATTCCGCGATATGATCGCCGGTGTCACGATCAAACGCGACGTCGATGAGGCGACCGGCCTGATGGGCACCGTTATTATTGAGCACAAGGAGGATTTGCATCCACAAATCGTTATCGTGGATGACAAGAAGGAAGTGCTCGCGAGTTATTCCATCCCAGCTGGCGCCCACGTGATCGTGGAAGAAGGCCAAAAGGTGCGTGGTGGCGCGCTACTGGCCAAGACGCCCCGGAAGGTAGCAAAGACCAAAGATATTACTGGCGGTTTGCCGCGTGTGGCCGAATTATTCGAAGCGCGTCGGCCAAAAGATGCCGCAGAGATTGCGAAGATCGACGGCGTTGTCGAGATGGGCGGCACCGTCCGCGGAAAGCGACGCTTGATTTTGAAGGATCCCGACACCGGAGCCGAGGAAGAACACCTGATCCCGCTTAACAAACACATTATCGTGTTTAAGGGCGATTTCGTAAAGAAGGGTCAGCAACTTACCGAGGGCCCTGTCGTCCCCCATGAAATTCTCGAGGTCTGCGGACCGCAGGATTTGCAAGAGCACCTCGTCAATGAAGTGCAAGAGGTATATCGGTTGCAGGGTGTGGAGATTAACGACAAGCACATCGAAATCATCGTGCGTCAAATGTTGCGAAAAGTGAAGATTACCGATCCTGGCGATACATCATTGCTCTGGGGCGATCAGGTCGACAAGCTCGATTTCGAGGAGGAAAACAAGAAGGTCGTCGAGAAGGGTGGTAAGCCGGCAGAAGCCGTTCCGGTCTTACTCGGCATCACGAAGGCTTCGCTCGAGACGGACAGCTTTATCTCGGCTGCTTCATTCCAGGATACGACCCGTGTTCTTACAGAAGCGGCTACACTGGGTAAGGTGGATAGGCTGCGCGGCTTCAAGGAAAATGTGATTATGGGTCACTTGATCCCCGCCGGTACCGGTTTCCCCGAGCACCGCGAGATCAAGTTGGTAGAAAAAGGTGAGCCAATTGGTGCGCCGGTGATGGAAGAAGCCGAGCCACATCCGGCCATCGGGTAAGTTCTGGGAGTAGCGGAGTAATGAAGTAATGGGCGACAACAAATCCCATTACTCTCTTACCCTATCGCTCCAATACTCCACCTAGAGTCGTCATGTCGATCGTCACCAAAACGGGCGATAAAGGCGAAACGTCTCTGATGTACGGCCATCGCGTATCGAAGGGTGATCCACGCGTCGATGCGTATGGCTGTGTCGATGAGCTGACTGCAGCCCTAGGCTTAGCCAGATCCGTTTCGACTGACAAATTTATTTCAGACAAAATTCTCGCCGTACAAAAAGACTTAATCGTTCTCATGGGAGAACTGGCAACCGCGCAAAACGATCGGGAGCGTTATGTCAAAGATGGTTTTCAACTCACCACAGCAGCGATGGTCGATAGGGTCACCGCCGTGATTGTCGTTCTCGAGAAGGACGATTCGCTTTATCCGAAAGATTGGGTGATTCCCGGAGCAACATTGGTGTCTGCTGCCCTTGATTTTGCTCGCGTAACGTGCCGCCGCGCCGAGCGGCAGATCGCCGGTTTCAGCACCAGTGGCCCGGAGTTTAACATCGAGATTTTGCGGTACCTAAATCGTCTGTCGGATCTCTTGTGGATCCTGGCGAGGTACGTCGAGAAAGACTCTCGGAATTCCCATTAGCGGCGTATTGCTGTGGCGCACCTTGAATTGCGCTGCAATTCAGCGTCAAAAATTGGCAAGCCTCCGGCAGCAACATTCATCGTTGCGTGTTATGCATCGTCGCAATGAAGTTCGGATTAACGCTTGTCGCTGCTCTTTTGTTCGCTGTTTCCACGTCGCACGGGCATGAAGCGATCTTTTCGTGGACTTACACGACTGACCTTACGCCGAAAGGTCATGGCGAATTTGAGCAATGGATTACCACTCGTTGGGAAAAGGAGCATGGTAGCTATAGCGTTATCGATTTTCGTGAGGAGTTCGAATACGGCGTGACGGATAATTTCCAGCTCGCGATCTATCTCAACCATCATTACGTCCACGCGAATGACGATGTTCCGGCTGAAGATCCGGCGCATCCTGGCAATCGTTTGCGTGGCGCTTACGAAACCGGCGGTGAAGACGTGCACGCCGGACACAATCCGGCGACGACGTTCGACAGTTATCATTTTGAGTCGGTTTCGCTCGAAGGGATTTATCGGCTCCTGAGCCCTTACAAGGATCCAATTGGTCTCGCGCTTTATTTCGAACCATCGGTGGGTGATCAGGAAACAGAATTGGAATGGAAAATTCTGCTACAAAAGAACTGGCTCGAAGACCGGCTTGTTTGGGCGTTAAACGTCAATTACGAGCTCGAATTCGAAAAGGAGGACGGTGGCGGCTACGAGCGCGACGGCATGTTCGAATGGTTCACCGGACTTTCTTACCGCTTTGTGCGCAATTGGTCAGCAGGTTTGGAATTTTGGAATCATCACGAATTTGCCGATGCCACCATCCACGAGCATTCAGCCTACTTTTTGGGGCCGACGATTCATTATGGCGGCGAACGCTGGTGGGCTACCCTTGGATTCCTTCATCAGCTACCAATCGGAGAGGCGTTTAGTCACGATAACAAGGAGTTTGCCGCGCACGACGGCTACATCTTTGGCGACGAGCACGAAAAATACTACGTGCGCTTCAGAATGGGAATTAACTTCTAGCGCGTGATGAAATCGGAGTTCGCATTCATCGCGCTGCCTATTTCCGCGCTGGTCGTGCCATCCGCGTTTGCCGTTCGATACCTCACAGTCGATCAAGCGCAGCAGGCGATTTTTCCCGGCAAATCATTCACGGCGGCGCCGGTAAAGCTGACGAGCGTTCAACGCAAAGCCATTGAGCAGGCCAGCGGCGTCCGCGTCTTGCATGACGAGCAGCAGGTCTGGCGCGTCAGCGGCGGGGGTTGGTTTATCGTCGATGAAGTTGTCGGCAAACACGAATTCATCACTTATGCGGCCGGACTCAATCCCGAGGGTTCGGTCAAGCAGATTGAAATCATGGGTTATCGCGAGACTTATGGAGGCCAGATTCGCGATCAAAAATGGCGAGCCCAATTTGTGGGAAAGACCAGCAAATCCACGCTTAAACTCGATAGCGACATCAAAAACATCAGTGGAGCAACTTTGAGTTGCCGGCACATCACCGACGGCGTGAAACGCCTTCTGGCATTTTATGAGATCGCACTCAGGCATTGAAATTCGTCGCTGCCGCCCATTACTCGGCACGCTTGTGGAGATTGCATGTCAGGGATCGCCTCACGATATCGATTGCGCCTTCACCGCGATGGAAAAGGTGCAGCGGCTGATGAGTTTTCACGATCCTACCAGCGATGTCGCGCGAATGAATCGCCATGCTTCGCGCCGCCCGGTCAAAGTTCATCCATGGACCTGGCGCGTTTTGAAATCCGCACAGGAATTTTCACGTAAAAGCGATGGCGTCTTTGACATCACAATGGCCCGGCAACTGGTGAAATGGGATTATCTTCCGAGATCTGGCACGCGGCTTTGCAGTGCCGGAAGCTGGCGCGACATCGTTCTAGACGATGAACACAACGTTCAATTCCGCCACCGGCTGATCGTTGATCTAGGAGGCATTGCCAAGGGCTTTGCGGTTGATCGCGCTGTTGCAGCGTTGAAAAATAATTCTGTCACGGCCGGAATCGTAAACGCGGGCGGTGATCTGCGAACATTTGGATCGGCCTCGGAGGTTGTTTATGTGCGTCATCCCGTCGAGCCGACACGCACTGCCGGCGCGGTGCGTCTGCGCGAGCGTGCCATGGCGACCTCGGGAGTCTATTTCGAGCGTCGAAAATATCGCGGCAAGTATGTGGGCCCAATACTTGACGGGCGTACTGGTCAATCTGCCTGCGAACTAATCAGCGTGACCGTCGCGGCTGCTGAATGCATGATAGCGGATGCGCTGACGAAACTTGTTTTTACGCTGCGTGAAAAGGTCGCGGGCTTGCTGGCGCAGTATCGTGCAGACGCACTGTTGCTTGAGCGCAATGGTACGCCATCCTGGATGTTTCACTCGCCATGCGACACCCGCGACCAGACTCGATTCGATTGAAGCCCTTGCAGAGATATTTTCTCTACGCCGTCGTAGCGCTGCTTTTTTTTAGCGGCGTCGCGTGGGCATATTGGAATTATCTGGCTGTGTCGCCCGGCGATTTTGAAACAAGCGCGAAAACCTGGGCGATGAAGCTCCATGGCGCGGCCGCGATGGCGATTCTGGTATTGATCGGCATGCTGTTGACTGGCCATGTGAGATTCGCATGGCGCGCGGGCCGTAACCGCCTAAACGGCTCGGTGTTTCTGAGTGCGTTCGCTGTTTTGACCATCACCGGCTACGGTCTTTATTACGCGGGCGGCGAAAGACTGCGTGCGTGGACCAGTTGGATTCATCTCGCTATCGGCCTGGTTTTGCCGATCTTACTGCTGATCCACATCTTTCTGGGAAGGAGGACACGCCCTTTGGGTCAATCTCGAACCCGATCGCGTCTGGCGTCCCAGGGCGCGACAGACAGACATCCAAAGCCCTTTACCACGAATCCCAATACGGCACTAAGTGAAGCCAGTAATAACGCTGAATTTCGGGTTGCACATCGACCCTTGCTGTAGCATCTTCACCGTCCCGCTCTGAAGTTCCCCTCTTGCGGATTTTCTCCTATGGCCGATACGACAGAATTAGTACCTGAGCTTTTGGAAGCTGGTGTTCATTTTGGACATCAGACGAAGCGCTGGAATCCGAAGATGAAGGCGTTCATCTTCGAACAGCGGAATCAGATTTACATCATTAATTTGGACGAGACCGTGCTTCAGCTTCGGCGGGCCACGGAATTTCTGCAGGAAGTCACACGCCGTGGAGGCAGAATTTTATTCGTTGGTTGCAAGAAACAGGCGCAGGAAGCGATAAAGGAGGCTGCTCTGGCCTGCGGTCAGTTTTACGTCAATCAGCGTTGGCTGGGCGGTACATTGACCAACCTCGCGACCATTCGCAAGAGCATCGGGCGACTGCGATACATCGAAGAGATCGAGAAATCACCCGAATACAAGAAGATGGGCAAGCAGGAACTGGCTGCTCTTAATCGTGAGGCGGCAAAGCTCCGGCGTAATCTCGAGGGCATCATCGAGATGTCGCAATTGCCCGACGTCCTTGTGGTGATCGATACGATTCGTGAACAAAACGCCGTGAACGAAGCGCGGCGCCTTGGGATTCCAGTGGTTGCCATCGTGGACACGAATGCGGACCCAGACATCATCGATTACCCAATCGCTGGCAACGACGACGCGATCCGCGCGATTCGCGTGATTCTGCAGAAGCTTGTGGATGCTATTGTATCGGCGAGCAACGAAGCGCGCATCCGCGAGCAAGTCGAAATGGCTGGCGTTTCAGCGTAGCCAGCCGATAGCCAATAGCCGATGGTTGATAGTTAACCTGCGCTGGATTCTCTTTTAAGGCTCTAATCAATTCATGAAGACAACAGCTGAGATCGATCCCCAACTAGTTAAACAACTCCGCGAAAAAACCAACGCAGGTTTTATGGATTGCAAGCGCGCCCTTGTGGAGAGCGCTGGCGATCTGGAGAAAGCGGAGACGATTTTGCGGACCAAGGGAATTGCCAGCGCGGGAAAGAAAGCTTCGCGTGCAACGAAAGAAGGGGTCGTCGCTTCTTATATTCACCTGCAAGGGAAGGTTGGCGTGCTAGTGGAGGTGAATTGTGAGACCGACTTCGTGGCGAGGAACGAGAACTTTCGCGAATTCGTGAAGGATATCACACTGCATATTGCGGCAGCCCACCCGCTTTACGTCAGCCGTGCAGATGTGCCAGGCAATCTCATCGAAGCCGAACGCGAAATTTACAAAGCCCAGGTCAAAGGCAAACCGGCGAACGTTGCCGACAAAATTGTCGAAGGAAAACTCGACAAATTCTACAGCACCGTTTGCTTGCTCGAACAAGGTTTCATCAAGAATCCTGATGTGACCATCAAGGATTTGCTCAACACCAAGATTTCCGAGCTGGGCGAGAATATCATCATCCGCCGTTTTGTCCGCTATCTCGTCGGCGAGGCGCTACCGAGTGAAGCGTAGGCCGTTGTAGCGGCGTTCGCCGCTGCGAACATCGGACGTAGTCATAGGCTGCTTGATACAAGCAACCTCCATAACGTCGCGTGCACACGGCTAATCCGCAGTTAAGTTGCCGTGGAATGGGACTGGCCGAATACAAGCGGAAACGGGACTTCAAGAAAACAGCCGAGCCTGCCGGAGGCAAGCCATTGCCCGAGAAAATCAAAGGTGCGTCGCGTTTCGTCATTCAAAAGCACGCTGCGCGCCGCTTGCACTACGACTTCCGCTTGGAGATGGAGGGCGTGCTAAAATCATGGGCATTGCCCAAAGGGCTTCCCTGGAAACGAGGTGAAAAACATCTCGCAGTGGAAGTGGAGGATCATCCGATCGAATACGCAGACTTCGAAGGAATTATCCCGGAGGGGCAATATGGCGGCGGCACGGTGATGGTGTGGGACCGTGGGAATTACCGCGTTTATGGCGAACAACCTGTGAAATCGCTTAAGGAAGGCAAGCTGCATCTCGTTCTCGAAGGCGAAAAAGCAAAAGGCGAATGGACACTTGTGCGAATTCGCGGTCGTGATGATGAAAAAAATCAATGGCTGATCCTGAAAACGGGAGGCGATGCGAAACCGATATCAAAAAAAAAGGAAGACCATTCGGTCAAAACAGGACGCACCATGGAGCAAATCGCAGAAGCTCGCGATGCCGAGTGGGAATCCGGTCGCGAAGCGGACGAGAGCTCTTCATCAGAATTCAAAGCTCGCGTCCGTGCCGCCATAAAAAAAAAGACGAAAGACGCGGTTGTAGGACAGGCACATCGCATGCCGGCCGCAAAGCGCGTCGACCGAACCGCTCGCTCTGAAATAGCGTCCCTACCAAATTTACCCTCGGCAAAAGCTCGTTTCAGCGAGCCGATGAAAGCGAAGCTGGTCGAGGAACCACCGGCGACCGGCGATTGGATTTACGAACTCAAATTCGACGGTATCCGTCTGATCGGAGTCAAAAGGGACGAAAAAGTTTCACTGCTATCGCGAAATGAAAATGAATTGACTGGGCGCTTCCCCGAGATCATCGAAGCGATAAAAACTTTGCCAGCGCGTGAATGTGTAATCGATGGCGAAGTGGTAGCGCTCGACGAGGAGGGGCGTTCTTCGTTTCAACTCCTGCAAGCACGCGAGATGGAGGGGCGAAAGACACCAGTTTATTTTTACGCTTTCGATCTGCTCCAGCTCGACGGGAAGAGTCTGATTTCGCTTCCATTAAAGGCGCGCAAAAACGCTCTGGAAAAACTCTGCGCTGACGCCGGTGACCCGATCCGTTACTCAGGCGCGATCGGCGGCGATGCCAAACGACTTCTCGAAGAGGTAAGGCGCCGGTGCTTGGAAGGCATTATCGGCAAACAACCTAACTCTGTTTACGAATCCGGGCGCAGAAGCGGCGCGTGGATAAAGCTCAAATGTGTCAACGAACAGGAATTCGTTATCGGCGGATACACGCCGCCGCAAGGCTCTCGCAAATATTTCGGTGCGATCCTCGTTGGTTACTATGAGAACAAGAAACTCACTTTCGCCGGCAAAGTTGGCACTGGCTTCACTGTGAAATCATTGTCGACCTTGTACAAGAAATTTCAGAAAGAAGCGCGCGATCATTGCCCTTTTGTCGATCTACCATCAAAGCAAAATGGGCAATGGATTCAAGACATCACGCCTTTGATGATGCGCAAAATGCATTGGGTAAGGCCAGTTTTCGTTTGCGAAATCAAATTTGCGGAGTGGACCCGCGACGGGAAACTCCGCGCGCCGGTTTTCCTTGGGTTGCGTGAAGATAAAAATCCGACCGACGTTGTTCGCGAAGTCTAAAGGCAAGCGACAATAATTGCTCGTGGGCTAGTGGTTACGTGCGGATTTATAAGCGACTGATCAACAACAGACAGGAGTATTGGAGGTTCTCGTTTAATGGCAAGGGAAGTTATCCGCGTCCGGGACGCGTTTTACATTCGCTCGTCGTCATCTCGCATCGACGTTCGTACCCGCGTTCTCAAACAGGGAGACACGTTCGCGGTGTTCGATCGGTTCGGCGACATCGACACATTCGGTACCGGCGAACTCGGCATATACTACCAGGACACCCGATTTTTATCCCGCTTGACCTTGAAGCTTGGGAAAGATCGGCCCCTGTTGCTGAGTTCCACCGTCAGAGAAGACAATGCCGTTTTGGCGGTGGATTCAACAAACCCGGATGTATTTCGCAACAGTGAGATAGTGATCCCGCGAGGCATAGTCCACATCTTTCGCTCGAAAATTTTGTGGAAGAGAACGTGTCAGGAGCGGCTTCGAATTCATAACTACGGACGCGCGGTAATGGATTTTTCTTTCTCGATCGAATTCGATGCCGATTTTGCTGACATTTTCGAATTGCGAGGCACGATGCGGGAGCGCCGCGGCCGCCGCTTAGAGACAAAAATTGCGCAAGATGAGGTGGTGCTCGCATACGAGGGATTGGATGGACGACCTCGTCGAACGCGAATCGTTTTCGAACCGCCGCCCACTCGATTAAGCGAATCTGCGGCCAACTACCAAATTCGGCTCGAGCCTGGCGAAGACGCCAGTTATCGATGGGTAATCGCCTGCGAGGTGGATGCTGACTCACGAGGACAGATCGAGCCTTGTTATGAAAAGATCGTCCAGGAGGCGGCGACCGCTCTGGAATCGGCGCATGCACGTCAGCCTCTGATTTTTACCTCAAATGAGCAATTCAACGATTGGCTGAATCGCTCGCTCGCCGATCTTGAAATGATGCGGACCGAAACTCCGTATGGATCGTATCCTTACGCTGGTGTTCCGTGGTTTAGCACGGAATTTGGGCGAGACGGAATTATTACCGCGCTCCAGTGCATGTGGTTCGATCCCACCCTCGCGCGCGGCGTCCTGGCGTACCTAGCTGGTACGCAAGCGGATGCAGAGAACGCCGAGCAAGATGCACAACCAGGCAAAATCCTTCATGAAACACGCGCGGGCGAGATGGCCGTCTTGGGCGAGATTCCGTTCAAGCGTTATTACGGAACGATCGACGCAACCCCACTTTTCATCATTCTTGCCGGCGCGTACTACAGGCGCACCGGTGACCGCGCATTTGTCGAGTTAATTTGGCCGAACGTGGAGCGAGCGCTCGCATGGATCGATCATTATGGCGACATCGATGGCGACGGCTTTGTGGAATATACTCGCAGATCGAAACTTGGGCTTATTCATCAAGGCTGGAAGGACTCTCACGATGCAGTTTTCCACGCGGACGGCACTTCTGCCGAGGGACCAATCGCTCTGTGCGAAGTGCAAGGCTACGTTTACGCTGCAAAGCTGGCGGCGGCCGCATTGGCTGAACTCTTCGGCGATGATGCACGGGCGCGTGATTTGTCGAAGCAAGCCAAAACCCTCCGCCAACGATTCGAAGAGAGTTTCTGGTGTGATGAGCTTTCCACCTACGCGCTTGCGCTCGATGGCAGGAAGCAACCCTGCAGGGTCCGCACGTCGAACGCGGGTCATTGCCTTTTTGCCGGAATCACATCCGCAGAGCATGCGCGTCGTATTGCTGCGACACTGACACATGAAACGTGCTTCTCCGGTTGGGGAATTCGGACAGTCGCTACCAGCGAGGCGCGTTACAATCCGATGTCGTATCACAACGGATCGGTCTGGCCCCATGACAACTCGTTAATCGCCGCCGGGTTCGCCCGCTACGATCTGAAAGAATCAGCAGCGATCATCCTAGCCGGTCTGCTCGATGCGAGCCTGTTCTTTGATCTGCACCGTCTTCCCGAGCTGTTTTGCGGTTTCCCCAGACGCCCCGGTGAAGCCCCGACGTTGTATCCTGTAGCTTGTGCTCCACAATCCTGGGCGTCGGCCGCTGTGTTTCTTCTGCTAGAAGCTTGCCTGGGCCTGAGCGTTTCGGCTTCGGAACGAAGACTGACGTTCTCGAAGCCGGTCTTACCGCGTTTCCTCAAGCAGGTGACGATCCGTGGTTTAAAGGTAGCCGCCGGACGCGCGGATCTTTTGCTTACCAGACACGACGCCGGAGACGTCGGCGTCAATGTGCTTCGGCGTGAAGGAGCGTTGGACGTCGTTGTTTTGAAGTAGTCCCGTTTTTGAATTGCGCTTGTTCGCACGACGCAGGCAAATATGGTGAAGAAGTGAAAGCAAAGGTCATCGTCATGCCGAAGGCTGCCGTGCTCGATCCTCAGGGTAATGCGGTGCGTGATGCCATGCGGCACCTGGGAATGCCGGAAGTCCGCAGCGTTAGAATTGGGAAATACATGGAGATAGATATCGATGGGCAAAATGGTGATCTTGAAACGCGATTGCGCGGTCTTTGTCGCGATTTGCTTTCAAATCCGGTCATTGAAGATTACCAGTTGAAAAAAGCGGAGGACGAAGAGGAAAGGAAAATGCCCAACTCTCAACTGCGCAAATCAAAGGCAAGGAAACGAAAATGAAGGCGCTGCGATATTTTTTCTGCGTTGTGTTGCCACCGCTTGCCGTGCTGTTGACGGGTCGCATCGCCAGTTTCTTTCTCAGCCTCGTTTTGACGTTGCTGGGCTGGATTCCAGGAGTTATTCACGCTTGCCTGGTCGTCAATGATTATCACGCGGAGCAGCGTGCTGCGGCGCACTGAATTGATGATGAGATTCGCGGTCGTCCAGTTTCCCGGTTCAAATTGCGATCAGGATTGCGTTGCGGCGATTAATGGACTCGACGGATTGCACGCCGAATACGTTTGGCACAAGGAAACCTCGCTGGACGATTTTGAAGCAATTGTGCTGCCGGGTGGCTTTGCATACGGCGATTACCTGCGTTGCGGCGCCATTGCTCGCTTTTCGCCGATCATGAAGGCGGTGATTAGTGAGGCGGGCGCTGGGAAGCTTGTCCTCGGGACATGTAACGGATTCCAAGTTTTATGCGAGGCCGGTCTGCTACCGGGCGCGCTGGTTCGCAATCGCTCGTTGCGTTTCGTGTGTGACATGGTCAATACCCGCGTAGAAGTAGATGACTCACCATTCACTCACGGTTGCCCAAAGGGGACCCTTCTCCGACTGCCGGTAGCCCATGGCGAAGGCTGTTTCTACGCAGACGCAGCGACGTTGCGCGAGCTGAACGCAAATCGACAAGTGATTTTGCGTTACACTGACAACAAAGGTTGCATTGTGCCGGAAGCAAATCCAAATGGGTCGATCGAAAACATCGCAGGCGTCTGCAGTCGCGAGCGAAACGTGTTTGGCCTCATGCCTCATCCTGATCGTGCATCGGATGCGCGACTTGGCAGTATGGATGGTGCGAAGATCTTCCGCTCAATGGTGCAAAGTATCAGTGCGAGTCGTGCGGCGCGCAGATCAGAGCGCGTCAAGCAGGTTGCGTGAGCCTTTTCGTCACCGGGACGGACACGGGTGTAGGCAAGACGTATACTGCCACCCGGCTTTTGCAGCTATTGCGCGCATCGGGCGCGTCCTGTGCGGGGATGAAACCGATCTGCTGCGGAGACCGTCGAGATGCAGAGCTTCTCCTAGCCTCTGGTTGTGACGGTCTGACAATCGAAGAAATCAATCCGGTTTGGTTAAAGACGCCTGCGGCGCCTATCGTGGGCAGCTTGGTTGAGAAAACGAATATCCATATCGAAAATATACTCGCTGCTTTTCATGCTCTTCAGAACCGGGTTGAACACGTCATCGTCGAAGGGGCAGGTGGCTGGATGGTACCGATTCGTCCTGATTATTTCATCAGTGACCTGGCTGTGGCGATGGAGCTGCCAGTCCTGGCGGTCGCATACAATCGGCTCGGTTGCCTCAATCATGCGGCGCTTACTGTCCAAAGCATCGTGGGACACGGACTCCCTTGTGTGGGGCTCGTGTTGAACAACGCGCAAGATATCGGCGACATAGCGGCTCTGACCAATGCCGATATTCTCAGAAAAATTCTGGATGTTCCAGTGCTCTGCGGACTAGGGAAAAACCTTACAGAATTGCCTGTTGACTGGCGACTTATGCTAGATTCGACAATCGACTCCTAGCGTGTCGCGTCGATACAGAGTTGTAAAAAAAACGAACACTTTCCTCGGGATTCTGTGTGCGCTCCTACCGGGAAATGAGATTGGCATCCCTGTTGCTCTCTTTATCCCGAAAAATCGCTTATTTTTATGCTCTTACAAAAAACCTTACACATGAGTCAACCGGTGCCAGAGTGTAAAGCACGTCTTGCCAGCATTCAGTCATATCGGCGGCAGTTTCTGATGGTCACGCGAGCAACTGTCACTTCGTCCAAGACGGTCGATTTCAGCTTCCGAGGCCCGCTGGGCTTCGAAGCTCATACAGTGCTCTTGTCGGTCGAGAGCGACTCACCTGACCAATACGCATTCGAGTCCGTCGGCGGAAATATTGCGCTGATGGGCATCGTTGATTTTGCTGAGATTCGACCAAATTGCACCGAAGTCACGCTAGCGGTTCACTACGACATCAAGAATAAGCTGTTTGCCTGGCTGGATCGGCGCTTGCATTTTGTCGACAATTTTGTCACCGCCGAACTGCGCAGTATCCGTGCGCACTTTGAAGGCATCGCTGCTAGTTACCTGGATCACGCGCGCGTTATGCCGATGTTCCAAACGGCCACCGCCTGACAAAGCCAGTACCTGAAACAGTGGAATGCCGTTCGCGCCGCGTTGCGCGCGCTCTGGATCAGTGCACTCGCACCGCGTGTTTTCTATCGAGGCGAAGAGTTTGACCTGACTTAACGGTAAGCGTGGCTTTAGGGTCGCGAATTTTCGCTCCGTCGATTTCTACGCTTCCCTGTTTAATCAGTCGCGAGACTTCGCTGTGCGATTTTTCCAGATTGAATACTTCCCGATAAATCTTCGAAACGAGCGTCACCGCTGGTAGATCCTCTCCTGAAATCACTGGAAACGCCGGCAGATCGGCGTGTTCCAAATCGCGTTTGCTGAAGCGGATATTCCACTCATCGAGCGTTTTTTGAGCAACAGCAGTCGAGTGGTACGTCTGAACAATCTCGAACGCGAGCTGCTTCTTGGCTTCGAGCGGATGCACTTCAACCGGTGGAGTGCGTCCCAGGAGCAAGTCATAATATGGCGCCATCAAAGCGTCCGAGATGCTCATCAGTTTTCCGAACATCTCAGAGGCCGGTTCGTTAATTCCGACAAAGTTGCCGAGGCTCTTACTCATTTTCCTGGAGCCATCCAACCCCTCGAGAATCGGGAGCAGAAAAACAACCTGCTGCGGCAATCTTTCCTCTTTTTGGAAATCGCGCCCGATTAAGATGTTGAAGAGCTGGTCCGTTCCCCCAAGTTCCACGTCAGCCTTTACCATTACTGAATCCCAGCCCTGCATGATTGGATATTGAATTTCGTGAGCGCGAATCGATTGCTCGTTATCGATTCGCGTCTTGAAGTCTTCTCGCTGCAACATTTGCTGCAATGTGACCCGGCTATTGAGTCGAATAACATCTTCAAACGACATGGTTCGAAACCAGTCGCCGTTACAGACGGTTTCTGTTCGCTCCGGATCGAGAATCTTAAAAGCCTGCTCGCGATAAGTCGCCGCATTCGCTTGGACGTCATCGTGCGTCAATTGTGGCCGCGTCACAGATCGACCACTCGGGTCGCCAATCATTCCCGTGAAATCGCCGATGATTAGAATTGCCTGGTGCCCCAGGTCTTGAAACTGCCGCAGTTTTCGCAAAACAATGGTGTGCCCAAGGTGAATATCGGAGGTAGTTGGATCGACACCTAATTTCACACGCAACGGGCGGCCCAGCGCGAGTTTGTCGCGCAGTTCTTTTTCGTCGATGAGTTGGGCGGCGCCTTGCTTTAGCAACGCCAGAGCTTCATCCGGTTGCATGATCAACAATAGCGCGCCCGGCCTGCGCGCTACTTGTTTTTGTTCAGCAACCCGCGCACCTGGTCGATCGTGAGCGGTGCGTTTTGCCGGTTGAGCGACTTTTGACTTTTGCCCTGATCCAGAAAAGGTCGGTTCTGGGCGTATGCGCGGCTGGCAATCTTTTTGTCGGATTGAGAAGCTTCGCGGGGCCCGCGGGCCGATTGAGTGGGATAAGCAAGTCGAGAATTTCCCGCAGCTTGCTGCAATGAATTCTGAAATGCGCTGCGGCTACCGTGGAAAGGCTGGGAATTGAATTGCTGCGTCGAGAGTTCACGTGTTCCCAAAAACGTTTTCGACTTAGATTTTTTCTCGACGTAAAACGTACTGACCCTCGCCTTCTTGTTTATTGACGTGCCATCAGCGATGAATTTCTTCTTCTGTTCGCTGCTTTGCAGGGTCATGTCCGGCCTAAGCAGGCGATCGACGAGCTTGCGCTCTTGGTCCTGAGCGCGGAGGCAGGAAAGAGCAGTCAGCAGCAGTGATACTGAGATCGCCAGCGATTTCCCCACGCGCCGAGGCTGCCGAAATTACAATGTGTTTGTAAAGCAAATTCGCTGGCGACTCGGCAGGCGAGGCCGCTCGCCGGCTCCACGGACAAGGTCCGTGCCAGCTGAGACTCGCCTTTTTATTGTTTTTCCCTACGCTCTCAGGAAATAATGGGCCCATGTCTGATCATGTTTACAAAAAGATTGAGGTCGTCGGCTCTTCGCCGACTGGATTTGAAGACGCAATAACGAATGCGCTGGCACGCGCTGAGAAAACCGTACGTAATATGCGGTGGTTTGAGGTGACTGAGACGCGCGGATACATCGAAAACGGCAAGGTCGGTCATTGGCAGGTGACACTCAAGATTGGGTTCACCTTGGAGGGCTGATTGTAGCGGCGTCTGTGTCAAACGCCGATCAGGAGCTCAGCGCTTGCCGCAGCCGGCCGCTTACAGCATCATTCTTCTTCCTGCGCCGCCTGATACAGCTTGGCGGCGCCGTAAATTAGAATGGCGGGTCTCAGGGCCACAACGAGCAATCGAAAAAGACCGCCCAAAATTCGGCCCAGCGGCAGCCGGTTCAAAACGTAGCCGGCCATAAACGCACACAGAAGTGATTGTGCCGGTTTTTCCCGAATGTAATCCTCAGTTTCGCTAAGAGCTGTCTCGACCTGTTCTTTCACCCAATGCAGTCCGCGTTCCGGAAATTCAGCGGCGACTTCAGCAGTTGATCGGTCCATTTCGTTTAATGATTCGGATTCTGATCCAGTCCTGCGCGCATCTAGCTGTCAACGCAAGGTCAGCCAAATCGAGCTTGCACCCGTGCCGGGTGGGAAATCAGGGAGTGGAGACGAGCGGCGCAGTGTGCCGGCGCGGCGTGCTGCCTTGAGTCCGTAGCGGGCCATCACTTCTAACGCATGCTCACCTAATGTAGAGCAATTAGTAGACACTAGAACATGGCTGTTTCGTTCTGTCAGTTCGAGGGAATCAACCAGTAATTTTTCAAAATCGTCTTCAACGTGAAAGGTTTTTCCTCCGGGCGACCGCGAAAAAGTTGGCGGATCGAGAATGATGACGTCAAATTTCTCACCTTTCCCAGCTAACCGCGGTAGTACCGCCATCACATCGTCGGCGATGAAGCGATGGCCCATCGTTGGCAGGCCATTCAATACAAAGTTCTCGCGTCCGCGTGCCAGAGATTTCTTGGAAAGATCGATGTTGAGGGTCGTTGCTCCGACGTAGGCCGCGCCCACAGAAAAGGAGCAAGTGTAGGCAAAGCAGTTCAACAGGCGCTTGGGCGCGATGTGACGGACGAAGCTGCGATTTTCTCTCTGATCTGGAAATAGGCCCACCGAGAAGCCCGCGCCGAAGTCGATCCCAAATTTCAAACGCCGCTCGGTAGTGATCGTCTGTAGATTTTCAGCCGGGTTTCCACATATGAGCCGAGGCGGTTCGCGTAGTTCACTTTTTCGAGGAACGAATCGGGCGAAAATGCGTTCAAACTTGAAAGGGATACTGTCTCCCCATTCCTTCAATTCCTGAATGAGCCGCTCGCGAACCAAGACTCGCTTGAACGAGATGAGAATGTCGTGCCCGAAGCGCTCCACCCAGCCATCATCCATTGTGCAGAGCCGATGCGCGTCCGTCCCCTCGGCTTGAAAATCGCGAAACAAGCTTGCATCAATCCAGCCAGGACTCATTTTCGTCAGCCGTATCTACGGGCATACTTTCGATTCGGCATGGCCTAACGGATCGGTTGCCGCTGAAGCTGGGCGCCGCTACACTCCGTCTCCGAATGCAGCAAGTTACCGTTCGCGTTCCGGCGAGCACCTCGAATCTCGGTCCTGGCTTCGATTGCCTCGGTGTCGCGCTGTGCATTTATAACAGCGTAACAGTTACTCGCTGTCGATCGCGCGAACAACCCCATCCGCAAATTGTCTCGCAGGCAGCCGGCCGGTTTTTCAAACAGGCACGTCGCCGCGCGTTTTCGTTTTCTTTTTCAATTGTAGAAAAAATTCCGCGTTCGCGTGGCCTTGGTAGCAGTGCAACCATTCGCCTCGGCATTTTGTATGCGCTCAACCAGCTCAGTGGCAATCCGCTCGACCGACTGACGATTTTCCAATTGTGCGCTGACTTGGAAGGTCACCCTGATAACGCTGCACCGGCGGCTTTTGGTGGGTTTACGGTAGTGGCAGGTTCGGCGCGCTGCGCCGACTCCCGAAAGTCCGTCACGGGACGAGTCCGCCTGACTGGCGGACTTTTGGAGCGCGGCGTCCCTACGTTTCAACGCTTCGAAGTTTCCCTGCGCTTGTACTTCGTCTTACTGGTTCCAGACCTCGAAATTCCAACTTCGACAGCGCGAAAGCTTCTGCCATCGAAAATTTCGCATGCCGCCGCGGTTGCAAATTGTGCAAATGCGTGTGCGATTGCTGCTGCCTTCGCCTCAAAAGATTACAAAAAACTGCGCGGCGCCTTTACCGATTATCTGCATCAGCCGTTTCGCGGAAAACTGATTCCATTTCTTCCAGGGGTCATCGCCGGCACGGAAAAAGAAGGTGCGCTTGGTGCTTTCCTTAGCGGAAGCGGGTCGACAATCTGCGCGATAACGTTGCAACAGCCAGATCGGGTTGCTGCGGCCATGAAGCGTGCTGCCCGGTCGTCGCTGTCGCGTACAATCGTCACGCGTGCCGACAACCAAGGCGCGCGTATTATCCGATCACCGATCACGGATCACTGATCACCATTTGCCATGGGCCGGCGGCTTGAAAATCTGGAACAGTTTGGAATCGACGTTGTGCTCGAGCGCCGTCATGGCGTACGCGCCTCGATTTTGCGGGGAATCCTCTACGCGCTTTCGTTCGCTTACGATCGGCTCGTCCAAATGCGGCTTTATTTTTATCGCAAAAGAATTTTTCGCGAGCGCGCGCTTGGCGTTCTCGTGATCAGCGTGGGCAACCTGACTGTGGGAGGTACAGGCAAAACGCCTATTGTGGAAAAGATTGCCCGCGCGCTGCAGACGGGCGGGCGCCGGGTGGCGATTCTTAGTCGCGGCTACAAAAGCATGCCGCGCAGACGAAGCTTGCTAAGTCGCCTCTACAACAGAAATCCTGATCCTCCCCGAACTGTCTCCGATGGCACTTCGCTCTTGCTTGATTCGCGTACAGCTGGTGATGAGCCGTACATGCTGGCGCACAACTTGAAGAACGTGATCGTCCTCGTGGACAAAGATCGCGTCAAAAGTGGTCTGCTTGCCATCGACAAATGGAAAGTCGATACCCTCCTGCTCGACGACGGCTTGCAGTATCTCCATCTCAAACATCGGCTGGACATCGTGCTTGTGGATCGGCAGGCGCCGTTCGGCAATGAATTTCTTCTTCCGCGTGGCACGCTGCGTGAGGCGCCGCGAAATCTTCGACGCGCCAGTTACATCTTTATCACGAAAAGTACAGGGGAATCCAACGACGTGCTTGTGAAACGGATTCGCCGTTACAATCGCACCGCGGAGATTATCGAATGCGCGCACAAGCCGCTCTATCTGCAGAATGTTTTCACCGGCGAAAAAGTGCCACTGGAGCGTTTGCGTGACACTTTTATTGGTTCGATCAGCGCCATCGCCGCGCCTGAAAGCTTCGAAGGCGCACTGGAAAAGCTCGGCGCGTACGTCGACCTGGCCAAGCGTTACATCGATCACCACTACTATACCGAAGCGGAGCTAATCAGTTTCATCAAACGTTGTATCCGACGCGATCTGGAGATGATTGTGACAACTGAAAAAGATTCGGTGCGCATGCCGCGTTTGCCCGACGCTAAACTAAAAGTACCCATTTATTTTTTGCGGGTGGAGATTGAAATTCTTAGCGGACATGAAAGCTGGGAGCATTGTGTGGCGCGCATTTGCAAACCACAGCCCCTGCTGCCTCCCGAGAGGTTCTTCGCCTGATGGTTTTCTCAATTCAACGTTGGACGTTGGGCGTTGGGCGTTGGACGTTTGCCTAAATCAATGCCTCAAAAAGCGGAGCTAATTGTCGAAGATCGCAAGATTCAGGTATCGAATCTCGAGAAGGTGCTTTATCCCAAAGCCGGATTCGCGAAGGGGCAGGTGATCGATTACTACATCCGCATCGCGCCAGTCCTTTTGCCGCATCTAAGGGACCGTCCGCTCACCATGAAACGGTACCCCGACGGTGTGGACGGCGAATTTTTCTACGAAAAGAACTGTCCGTCCCATCGCCCGAAATGGGTCCAGACGGCAAAGGTGTGGAGTGAAGGTAACGAACGTACGATGAATTATTGCCTCGCCAACGATTTGCCGACGCTCGTCTGGGCTGCAAACCTCGCAGATCTCGAACTCCACACATCGCTGTCACGCAAAGACGACCTCGACCGCCCGACGATGATGGTGTTCGATCTCGATCCCGGCCCGCCCGCCGACATCGTCCAATGCTGCCATGTGGGCCTATGGCTTCGCGATTTGTTAGCCAAAATGAAACTTGAATCGTTCGCAAAAACGAGCGGATCCAAGGGACTGCAAGTTTACGTGCCGCTGAATACCTCGGTGACCTACGATCAAACCAAGGATTTGTCGCGCTCTCTCGCTCAATATCTGGAGCACGAGCATGCGAATTTGGTCACCTCGAACATGTCCAAGGCCGTGCGCAAAGGCAAAGTGTTCGTCGATTGGAGCCAGAACGACGAACACAAGACCACCATTTGTGTCTATTCACTCCGTGCCAGAGAAGAACCGACCGTTTCAACTCCAGTCACCTGGAAGGAGGTTGAAAATTGCCTGAAAAAGAAAAAAGCCGAGCTGTTGAAATTCCGTTCAGATCAAGTCCTTGTTCGCGTGGACAAACTCGGCGACCTCTTCGAACGGGTCGAAAAACTGAAACAAAAACTGCCGAAGAAGTGGAATATTTAGGATTCACACCGAAAAACATTTTTGAGCATGAACAATCAAATATGGTTCGATGCGATCGGATGGGCGGGAGCAGCTTTTCTCCTGGTGGCGTACGCGATGGTTTCCTCTAGAAAATTGGAGGCAGACTCAACTGTTTACCAACTCCTCAACATCATCGGCAGCCTTCTCTTGGTTGCTAACACCATCTTTTATCGGGCATATCCTTCCTCTTTTGTGAACGTGATTTGGGCTGGGATAGCAGTTGTTTCGATTGCGGCTAGAAGGCGACTCTCATCTGGATAGATTCAAAATTTCTCAACGTGCGCAAAGCAAATCTCAAAGATATTCCGGAGCAGGAACGAAAATCGCCGAAAGGAAAGTTTGGGCGATTCATGAAACATATTTCCATCGCTCTCGGACGCAAGCCGGACTCGCTCGATCTATCAAAGCGGCATCCGTTTGACCTCACGCTGGTCCGAATTCCAAAAGGCAAATTCCTTTGTCCCTATCACGCGCATGCCGCCGAATCGGAGCTTTACCTGGTCGTTTCCGGCCGCGGCAGCGTTCGCGACAAGGATGGGACAATCGAAGTTGGACCGGGAGACGCATTTTTGTTTCAGCCAGGTGAAGCGCACCAGCTTTGGAATGCGAGCGATGAGGACTTTGTTTATTACGTGATCGCCGATAACCCGCGTAGCGGCGGCAGCACGGGTGATTCTTGTTATTATCCTGACAGCGGAAAATGGGCGGTGACAACAGATGCGCGGGACGAAGTCGTCGTGAAGGGGACCGAGACCGATTATTTCGACGGCGAAGAATGAACCGATGTTGGTTTAGGCAGTTATGCGCAAAGTAAATTTAGACCAGATCAAGGACGAGGCATGGCAGTCACCTGGTGGGAAATACGCCGTGTCGTTCAGGGGAATTTCGGAAGCGCTCGGACGCGAACCGACTTCCCTTGATTTGTCGAAGCGTCATCCTTTTGACCTGGAATGGAATCAAGTGCCTCCGGGGAAACGAGCTTTTCCCTATCACGCGCATTCGGCGCAATGGGAGCTCTATTTAGTGGTCTCTGGAAAAGGGAGCGTTCGTCACAAGGATGGAGCGACCGAGGTCGTGCCTGGAGATGCGTTCGTTTTTGGCCCGGACGAACCGCATCAATTGAGTAACTCAGGGCAGGAAGACCTCGTCTATTACGTGATCGCAGACAACCCAATTGGCGAATCGAACTACTACCCGGATAGTGGGAAGTGGAAGGTGAACAAGTCATCCGCTGCGGATCGGGTTGTCGTAAAAGGCGAAGAAACGAATTATTTCGATGGCGAAGAGTAATCAATTGTCATGTGGAGCGAAGTCGAGACATCTTTCGATTCACTGGCATGCAAAGAAAAATCCAGAGATTGATTCGTTCGTCCCGACTCTCTAGCCGCTACCCTCGCGGCGCCACCGTCTATGTCGCTCATTCCGGTCGCTCCATTCCTCGACTTCGCTCGGAATGACAGAAAACGAATATTCCACGCTCGTGTGAAGGAGAACCCTTTGCTCGGGGCCTGCTTTATGTCCAAATTCCAATCATGGATCCAAACAAAGCAGCGCAAGATTTTCCGTACAAGACTTACCTCAACATTTTGCACGGACCGCTTGGGCTTATCGATGTGCAGAAATTAGCCGATGCCTGCACCGACAAGTGGTATAACCAGACGCTCTGCAAGGTGAACGACTCGGTCGTCAGGCTGGCGGTGATCGAGGGCGAATATCATTGGCATGAACATAAAGATATCGATGAATTCTTTTTCGTGCTCGATGGACATTTCCTAATCGATCTTGAAGATCGCGTTGTCGATCTTGCGCCGAGACAAGGCTTCGTTGTGCCTAAAGGTGTGCGCCATCGCACACGCGCGCCTGAACGAACGGTGATCTTGATGGTGGAACGTGCGGACATTGTTCCTACCGGCGACTAAATGCACTGAAGGCAGTGAAAATCATTTCGGGTGGACAAACGGGTGTGGATCGCGCGGCTCTCGATGCCGCGCTAAGACATGGAATCAAATCCGGCGGTTGGTGTCCAACTGGACGTCTCGATGAATTCGGTAGAATTCCGGATCGTTATGCAGTTAAGGAGTTGGAAAACGGTGGATCGACTGAGCGAACTTTGCAGAATGTCAAAGATTCCAATGGGACCGTTATCATTTACCCTGGTAAACTGAGTGGCGGAACCGAGCAAACACTTCATTTCTGCGTTGAGCAACGACGGCCGCACGAACTGATCGCTGCCTCCAACGTTTCCACTGAAAAGGCCGCGCAGTTAATCGCCGATTTTGTCCGCGAGACCAAGATCGACATCCTTAACGTGGCAGGCCCGAGGGCAAGCGAATGGCCGGAAGGATACGATTACGCGTTTCGCGTCTTAGATGCCCTTCTCCTAGCTCTTAATGCGAGCGGAACCTAGCGCAATGACAGTCCCAGTTCACTTCGCACTTCGTCAGTTGTGTATGTTCGCTTGCCTTTATTTTTTGCGCGCGCCTCGAGCAGATCCAGATAGTCCATTAAATCCTCAACTTCTTCGCGAAGCCGTGAAATTTCCTTAACGATGCGCCGCTTCTGTTTTGCAAATGTGGTCTTTTTCTGGGTGCTAATCATATGCTTGGTCGCGTTTTTTGATCCTCTGAATGACTATGCGATCACCAACGACGTCAAATAAGATTCGATAGTTGCCGGAACGCAAACGATAACCAAAGTCGCCGGCTTGAAGTCGCTTGATGTCACCCATCAGACCGTGTTCGAGTCGCGAAATCTTTCGCACTATCTGATCAGCGAAACGTCGTGGGAGAATTCGCAAGTTGTCGAGCGCTTCTTGCGAGTAATCGATGTGCATTCCTCACTCGTAGCGCAGCGCTTTAACTGGATCGAGACGGGCGGCGAAGTACGCGGGAATGAGCGCGGCAATCGAGCAGATGAAAAACGCAGTAATACAAATGATGGCGACATCTCGCGGGATGACTTCCGCGGGAATCGACGAAAACTGATAGACTTCGCGCGGGAAGACCTCGATGTGAAATGTAGACGCGAGCCAGTGGCTGAATTCGTTGCGGTAACGGATTAACGTCATTCCGAGGCCTAATCCTGTCAGAGTTCCAAAGAGCCCAACGACGGTTCCCTGTCCAAGAAAGACCCAGATGATTTGGGCAATGTTTGCCCCGAGTGCTTTCACGATTCCGATCTCCCGCCGCTTTTGAACCGTTACCGTAATGAGCGTGCTCATGATTCCGAAGGCCGCAACAACCACGATGAAGAACAACAGGAAAAACATCACAGTCCGCTCGAGCCGCACCGCTTCGAAAAATTGGCTGTTCATGTCGATCCAGGTTTGCGCGTATCGCGGTGGTTCAAGAAATTGTTCGATTGCTTGTTTCACGCGCTCAGCACCGTAGGGGTTCTCAGTCCTGACGGTGATGCCATGTAATCCGTCTCCCAGTCCGTATAACTCCTGTCCGACATAGATCGGCACTAGCAGAAACTCCGAATCGTGCAGGTAATGACCTGTCTCAAAAATACCAGTAACAGTCAGTTCTTTCGGCAGGATTACGTCGCGCAATTGATCGATCGCTTTTTTTTCCTCTTCTCCCTGGGCATTTTCCAATTTTTTGATGCCATCGAGAATCTGTCCAAGATTGCCCGGCGAATAGACTGTGATTTTGTCCCCGACGTTTGCCTGCAGTTTTCGCGCAAGCTCAATCCCAAGTACGGTCGATTCGCCTTCCAGATTGAGATTGCCGTATTTGATGAATTTTCTCAGAGGGATGACCTTCTCCTCTTCTGCGGGATCGACACCGCGAATCATTGGGGCGACGCGCTTGTTTTGAAATTCGACGATCACCGGTCCCTGGATGTAGGGAGCCGTCGCAACCACGCCCGGCGTGTTGTCGATTTTTGCTTTGAGTATTCGCCAGTCGCGCAACACGTCCTCCGTGCTCACGAGAATGTGTGCATCGAAATCGATCACTTTCTGACGCAGCTCGCGATCGAACCCGGTCATGACAGAAATCACCAGGATCAGCACTGTTACGCCCAGCGTCACGCCGAGAATTGAGATCAGTGTGATAATCGAGAGAAACGTGCGCTTTGGTTTCAGGTAGCGCAGCGCCAGAAAAAGACTAAACGGCAGTTTCAATTCGGCGTTAGCGTGGCTGCAAACGGACTCTTATTCAACCGCGCACGCTACGGTGAGAGCGCGAGCGCCTTTAGTTCTTCCAGCGTGACGAATTCGAGAGCGGAGGCATGCGTGGCTTCAAGGTCAATCGGAGCCGCGCGATTGTGATCCAGAGCGCTTTTCCAGCGCGTCACGCACACGCACCATTTGTCACCCGGCTTCAGTCCGGGGAAGCCCCATTCCGGATGCGGCGTGATAAGGTCGTTTCCATCGAGCATCGAGAAATCGAGAAATTCCTGCGTGACTTTCACGCAGACCGTATGAAGGCCAATGTCTTCAGGGCCCGTTCGACAAAATCCGTCCCGGTAAAATCCAGTCATCGGATCCCGACAACAATATTTCAGTTCAGTTCCAAGAACATTGGTCGGCATAAAGGAAGATCACGCGCTAGTATCTGAAAGACTTTAGCAAAGGAGACGATAATGCCAATCCGCGCCGAATACGTTCACACAAATCTGATTGCCAGAGATTGGAAAAGACTGGTTCGATTCTATTCCGAAGTCTTCGGATGTAAGCCTAAGCCTCCGAAGCGCGATATGTCTGGCGCCTGGCTGGATCAATTGACTTCGCTTCGGAACGCTCATCTTAGCGGCGTTCATCTGCAATTGCCCGGCTATGGCGATGATGGTCCAACGCTTGAGATTTTCAGCTATAATCAATTGGTCGAGCCCGACCTGCCTTCCGCGAACCAGTGCGGGTTCGGTCACATCGCATTTGCCGTGGACGATGTAGACGAGGCGTTGCGGGCAGTGGTTGCGGCTGGCGGCAGCACAGTCGGAAACACTGTTACCACAGAAGTAGATGACGTCGGTATTCTTCGAGTCGTGTATGCGCGAGATCCGGAAGGAAATATTGTTGAACTGCAGAACTGGAGTTAACCGCAGATTGTTCTGCGCCCCGACTGTGTCTAGACGAACCGTTATTGCTCACTGGCTCATACCGGCTGAGCCGGCGCACCGCTTCTTTCAGGATTTGATTAACGATCTCGCGCGCCGATATGATGCGCCTGTTTTCTTGCCGCACGTGACAATTTACGTCGGAGCGGACAGCACAGATGCAGTTGATGCAACGCTTTCAATGGCCGCTCGAAATTGCGAGCCTATCGTGCTCCAATCGCTCGAGGTCAGCCATTCCGATGAATTTATCAAAACGCTTTTTGTGCAGTTCGCTATGAACAGACAATTGCAGCAGGTTAATCAAAGCATTCGTGCCGAGGTCCAAGATTCCTCTGATTACCAGCTCAATCCGCACTTGAGTCTGCTCTATAAGAGAATGTCGATTCAGGAGAGGTGCTTGCTGACGCGTTCGATTGAAGTGCCGCTTCCGGAAGTGGCGTTTGATTCATTGAAAGCTGTCCGATGCGTCTCCCCGACACGAAACCGCGCCGATGTAGAAGCATGGCGCGTTATCGGCGAGAAACCGCTCGGATCGATTGGCGTCTGACACAGACGCGCTATAATTCGACAATCCGAAAAGGTTTGCCGGTTTTGCGAAGCGCGGGCGCAGAGACATTGTAAACGGGAATACCGGTCGAAGTCTTACCTTCCAGAATGCCGTTGTGGGCATGGCCGTGAAACACAGCGTCGACGCGAAACCGGTTGATCGGTTCTTCTAGTCGGCTGGAACCAAGGAAAGCAAGAATTTCGGGATGTTCCCCTTTTAACGTGGCGCGGATAGGGGAGTAATGTAGTACTACGATTCGCCGTTCCGCTTGTAGCTTAGCCAGCGCCTGTTCCAGCCGCACAGCGTGTCTGATGGATTCCTGTACAAATTGTTTAATGAGCGGTTCGCCCCATGCGTTTAACATTCGCCGGCCGAAACCACCGCCGAAACCAGCGATGCCTGCGAAGCCGACGCCGGCGACTTCGACGGCTTCGCCGTCAAGCATGTTCACTCCCGCGTCATCAAGAACTTTGCAAACCAATTCCGCCTGTCCCGATTCGAAGTCGTGATTGCCCAGCACCCCGAGCATTGGGATTTTTACGGCGGCGCGAATATCGGTGACGAGTGCCTCAGCTTCCTCAGGAAGTCCATAATCGGTGAGGTCGCCGCAAAGCAACAGGATATCAGCGCTGCTTGAAATCTCGGCGAACGCCTCATGCAACGTGCCACGCGAGTGTTTACCGTAATGAAGATCCGCGGTCGCAGCGATTCGTAGCGCTCGCTTAGCCATTCTCTTTGAGAAACGTAATCGCACACTTCAATGGACGCTTTGGAGCAGGAAAGCTTTGCGACGCCTTTGTGAACGCGTTCGCCGGAACTTAGCCCCTCCATGCGCGCGTCACGCGCTTTAGTTGCGTTATGATGGTGATGACGCCAGCGAGGGCAGCAGCCAAGAGAAGGAAAGACAAAAGTGATCGCCTTCATCGCAGATCGGTGGTCGCATTGCAGGATGCGGACATTCCGTTTTTGATCGGCGGCGCTTACGTGGTGGAGGCTTACGCAGGCGTCTCGCGTAAGACAAAAGACTTCGATCTATACTTGCGACCGCAGCATGTCGATTTGGCCCTCGACGTACTTAAGCGCACGGGCTACAAGACGAAAAAGACTTTTCCGCATTGGCTCGCCAAGGCCGGGCGCGGTCGCGATCATGTTGATCTGATTTTTCGCGCCGGAAACGGATTGTGCGAAGTGGATGACACATGGTTCGAGCGGGCGCGTGGTCACAAGTTCCTTGGCTTGTCGGTGAAGCTTTGTGCGCCAGAGGAAATGATTTGGATGAAGGCGTACATTATGGAACGCGAGCGGTTCGACGGCGCCGATATTGCGCACATCTTTCAAAGCTGCGCAGAGAAACTCGACTGGCCGCACCTCGTTCGTCGCTTCGGTCCGGACTGGCGAGTGTTACTTAGCCATTTGGTGTTGTTCGGTTACATTTATCCAGGCGAGCGCGATAAAATTCCCGCCGCGGTCATGGACAATTTGGTCGCGCGGTTGCGAAGCGAGAGGCGCACTGCCGGAGCTGACCCCATTTGTCGCGGCACCCTGCTTTCGCGAAAGCAATATCTCATGGACATTCAAGAGCGAGGATTTCGCGATGCGAGACTGCAGCAACGCGTCCATATGAATGCCAACG
>QHQO01000040.1 GCA_003221195.1 Verrucomicrobiota bacterium
AAGAAACTGTGAAGGCATGTTCATTTACTATCGTGACGGTGCGCTGGAGAAACCACTATGGGACGAAGTCGAACGAACCATCAGCGACTATTTTGCCTACCCCGGAGTACGAGAATGGTGGGCGACACGGAAACATTGGTTAACGGATGAATTTCGCGCGGTGGTGGAAGCAATCATTTCGAAGAATCCCGAACCGAAATTGTATGCTGCTTACAACTTAGATGCGTCATCAAAGGCCTAACCAGGCGATGCCGTTTCGACGGGCTCAAGGTCCCGAGATGCCGAGGGACAGCGAACGAAGAAAGGTTGAAGGATGAAGGATGAACGGAGCGAATGGGATGAGCGACATAGAACACGTTGCGATCGGGAATCGCGCGGGTAGACGGCAACGCAGCCAGGGTAGCTGGCGCAAGCACGGGGCACTGCGAATGATCAAAGTAAAGTGACGAAGGTCGATCAGAACACCGACGCGCGGTGCTGTTTTGGCTTTCTGGTTTGCAGTAAGCAATCGATTGAGAACTTGCCAGCGCCGGTGAAGATCAAACCGAGGAAGATGATGAAATAAAGCGCTGCTCTCAGCCAATCTTCTTCCAAGCGGACGCTGGTATAAACCGCGCCGATCATTCCCAAGGCGAGACTCGCCGCTGCGAACCGGGTAAACAAACCGATGCCGACGAAGAAAGCTCCGATCGATTCGTTCAGTGTGATCCACAATGCGAGAACGACCGGTAACGGGAAGCCCACATGTGCAATTAGCGGCGCCAGTCCGATGGATGACCAAGGTTTCCCAGCGTGTAACGCCCTCACGTACCATCCGATCTTTTGCACGCCGAAGGTAAGCGCCAGTAGGAATCCGGCTGCGCGGAAAAGCAAACGGCCTATGTCGATCATTAGCAAAAGTCTAAAGGCGAAAGCCGGGCGCGCTCCACATTAGTTTGTAAGTCCTTGAGTCGATGATCGAAAATAATTTTCCAAGCCTACGCGTCAATGGTGGCAGGATATTGAGTCATCAGCAGGTCCAAAAATTTTCGGAGATACGAACTAATGGGGAGAAAGGGGAATCATGAGGATATTGACAATAACAGCGATTGTGGCGTTACCGCTCCTGGCGTTAGGCCAGACAACGGAGCCACAACAGACGCAGCAGGGGCAGACGAAGGAAACGCAGACTACTGCGCCGGCGAAAGGGAAGAAGATGCGTCCCGAGCAGGAGCCGAGCAAACCGCAGGCAAAACCTGAAACGGGCGCCAACGTACGTGGACAGACGAATGTTAAGGGTCGCGCTCCGGACGTAAACAGGAGTGAACCTGGCGTAAACAGGAATGAACCTGGCGCGCGTTCGAGCACGAGCCAAACGAACGTGAGGAGCACGAATCAGACAAACGTGAATCAATCCACCAGGGTGAACGTGCAAGAGTTCAAGTCGCGCCACAGCGAAGTGTTCAGTCTTGGGCGGCATCCGAAGGAGTTCTTCGTTCAACGATTCGGCGCGAATCATGTCAGGCTTATCGGGAACACGTACTTCGCGTTCGTGGACGGTTGCTGGGTCGCGGTTGACGTGGACGGCTTTGTATACTCGGAACGGGTGATCTGCGCAGGCGATCCGGACTTTGTTGAAGTTGAGTAGCGCAGCCTCTGCGCGATACAAAAGCGCTCCGCTGAAAAATGCGGGGCGCTTTTTTTTGCGTCGACCGATCCTGCACGAGCAAAGACGTTGCAGTGCGTCATTCGGGCTAGAACCCAGCCGCGAGCGTCATCCCACGCGAATCGTGTATACGCCTATGGATGAAGCACAAAAGGGGAAAATCCTTCGTGGAACGCAAGGACTGGGAACAGTGACGCCGCAGATGATCGAGGAGCAGGCGCGCCAGATCGCGCGCAGCGACGGACGCGCACAACCAAATGATCTCGACCGGACGCGTGCGCGGGAGGAACTGATCGGTGTTACGTCAGGGTCGGAGAAGCCCGCGACAAGAGAGGAACCGGGTCGAGACTGGGGAATGCCGCTGGTGTCCTCGGGTGAAAAAGCTCCGACGGTGCGCCCCGAAGATGAACAAAACATCCCAGAGAAACTAATTCAGGAAGGCATTGACGAAGCTGACCACGATCAGCGTTTAAGGTCCGGGCAAACTGACGAGAGCTAATCTGAGCAATTAATAAATCTTAAAAGCTCGAAGGCATCGCGTCGAAATGCGCTGTCTCGCATCTCAACCAAGACCTTTCTGCCGTGCGCGGCACAGTCCGTGGTTTTATCCGGCTAAACGCTGGAAAGCAGCGCCTCATCGAGCGGTAATCTTGTTCTGGGGAAAACCGGATGGGTGCCGTTGCACGAAGTATGGGTAGGCGAACGATGCCGCGTAACTCCGAAAGGGTTCGCGAGCACGCGGATGAGGAAAATTACAGGAAGGACTCTGAATAGATCGCGAACGTCTGACGACTAAACATTATTATTATGAAAAAACTTATCAGTTTACTAATAGGCTGTTCACTGGCGCTGGCTGGAGCCGCTTTGGCGCAACAGCCAGTCGAACAGCAATCACCATCAAAAGGCAAGCGCCCGCCGGAAAAAGCGCGTGCGACTCAAGCGCAGCCCAGGCCGAATGCGGCGAAGCCTGAAACGCCAGCCGCAAAGCAGCACGGAGCGATGAAAGGGCCCCCCGCTGCGAATCAGCCCGGTGCCATGAAGGAACGTGGGGCTACGCATGAGCCTGGCACGACCAATGAGCCCGGCGCGGGCAAGGGCAGAAAAACTCCAGCGACCCAGGGCTCTGCGAATGCGCCGGGAACGAACGTTTCCGGTCAACGGGAAGGCGCGCCGACACCCCGTGCAAAGCAGCAGGTTGAGCAGCGGAGGAAAGGGATGAAGGAGCCCGGCGCGGAGTCGAAGCCAGCTGCTAGTCCGGCAGCGGCGCCGGCTGCGGCAGGTAAAGCCCCGTCAGGTCAGGTAGCCGGCCAGCAAAATGCGCAGGCTAATACCGGAGCCAAGGCGAAGAAGCCGGCTCCGGAGCAAGTGCAACAGATCAAATCGCAACACGCGAACTTCCGTGCGCAGCCGAAGCCGCAACAGGTTCCGGCGGTTACCTACAACCAGAATTATCGGATTCAAGGCGCCGAACGCTGGCAGGGTCCGCAATACGAAGTATTTCGCTCGTATCATCCGGAATGGCACGATCAGGGCTGGTATCACTCGCATTACAATCGCGTGGAGCTGATCGGTGGCGGTTACTACTATTGGAACAACGGCTATTGGTACCCGGCATGGGGTTACAGTCCTTCGGCTCAATATTATGCCTACGACGGACCGATCTATGTCGGTCACAGTGCTGAGCCGCCGGACAAGGTGATCGCCGACGTGCAGGGCGTGTTGCAACAGATGGGCTATTACAAGGGTGAAGTGGATGGATTGCTCGGGCCGTTAACCCGCGAGGCGCTCAGCGCCTACCAAGCCGACAACGGACTCACCCAAACAGCGGCAATCGACGAGCCGACGCTCGATGCACTTGGGATGAGCTAGATGGCGATTCGGTAGGGCGCGACCGCCGGGCGCGCCGAAGAACAAGAAAGTTAGATTTGAGAAGCCGCCGGGGCGAACTCCTGGCGGCTTTTCTTTGCTTGGGTTTTGAAAGGAGCGGGAGCGAGTAAGTCCATCCCCCCGTAGGCAGATTTGATCCCGGTAGAAGGCAAGTAAGAGAAATCAATGAAGGCGATTCTGGTGCATGAATTTGGGGAGCCGAACGTTCTTCGGTTGGAAGAGGTGCCGACACCGCGACCAGGTCCCGGTCAGGTGCTTGTTCGAATGCATGCGATCGGCATTAACCCGGTGGAGACTTACATTCGCGCAGGAACTTATGCGCGACTGCCGGCTTTGCCTTACACACCAGGCAACGACGGCGCGGGCGTGATCGAGCAAATTGGTGCGGACGTAAACGAATTTAAGCCGGGCGACCGTGTTTATACTGGGGGATCACTAAGCGGCACCTATGCCGAGTTTGCGCTGTGCAAAACAGAGCAAGTTCATCGGCTGCCAGAAAATGTTTCTTTCCCACAAGGCGCAGCCATGGGCACGCCGTACGCGACGGCGTATCGCGGGCTATTCCAGCGCGCCGACGCGCAGCCAGGTGAAACGGTGCTGATACACGGCGCGAGCGGTGGTGTCGGGACGGCTGCAGTGCAACTGGCGCGGGCTCGCGGTCTGCGCGTGTTCGGTACCGCGGGGAGTGACGAGGGACTCAAGCTCGCGCGCGAACAAGGCGCGCACGAAATGTTCGATCATCGCGCGCCCGACCATTTCGAACAGATCATGAAGCCGACCGGCGGCCGCGGCGTTGACGTGATTGTGGAATTGCTCGCAAACGTGAACCTCGGCAAAGATCTCACCATTCTCGCGAAGAGCGGACGCGTGGCGATCATCGGGAGTCGCGGTCGTGTGGAAATCGATCCGCGCGATACAATGCAACGCGATGTCGACTTGCGCGGAATGATATTGTCGAACACCCCGCCGAAAGAGATGGCGAGCATTCACGCCGCACTCGTGGCCGGTTTGGAAAACGGAGCGTTGCGTCCGGTGATCGGCAAAGAATTTCCGCTGGCCGAAGCAGCGCAGGCGCATCGCGCAGTGATGGAGCCGGGCGCGCTTGGGAAAATCGTGCTGCTGCCGGATAAGTAGGAATCCGGCGTCAGCGACCACCGGCTACAGCTGCCCGACTCTCACTGATTGCGTAATTCAAGGCTGATGGAAACCAATTCTGCGTCGTGCTGGTTCTGGCGGTGGCGGAGGAGGATTGAGGATCTGCATCAGGTCCTGTAGGACCTCAACGATAGCTGTTTCGTGCACGTCCAGTCTGGAGGTAAGCTTTTTCTCAAGTGCAGCCAGTTTTTTTGCAAGCTCTCGGGTGCCAAGGAGCATTTCGCGCATTTTTGCAAAGGCGCGAACAACAAAAATGCTCATCTGCACAGCGCGTGGGCTATTGAGGACGTTGGCAGCCATCAACGCACCGTATTCGGTGAAAGCGTATGGCAGATAACGGGGTCCGCCTCTCTGATTTGAGGTCACAAATTGTGACCTCAAAAGGTCCTTGCGCTGGATTGAGGTCACATTTTGTGACCTTGAAGCTTGAAGTGCTTTCGCTTCTTCTCGCGTGAGCTGAAACATAAAATCCTTGGGAAAACGAACTCGGTTGCGTTTTACCGCCTGGTTGAACGCCTTAGTCGGAACCCCGTAGATCTTTGCGAGATCGCGATCCAGCATGACACGCGCGCCGCGGATTGTGCGAATCATCTCATCAATATTCTCTACTGGAATAGGCGACTTCGATTTCTTCGGCATGGGCAAAGATTATTCAAAAATTCCTCGGATGAGAAGCTGGCTTTAAATTGTCGAATGAGATCGCGACGAGTTTCAAAGTAGCAAGGCTGGCGCTACTGTGAGTCTCCCCTCGGCAGAACTTTTCTATGGAAATTCATCAGTTGCGTTACTTCGTCGCCGTGGCGGAGGAGGGAAGCTTCTCGCGCGCGGCCGCCAAGGTGCGCGTGGCTCAACCTTCGCTCAGCCAGCAGATTCGCAAGCTCGAAGCAGAGGTCGGTCAGCCGTTATTCGATCGGCTCCCGCGTTCCGTTGTGCTGACTGAAGCGGGCCGTTGTTTGATCGATTATGCGCGGCAAATTTTGGCATCGATCGGTGACGCTCGCCGATGCGTTGACGAGCTCAAGGGCGAAGTGGCCGGCAGGGTGGCCGTAGGCGCAATTCCTACGATTGCGCCCTATGTGCTGCCGGAGTTGGTTGTGACGTTCCAGGAGCATTATCCAGAAGTGACGCTGGAGATCGTTGAGGATGTGACCGAAGGGATCACTCGACGAATTGAAGCTGGCGAACTGGATGTCGCGCTGGCCTCCACGTGCCGGCCGAGTTCAACTCTTCGACGAGAATCTCTGGGCACCGAACCATTGCTGGCGCTCGTGTCGGAAGAACATCCCCTGGCAAAAAAGGATCTCGTGGAATTCGACGATCTCAAATCGCAGAGGTTTCTACTGCTTCACGAGATGCATTGCCTGTCGCAACAGGTGAATCACCTCCTCGAGTCACGTCGTCTCCGACCGGAGATCGCGCTGGCTGGCAGCCAGCTCAGCACGATCGCGAACATGGTCGCGGCCTCGATCGGCGTTTCGATTGTGCCTCAAATGATGGTGAAGCATCACGCCACGCCTGGGTGCGTGAGCTTACCCTTCGCTCCGCCGATCCCGGAGCGGGAGCTCAATCTCGTTTACAATCCGCTTCGATTTCAGAGCAAAGCCGCCGCAGCATTCCGTCGGGAAGCGGCGGCCGCTTTGTCAGCGAAGAATTTATCGGTCACTCCCAGTGCGAAGGAGTGAAGTTCTTATCGCATTTTTTCCAGCGCCGCCGCGACCATCGATAACATTGGCCAGACCGCGAGGATCAGGATTAATCCAAACCCTGCGAGCTCGGGCAAATAATGAGGGTGCGCCCGGTGCACGTATCGTGTCTCAAGGAATCGCGCAATGCGCTGTCCTATCGGCATCTTAGCCGCGCGAGTCAGGCCATTACGTTCCAGGATCGGTCATTCCCCTTGGTCGTTCCCATCCCTAAACCTGAGCCGTTCATGCAATCAACTGGCCACACTCTGGAGGCCGATTGAAATACTTTATGCGTCTAGCAGCGATAGGATCTGCCTATTCCGGGAAAATCAGGGAGCGGAAGGAGGAATGGAGCGAGCGATCAGGATAAAGTGACCAGGAACCAGCGAGCAAACTGGCAGGCGAGCGATTTCAATTAAGAAACGTCGAGCATTGTGCCGCGGCAATATGGGCTGTGACAGTAGCAAGCGAATCTCTTTTTTGATTCTTCCGTGATCGGTTCGTCGATTTCCAGCGCGTAATCGTAAAAGAGTTCCTCGCCGGCTTGGATATCGCGCAGCGCATCGATGAAGATGCGGTCGTCTTCTTCGACGGCTTCGCAGTTTGGATCGCAGCTATGGTTGATCCAGCGCGCGTCGTTGCCGCCAATCTCCGGATTGATCACCTCGCCGTTGTCGAGGCCAAAGTTGAATGTGTGTGGATCGTTCTCGTCGTTGGGAGCGGCTTCCCAGGAGACGCGTTGCCCAGTGTATTCGATAATGCGGGTGGCTTTGGGAATAGACTGCACGGCGTAAACACCGTGCCCGTGCACACCGGACTTGCGAACCTCGATTCGTACGGTTCGCTTGCGACTTTTGCTCTTCTTCGGCATCGGGGAATTAAGCAGGGGGAAAGAAGAATTAAGAAGTCTCTTTCACTGGAAATTTAGATGGATGGAGCAAGAATAGAGCGCCTGGGAAAAGCGAATAGAAGGGTCCGAGCCGGACTGGCATTAGCTGTGAGGGTAACAGCGAGCGAGATGGGGAGCGAGCGAGTTTCAATGGAGCTGACGGGGTCAGCGACATAGAAGGTAAAGCCGCGACGGGTAGCGGCGAGCGAGCGAGTTTCAATTAAGAATTGGGAAATGAAATTGATAGTGAATATTTGCGGAATGACACAGCAAGAACACGCCCAGCTTGAATCGATCGACGCCATCTTACGGTCTGAGACTGTCCGCCAACAAATTCTCCCGATTATCGAACGGGTTCGCGCGGAGCTGGCTCGGAAGAAAGAGGCGTTAATGACCTGGGAACCGATTCCATTAACGGTTTTCGGTCGCGCGTTACCGACTGAGATTCGATCTGCCTGGGTATTTGTTTTGCGCGCGGGCGCTGACACAGGCGCGGAACGCCATCCGAATAGTCACCAGCGGATGATGACGTTCGAAGGAAGCGGCAATATGCAGACCGGAGAGCCGAGCCTGTGGCAATCGAATGTGTTGGTTAGCAATCCGGACGCGCCGCTGGAACAGCGCTGGATTTCAATTCCGCAGAATGTCTGGCACCGCCCCGTGGTCGGCGCTGACGCTGATTGGATTGTTGTTTCGTTTCACACTGTTCCGGCCGAGGAACTGATTGAAGAAAAGCCGGATGACCGCAGCCAAGATGGAACGAAGCAGATGAAGTATTTGGATAGGAAGTAAGCGGGATTCGACTGGGGATATGAAACAATTTCTGGTCGCTACGTTGACTGTTGTCACCGCCCTGAGCTCGATCTGGGCGAACCTGGGCGACGGCTCGGACAGAATCGAAAATCGATACGGCAACCTGGTCCAGCGACAGTTGCGGGATGACGAAACTGTCAGCGTCCTCTACCATAAGGATCGATATCTTTACTTGGTGATTTTTGCCAACGACCGGAGTGTTTCAGAAAGCTATTCTCATATCAACGGTACGGACCTATCTGAAAAAGAGATCGCAAATTTCCTGAAAGTAAATGCAGCCGGTGGGACATGGATTCCTGCCAACACGTCGAAAGAACGGCGCTTCAAAAGAAGTGACGACAGAGCGGAGGCGACGTATGGAAGCTCAAGCGGACGTCGGGCACTGACAGTGCGAGAGCTTGGCCGGCATAGTGATCAGTAATTCGTGATCGGTGATCAGTTTCATGCGACGACAGCACGCTTTCGCAGCATGAACGCCGCGACAATGCCGACACAGAGAAAGCCGACGATCTGGGTAAGCATGTAACTGGCAGTATAAACACACGGGAAGCCGTACCAGTTCCAATAGGAAATGTTGGTCGCGATGGCGACCAGGATCCCGGCAACCAGAACGAAGCCGACTCTGCCGGCGAAGCTCGCGATTCGCGTTTGAGCGAGCAGGAGCACGACCAGAATAGCTTCGAGGAGTTCGGTGGCGAATTCGATGGTCAACGCTTTTGCGAATGCGAACGGCCGCGCGTAATTGTAAATGAGGAGACCCGACGGACCACTAGCCATCTTTGCTGCCGCTTGTTTCATCGCTTCCCCCTTTTCCTGCCGGGTCGCGTTCGGCCCGATACCAGGGCTCGGAAAAAAGTAAAGGCCCGACTTTTCTGCGATGTTCGATTGCATGGCGGCGAGGACAGCTTGCTCATTGGGAATTTCACTAATCCCAGCTTCGCCCAGAGGTAATGCCATGTGCGCGATTGAGGTCCAGATGAACATGACGATTCCACCGAGAATACCAGCGAGAAGAATTTTCATAAGCGGAAGAATGAAGATTGGAGGAGGAATTTAGAAGGAAAAATTCAGCGTTTAGAAACGGAATAGACTGAAGTCAGAACGAAGAATGCTGGTTCTTACTTCATCTTTCGATGAAATCGGAGATCAGCTGCTTTGGTCTCGCAATCGCAGAGCTGGCTATGATTTGATGGAAAAACCTGTGCGTCTGATTGGCGCCGGAGTTTGACTCGACTGCAGTCTCTTGTAGAGTTGGCGGCTCTCCCGCGCGGGAGAGATTTTCCCCAATGGATAAAATTCGTAATATCGCCATCATTGCGCACGTCGACCATGGCAAGACGACCCTGGTCGATCAGCTGTTGCGCCAATCGGGCACGTTTCGTTCCAATCAAAAGATTGAGGAGCGCATGATGGATTCGATGGATCTCGAGCGCGAAAAAGGAATCACGATTCGAGCGAAGAATGCAGCTTTTCAGTGGAGCGGTTACCGGATCAACATCGTCGATACACCCGGTCACGCCGATTTTGGCGGCGAAGTCGAGCGGATCATGAAAATGGTGGACGGCGTGCTGCTCGTGGTCGATGCGCACGATGGGCCGCAGGCACAGACACGTTTTGTTTTACGCAAGGCGCTGGAGAACAAATTGAAGGCGGTTGTTGTCATTAATAAGATCGACAGAGAAAACGCGCGTCCGCACAAAGTGCTGGACGAGATTTTCGATCTCTTCGTCGAATTGAAGGCGACCGACGAGCAACTTGATTTTCCAATCATTTACGCCAGCGCCAAGGACGGTTTTGCCGTGCGCGAATTGCACGAAAACAACGAAGACATGACACCGCTTTTTCAGGCGATTGTGCAACACGTGCCGCCGCCAAAGATTTCGAGCGAACCATTCTTTCAAATGCTCGTCTCGAATCTGGATTACAGCGATTACCTGGGAAGAATCGCACTCGGGCGCATCGTCAGCGGTCGCGTTGCAGTCGGCGACTCCATTGTCTGCATTCACCGCGATGGGCGCCATGAGCGGGCTACAGTCACCGCGCTTTTTACCTATTCGGGATTGGAGCAGGTGGAAATTAAACACGCGACCGCCGGCGACATCGTTGGACTGGCCGGCTTCGAGGAAGTTTATATTGGCGAAACCCTCTCAGACCGCGAAGAACGGACGCCGCTACAATTTGTCGATATCGATCCGCCAACGATTCGCATGCACATTCTGGTCAACGATTCGCCGTTTGCCGGGCGCGAAGGAAAATTTGTGACGGCGCGGAATATTCGCGAGCGCCTTATTCGCGAGACTCGCGCCAACGTCTCACTCCAGGTCAACGACACGGAAACCGCAGGGGCATTTGAGATCAACGCGCGCGGCGAAATGCAGATCGCGATCCTGATCGAGCAAATGCGACGCGAAGGCTATGAAGTGATGGTCTCGCGTCCCGAGGTGATTTTCCATCGGGCAGAGAATGGCGCTCTGCTCGAGCCCCTGGAAAATCTTTATGTCGATCTACCGGACGAAAATCTCGGTGACATTTTGCAATTGATTGCCAATCGCAAAGGTGAGGTTGTCGGCATGGATCATCACGCAACACGCGTGTCGATCGAGGCAATTACTCCGACTCGGGGCCTGATTGGCTTTGAAACCGATCTCGTCAACCTGACACGTGGCGAAGGATTGATGAGCCATCTTTTTCGCGAATACGCGCCATTTAAGGGCGAAATCGGAGGACGCGGTCGTGGTGTGATGGTGTCGATGGAATCGGGGGTCAGCACGGCTTACGCTCTCAACAACATTCAGGAACGCGGCCGGCTTTTCATCGGACCACAGGAGGACGTTTACGAAGGGATGATCGTCGGCGAAAATGCGCGCCCGGAAGATTTGCCAGTCAATCCCTGTAAAGCAAAACATCTCACCAACATGCGTTCGCAAGGTGAAGGGAAAGGCATCCAACTCGAAGCGCCCCTTCGCATGAGCCTGGAGCGTGCGATTGAGTACATCGATGTCGACGAATACGTGGAAGCGACGCCGAAATCATTGCGTTTGCGAAAGCGGATCCTCGACGCAACGGCCCGGAAGCGCGCCGTCGTGATAGCTGCTTAAAACAGCTGACAACCCATCATTTCGGTTCTTGTCGGTAGCAGGCGCGCCTGAGTGTGCCGTTTTCTTTTACGTCCTTTCGATCCGTGGAGAGATTCTGGCGAGTTCGTCGCCCGGCTCACAACTACAACATTACAAAAATATAAGGTTAAAAGGATTGACGTTTTCGTTGTTATCCTGGCAATCTTGGTCGTCCCAAGCTCTCTCCTCTCTTCCGGCTTGGAATCAGCCATCTCCACACATATGAAAACTCATCGTTCGTTTAGTCGCAATCGTCTCATATCGCACTCGCGCATGGCAAGTGTCGTAACCTTAATGTCCGCAGCGGCCGCAATGGCGTTCGTCGCGGTGAAACCGTCCGGCCCACAATGGGTGAAATCAGATAACAAAGACGCGATCAATAAATTCAGCCAAAATCGCGCTCAATTCTTTCGAAACAAACTGGCGTTACCTGGCGCTGAAAGAGAGGGCGGGCCAACGGCGGCGGCTGAACAAGCTTACGCGAATCGCGCTTACCCTGCAGCGTACGTGCCTTTTGCCGCAACAGTAAGCGCGCGAACGGCCTTCCAGAGGGTCCGAGCGCGCGCGACTGCGAGTATCGGGGGCTGGAACTTAATTGGGCCCAGCACAACAAATTTCCCTGATGTCCTAACCTTCAGCGGAGCGCCTTACATAGACTCCGGTCGAATAACGGCGCTCGCGATCGATCCGAACTGTAATAATACCACCTGCCGGGTGTGGGCCGCAGCGGCAGGCGGCGGCGTATGGCGCACTGATAATGCGCTTTCCACTAGCGGACCAAGCTGGACATTCATCTCGGGCAGCTTCGCGACGAATGCGATTGGAACTCTGACCTACGATGCTGCTCACACCACGCTGTACGCCGGAACGGGCGAGCCAAATTCGTCGGGTGATTCGGAGGCCGGCTTCGGAATCTATAAGTCCACTGACGGCGGCAACACGTGGACGCATCTTGCTGCAAATACCAGTGTTCCGCAGGGGAGCGGAGTTGATTGCACTGCTATTTTTGGGAGGGGAGGTTTTCGTACAGCACCGGCTTACAGCGGGCCAGCTTTCGATGGCCGTTCCATCTCCTCAATCATTGTCGATCCGGGTAACTCGAATACTCTCTACGTTTCATCCGACCGGGGCGTCCGCGGCATCAGCTCAGTAACTGGGGGCACTGCCACACTTGCTCCCGGCCTTCCACCGTACGGACTGTGGAAGTCCACCGACGGCGGAGCAAACTTTACGCTCTTAAATTATCAAGATGTTTGTCTCAATCCAGACCTCGTCGATGATGCCGGAATCATCCAAGCAAGCTTCGGCTCTTCACGCGGCGTTCACGAGACCGCGCTCGACCCGGGATCATCGAACATAGTTTATGCCGCTCCGTACCCTCAGAACAACGCGCTCCCGCTCAACACCAAAGGCGGCGTCTGGCGTTCCACCGATAGCGGGGCTAACTGGGCGCAGATCAAAAACGCCCGCAACGCAGCGCTAAATACCGATCGGGCGTCGTTCGCTGTCACACCGATTTCGGGTGGATTTACGCGAATGTACGTGGGCGTTGGAAATTCCAGCCAGACCACGGCGAATCGGGCGCGGCTGTATCGCACGGACGATGCAGTGACTGCGACAGACGCGAGTTTCACCGATCTGACAGCATTGCAGGACGCGTCGAGCGCGCCGAATCAAACGCTAAACTACTGCGGCGACCCGCAGATTGGCGCCCAATGCTGGTACGACAATGTCGTTTATTCACCTCCGGGAAAACCCGATGTCGTATACCTCGGCGGTGCCTATAACTACAGCTTCTACGGCTTCAGGAACAATGGTCGCGCCTTCCTGCGTTCGAGCGACGCCGGCCTCCACTTTACTGACATGACTTGGGATGCCACGACGAACCCGGCGCCTCCCGGTACCTGCTGCGACCCGACGCCATACGCGCCGAACGGTATGCATCCAGACAGTCACGCGATTGTAGAAGCCCCTGGCACGGACGCCGCCATTTTCGGTTCGGACGGTGGGCTTGTTCGCTCCAGCGGGGTGTTTTCGGACATCTCATCTCAGTGTTCGGGTCGTGGCCTGAACACGACGGACCTGGCAACATGCCAGCAGTTGCTGTCCGCGGTCCCGAGCTTCCTCTACAACTTGAACGCGGGACTATCGACGCTGCAGTTTCAAAGCGTCTCCTACAACGCACTCGATCCACTGCACAGTGTGCAGGGAGGAACGCAGGACAACGGCACCCTGTTATATACTGGTTCGACGACATGGAACCAGGAGATCTACGGCGATGGCGGTCAGTCGGGCTTCAACGTTTCCAATCCCTCGCTGCGGTTTAACTCGTTCACCTCCAACTTCCACGATGTGAACTTCCAGAACGGCGACCCGACAAAGTGGGTCATCGCCAGCGGCCCAATTGTCGCTAGCGGGGAGGCAGCGCAGTTCTACTCGCCCATCATCGCCGATCCTCTCAGCGCGGGGACAATCTTCCAAGGCTCGTTGAGTGTCTGGCGGACTCAGGATTGGGCCGGTAATCAGGCGTTTCTCGAAGCGCACTGCCCCGAATTCACGACGTCGGGTGCCAATCCAGCCTGCGGTGACTTCGTGCGCATCGGACCAAGTGGAGCGACGAATCTAACCGCGTCTGCCGCTGACTATCGTGGAACGTCTCTCGCGGGCGGCAACGTCGCCGCGTTCGCGCGAACGAGGGCTAATGCTGGAACGCTATGGGTCGCAACCACCACGGGTCGCGTCTTTATATCAAGTAACGCCGATGCCGCAGCGGGCAGCGTGACTTTTACCCGGCTGGATACGTTGCCTAGTGCAACGGCCGCTCCTGGTCGGTTCGTCAGCTCGATCTACATCGATCAGTCCAACCCGAATCATGCGTGGATCTCGTATTCAGGCTATAGTTCGCTTACTCCCAGCACACCGGGGCACGTGTTCTCAGTGACGTACAATCCGGTAGCCCATAACGCAACCTGGGTAAACCTCGATGGTGGCACTGGCCCGATGGGTGACCTTCCCGTAACAGCTCTGGTTCGCTCCGTAAGGGGAGATTTGTTCGCGGGCACCGACTTTGGCGTCTTCAGACTGGCAAGCGGCTCGTCGACTTGGACAGTCGCTGGCACGGGGCTGCCGGCAGTGGAGGTTGCAGGACTGACCATGGTCAACGGTTCGCACGTACTCTACGCGGCGACGCACGGACGCAGCGTCTGGGCGTTGCGAATACCGTAAGCTTGTCTGTTTTGGGCGGGATAGGCGAAATCTATCCCGCCCTTTTTTTCGCCACGATTCATTGCTGAGCGTGATTGCGGAAATGAATCCGCGCATTCTGCTGAAATCATCTTAGCTCACGGGGCTCGACAAGACGGCACTGTTTCGCAAGGCGACAAAGCCTCGCAACGGGATTGACAAACGGTTCCGGTTGCGATTGAATATGGCGCGTTAGTTTCCCTCCTTGCCAGTAATTCTCTCGGGCGAGGTGTTGTTCGGAAATTCGCAAGATCAATCAGCAGTTGCATAACAATCCCCATCTATGGCGGGACATAGTAAGTGGTCGAAGGTCAAGCGGTTTAAAGGTGCGATCGACGCGAAACGCGGCAAGATCTTCAGCAAATTATCAAAGGAGATTACCATCGCAGCAAAGCGCGGTGGCGGTGACCCGAACGGCAACCCGCGTCTGCGCAGCGCGATCCAGGCTGCGCGCACGCAAAGTATGCCGAACGATAACATCGAGCGCGCGATCAAACGCGGCACCGGCGAGGACAAGGATGGGCAACAATTCGACGAGATCGTATACGAAGGTTACGCGCCGGGAGGCGTGGCAATCATTGTCGAAACGGCAACCGATAATAAGAACCGCACCGGGGCGGAGATTCGAAGCATTTTCAGTCAGCACAATGGCAATCTCGCCTCCACCGGAAGCGTTTCGTACATGTTCCACAGGAAAGGGCAAATCACCGTCCCGCGCTCGAGCATCGACGAGGATCGATTACTGGAGATTGCGTTGGAAGCTGGCGCAGAAGAGTTGACAAACGACGACGATCAGTATGTTGTTCTTACTTCCCACGATCAGCTATACGCCGTAGCTGAAGCGCTCAAAAATGCGGGCGTAACCACCGATGGGCAAAAGTTTACATTCATCCCCGATACAACTGTTGCGGTGTCCGACGAAACCGCGGCGCGTCAGGTGCTCCGTTTATGTGATGCGCTCGAAGACGACGACGACGTGCAAAACGTCTATTCAAATCTAGAAATTCCCGACGAATTGCTGGCCAGATTGCCGGCCTGAACGTATTGCTTCCAGGAGACGTGTTAAGGCGGTGCTGCGCCGCGAAGATTTTAGCTTATGAACGAAGAAAACGAATCCCAACCTGTGCCGACTGAGTCTGCCTCGCCGGAACAACGTCATCATCGCCCGCGCCGCCGTTTCCCGCGAAAGCGTTACCGGGGCCGGGACGAACGATTCGGACGCGATAATTCTGCAGAGTCGCCAAATTCTTCGTCAGTTAATGCCAATCCTGGCAGCGCGGTTACTGATGTTGAGACTCTCGACCGACCGGCCTCAGTCGGACGCGAGGGAGGAGAGCCTGCTGCCGAAGGTGGCGAACAAGTTCAGGCCGAACCGGAATTCGGCGAAGGTATCATTGAAATCTCCGGCAAGGGTTTCGGATTTTTGCGCGATGCGAAGCGCAATTTCGTGCAAACGCCGCAGGATATTTTTGTAACCCCCGAAATTGTTCGCCGTTTTGCCTTGCGTGACGGCATGTGGATTTACGGTGAAACCCGGCGCGGCAGCCGCGGCCCGCAATTGGTCAAGCTGTTGAAGATCAATGGTGAAGAGCCTTCGAAATATCAGGGTCTCACGCCATTTGAGGAGTTGACCACGATCAATCCGAACAAGCGGATCAAGCTCGAAACAGTGCCGGATCGTTTCACGACGCGCATCATGGATTTAATGACGCCGTTAGGAATGGGGCAGCGCGGTTTGATTGTCGCGCCGCCGCGCACCGGCAAGACAACACTGCTGCATCACATCGCCGACGCAGTGGCAAAAAATCATCCGGAGGTCATTCTGATCATCCTGCTTGTCGATGAGCGTCCGGAAGAAGTGACCGATTTTCGTCGTTCGCATCCAACTTCGGAGCTGATGGCCAGCTCGAATGATGCCGACATCAAAAGTCATACACGCATCTCGCAATTGGCGATCGAGCGCGCGAAACGGCTCGTCGAAGCAGGAAAACACGTGTTTATTCTTCTCGACTCCATCACGCGCACGGCTCGCGCATTCAATAATGCAATGGGCGGTGGAGGTCGCACGATGAGCGGCGGTATCGATGCGCGCGCCATGGAGACTCCGCGCAAAATCTTCGCAGCCGCGCGTAATACCGAGGAAGCCGGTTCTCTCACAATTGTTGCTACAGCACTGATCGAAACCGGCAGCCGCATGGACGAACTGATTTTTCAAGAATTCAAGGGCACCGGAAACATGGAAATGGTGCTCGACCGGAAAATCAGCGACCAGCGGATCTATCCTGCAGTGGACATTTTTCTATCTGGCACACGGCGGGAAGAGTTGCTGTTGCAACCGTGGGAACTGGAGAAAATCAATCTCATCCGGCGCGGCCTGGCTGGACACAAACCAGAGGAAGCGATTCAGCGACTGTTGATGTTTGTGAAAAAATTCCCGACCAATGCTGAGATGCTCAAAGGCATTCCGGGCTGATCGGTCGCGATTGCCGGTCTTAACGCGCTCGGACACGGTTCAGAATTCGCTGTGCGCACTCGAAGGTTCTCCAAGAATCTCTACCGAAAAATCTTTGGGAAAAAGCGGCGGCGCGAGATTTCCGAGCTAAGCACTTCTAGGATTCATCAAAGCGTCCTTCGCGCGATCGCGACAGCGCCTGCCATGCCGTCCGGCGGAGACCACCTCGATGTCGGCAGCGGGACCGGGGAATTGTTGCGACTGGTTGGAGCGCGTTGTCCGTTTCGTTCTTTTGGCTGCGATTACACGGACAAATTGGTCTCCGTTCCCGGTACCAGGATCGACACGGTCGATCTGAATCACCAACCGCTCCCGTACAGTGATAATCGGTTCGCGCTAGTTACATGCATCGAAACAATCGAGCATTTGGAAAACTATAGGGAGACCATCCGCGAAATTTTCCGTGTTCTACAACCGGGGGGCGTCGCAGTGTTCTCAACCCCGAATATTTTGAATCTGCGGTCCCGTCTGCGGTATCTGTCGTCTGGCTTTTATAATTTATTTGGCCCTTTGGCACCGGACGAATCCGACATTCACTCCACGCGTGGCCACATCAATCCAGTCAGTTGGTTCTATCTATCGCACGCGCTTCTCAGTGCTGGTTTCCAGGATTTGAAAGTGACAGTGGATAAGTATCAACGCCGCTCGCTTCTGGCATTTCCGTTCCTAATCGTTCCTGTGCGTGCCACAAACTGATCGTTTATCATCGTGATAAGAGCACCTACGGCACGCTGGACGAGCGCAATGCTGGGGCCGTTCGAGCGATGAATTCGCGGGACCTGCTGCTTGGGCGAACGTTAATCGTTACCGCGGTTAAGCCGGTGTAATGTGCCCCTGGTAGAGTGCGTGAATCGCGTCGCGCGCCTCGAGATAATCGCGACCGAAAGCGTCGAATTCATGGTAGCCAAGACGCATGCCAAACTTTCGTTGTTCGTCTGGATCGCTCGGAAGCGTTGAACCGCCTCTGTTGTCATACCGGCGCAGCACAAGTTCGCAGCGGCGCAGCAACGCGTAAGACCTTTTCAGCTTCGCAACCTCCGCACTGTCCAGATGTCTCTGCTCGTGCAATCCATCGACGGCGCGCTCCCAGTTTTGTTCCCAGATATTTTCGCGAATCTGCAATGCTTGAACGAGAAACTCCGCTTCTATGATGCCGCCGCTTCCGGTCTTCAAATCGAGAAAATCCGATCCGCTTCCGCGCTCACGCCGAATACGCTCAAGCATGTCGTCGATTTTAATGAAAACATCGGCATCCTGGCATGCACGACTCCATGCGCGTTTTGCAATCTCCATGAATTCGCTTTGCAACGACCCGCTGACGCCGCGGGCGCGGATCAACGCCTGCAATTCCCAAGGCTGGGCTCGGCCTGCGTAGTACGACTCGTAGGTTTCAAGAGAGCAGACAACCGGACCTTTTTCGCCTTCAGGACGCAGCCTTGCATCCAGCGCCCAGATGTTTCCCTCTGCGGTCGGCTGCGCCATGGCGATCATGAGATTCTGGGCCGCGCGAACGTCGTCGCCCACAAACAAGACGTCCAGGTCCGCGCCGTAGCTGATCTCGCGCCCTCCAAATTTTCCGAGCGCGATGACGGTGAGGTTCTCGTTTGCGAGAAGCTTCGCGACAAAAACCAGGCACGCTTCCGCGACATCGGAAAGCTCGGCAAAAGTCGCCGCTGGTTGGATAAGTCCCAGCACGTCGCGCAGGATGATGCGCAACAGCTGCCTCTGCCGGTAGGCGCGTACCGGGTTAAGATTGTTTGCGTCCGCGCCTAACGAATCGAGCCGCTTTAAATTTTCTGCCACCGACCGCGGTTCACCAAATGTTGGGTCTCGAGTGATGTCCTCTAAAAGCTGCGGACGGCGAATCAAAAGCTCGCTGGCGAAGCGGCTGGCATCGAAGGTCTTAATAACCAGCTCCAGCAATCGAGGATTTGCGACCAGGAGCTCAAAGAACAGGCTGCGCAAACCATAACCTTCCACGAGGCGAACGAATTGATTCAGGGTCGCATCCGGATCTGCAGTCTTTGCGAGCCATCCTAGCAAGTCTGGACGCAGCTTGCGAAAGACCTGGCGTGTGCGCGGCGCGATATGGAAACCGGCAGCCCCCTGTACGAGAGCAGAAAGCGCCTTCGTCGCCCGTTTCTGATCGCTGAAAATTTCCAGATCGTTTGCCTCGGGCGATCTGGGCGGCCCCGTGGAGGTTCCCGAAACAATCCGTTGAAAAATCGGACGCACTGCGCGCATCTTTTCCTGCAGCGCCGCAGTGAAATCTTCACTAGACCGAAAACGGAGGCTGAGTGCGAGGCGTCGCAAGGCTTCCGCCTCTCGAGGAACGATATGCGTTTGCTGTTCGGCCTCTATCTGCAGACGATGCTCCACGCGGCGGAGAAATCGATAAGTATTATCGCAGGTCAGCACTTCCTCGCGCGGAAGAAGATCTAATTGACGAAGCCCTCGCAGAGCTTTGAGCATACCCGGTTCCTGCAGGAACGGATGACGCGCTCCGTGGATAAGCTGCAAAGTCTGCACGATGAATTCGATCTCGCGAATCCCTCCGCGTCCAAGCTTCACGTCGCGTTCCAGCTTATCCGCGCCGACGATGTCGCGCTCGATGCGCCGCTTGATACTGGCGATTTCGTCCAGCAAGTCGGACGATGCGCTTTTGGGGTAAATGAAAGGCTGATGTTGCCGCAGAAATTCGTAAGCCAGCTCGCTGCTGCCGCCGATTCCGCGCGCCTTGATCAGCGCAAGGCGTTCCCAGGTTTCGCCGAACCCGGCATAATAATTTTCCATGCTCTCGAGCGAGCGGGCCAATGGCCCCGCCGAGCCTTCCGGTCGCAGACGCAGATCGACGCGAAAGAGCGAGCCAGCCGGATGCTGAGTTGAAAAAGTTTCGAGCATTCTTTTTCCCAGCCGGTTAAAGAATTCGTGATAGGAAATGTGTGTTGTGAGCTGGCCTTCCTCACTGTAGAGAAAGAGAAGATCGACGTCTGAGCTGTGATTTAGCTCGCCGCCGCCAAGCTTGCCTAATGCAAGAATGGCGAATTCCGCGTTGGGCGAACCATATTGTTGCCGCAATTCAGTGTTCCAATGTTCGAACACATTGCGGATACAAATTTCCGCCACCTGCGACAGCTCACCGGTGGTTTCCTCTAGCGACGCCACGTTAGCAAGCTCCCGTACGGCGATGCGCGTCATCTCACGGCCCTTCCAAAAACGAAGGGCAGAAAAACCCTGGTCTGCGATCGAGTTGCCAGCCGACCTCTGCAAGTAGCCCAGCATCTCCGCATAGCCGCGAGGGGCACCGCAGACTTGCGGCTGGCAAAGCCACAGAAGGCTGTCCGGGTCGTGTGTGAGGCGCGCCGCGCAAATACTGGAGACAGCAAGAAGATGAATCAGCGCAGCCTCGCCCAACGGAAATTGTTCGACGACATCGATAAGAGGCTGGGCGGTTTCCGGCCAATGTTCCCTAAGATGAATCAGGGCAGTTTCGACCTGTGCCGGGTTAATTGAAGCAGCAGCTTTTTTGTGAGTCCAATGATCACTACGAGCCATCGTGCAAATGATAGCGCTCAGGGCTTAGGCGCCAGAACGCGAAGCGCTCTCTTCCGAATTCGGAAATCAACCGGGCAATTGCCCGCGAGTTCGCCATCGAGCTCAAGGGGAACGTCCTGTTCGCTCGTTATGCGCAATTGCCGCGTCTGAAAATATTCGATTTCCGGAACCTTAATGTCGGAGCTGAATACAACGTCCTGGAGATACTTGACGATTTCGAGATAGCCGAGCCGTTTGAAGACCACGACATCAAACAAACCATCGTCGACGATAGCGTGTTTAAAAAACGGGAAGGGCCCTCCGTAAAGGCGTCCGTTGCCAATGAGAACGAACGATCCTTCTTCCACAGCAGTATGCTCCGACTCGATGAAGAGCTTCGGCGGTTGTCGTGCCGCGATGTGGGTTGCGGATATGAGATAGCTCAGCGGCCCGAAACTGCGCTTGAAAGCGAGGCTGGTCTCTTTGACCACCTGTGCGTCCAGCCCCACGCCGCCAAGCTGGACAAAATATTTCCCATTTGCACTCGGCAGATCGACCAGGCGGACGGTTGTGCCTTCGATGATATCCCAGCAGCGCTGGAGATTGTGCAATGGCAAGCCAAGCTCCATCGCGAAAACATTCACGCTTCCCATTGGGAGCACGCCTAATGTGGCATTGCTGCCAGCTAGTCCGTTTGCCACCTGGCTAACTGTTCCGTCGCCGCCTGCCGCGACGATCCGGGTAAATCCCGCTTCGACTGCGCGCCTGGCCAGCGCCTTCGCTTCGCCGGAATGTGCAGTAATACGGACGGTGCACTCACCAGCGAGTGATTCGATGCGTTCCTGCCAGCTCCGAATATGTTCCGGGCTTCCCGCGGTTGGATTGAGAATGACAATCGTATCGGTCACAAGGAAAAGTAGCAGAGGGCTTTCACCTTTTCTTCAAAGTCGGACTGCGTAACGTCTCACGGTGAAAAGATTACGCCTGGTTTCATTGATCGCTCTAGGGGCGCTGATTGGACTCGGCGCGATTCTCTTGACCGGCGTGAATCTGTATGTGCAATCCCAAGGTACGCACGCGAAGATTCAACAGGAATTGAGCCGGCGCCTCGGTACCACGCTCGGAATCCGTAGCATGAGTGTAACGCCCTGGGGAGGGCTGGAGCTAAGCGGTATCACAATTGGGCAAACTTCGCCAGGTAGTCCGAAACATTTCCTCGAAGCAAAGACATTTCGCCTGCGGGTTCGATTCCTCTCCCTTTTTTCCCGGCGCCTGGTGATCAAAGAGGTCTCGCTCATCAATCCAAACGTAGTTTGGCCGCAAGACGCGGAAGGAAAATGGAAATTACCGAAGTCACGAGGAACAAAGACAGCGGCTGCAACTGTGTCCCAGCCCGAAGCAGAAAGCGAATCCGTTCAAACCCCTCAAACACGGACCGCTCCTATTATTGCCAATACTCCGGCGAATCTTCCTTCTCCGGTTCAGGCAACAGTCAACGAGCAACCTCCCAAACAGGAACCCAGACTGGCGATGCCTCCCGAGGTTCGGCGCGTCAGTATTAAGAACGGGAATTTTACTTTTCTTGATCACGCAGGCAAGCTCCTTGCGAGTTTTAATGGCGTAGATTTTCGCACCAGCATTCGCAGCGCCTTGGCGCTTCACGGCGATACGAAGGTGGCCAAAATTTCCCTGCAGAACCGTTTTTTTCTGGAGCAACTGCGCTCTCCACTGCGCTACGAGCCGGATGTGCTGGAGCTTTCCAAGATTTCCGCGCGCGCCGGTAACGGTGAGATCAACGGCTATTTTGCGATGCAACCGGAAGCGGAGGATTCTCCGTTTACGACGAGCGTAAAGTTTCGCAATGTGCTGGCCGATCAGATTATCGCAAATGCGGGCGGCCCCAAAGGAGTCGTGCAGGGTAAGTTGGAGGGAAGTTTCCAAGCTTCCGGCAAAACGGCCGATCCAGAGGCGTTTGTGGGAAAGGGAGAAATTTCCGTGCACGAGGGGCGAGTCCAACAATATAGCTTGTTGGTATTACTGGGGGAAGTTCTTCAGATCGAAGAACTAAGAGAGCTTCAGCTCGAACAGGCAGAGGCGAGATATCATGTGAATCCAAGCCTGGTCACAATCGATGAACTGATTTTACGTTCCCCGAATATTCGTCTCACAGCGTCGGGAACAGTTATGTTTAACGGCAGGCTAAAACTCGATTCTCAGCTGGCGATCAACGACAAGATTCGTAGTCAGCTTTTCAAAGCGATCCGCCAGAATTTTAAACCGATCAACGAGCCGGGCTATTCTGCGATTGATTTTCAGGTGGGCGGCACTATCGATCGCCCCAGCACAAATCTAATGGACAGACTGGTCGGCCGTGATCTTAGCAATATGATCAACAGTTTCTTCGGCGGCGGAAAAAAGGAGCGAGCAAAGAAGAAAAAGAAACAGATCGAAGAAGCAGTGCCCGCCGCGCCGTCGACTTCTGCTTCGCCGCAGGAAGCGCTGCCTGATGCGACTGTAACGCCAACGCCGGCCTCTTCGCCATGAGAGTGATCGCCGGCAGCGCCGGCGGGATTGGCCTGGAAGTTCCGAAGCGCGGTGTGCGACCGACGATGGACCGTGTCAAAGCTGCTATCTTTTCCAGTTTAGGCGATGCAGTTATTGGAGCGCGGGTCCTCGACCTGTTTGCGGGAAGCGGCGCCCTTGGAATTGAGGCGCTCAGCCGCGGGGCGGCTGCTGTTGTTTTTGTCGAGAGCGATCGGCAAACGGCGGAGATCATCGAGCGCAATCTCGCCAAAACAAAGTTGAAGGGCCGAATTCGGCGGCAGGATGTCTTCGACTTCCTCCGGCATGCTTCCGGCTCAGAACTGTTTGATATTGTCTTTGCCGATCCGCCCTACGAAAAAACGGAAGATGGTGAGCGCTTCACCAAAAAACTGCTCGCAAACGAAGAGTTGCCTCGGTTAATGGACGCAGATGGAATTTTCGTTTTGGAGAAATGGCCGGCTGAAGCTTTTCCCGAAATAAAAATGTGGCATCTCGTTCGCCAGAAGAAGTACGGCGCAACGGAAGTTTTGTTTTTGGAATCAATCCGCAATCCGTAATTCGCAATCCGCAATTTGATGATTCGTTTCATCTACAATTTGTTTTGGCCAATCGGGCTGTTGTTCTTTTTGCCGAGCTATTTGGTGAAAATGATTCGTCGAGGCGGTTACGGGGAAAAGTTCGGACAGCGTCTGGGAATTTACGATTGCGAAGTATGCGATCGCCTGTCGAAACAAAAATCGACATGGTTGCACGCGGTAAGCGTAGGGGAAGTAAATGTCGCGTTAAAACTAGCCAATTCATTGCGCGCGCTCGAACCAGGTTTGCACTGCGTTCTGACCACGACCACCACGACTGGTTTCGCTCTGGCAAATAGGAACGCTCCGGCTTGGATCGAAGTCATGTACACACCGCTCGATTACTGGCCGATCATGCGGCGCGCATTTGCAGTGATCAGGCCGACGCGAATCGTGCTGGTTGAAGCGGAAGTTTGGCCAAATCTTGTGGCATTGGCGCACGAACGCCGAATTCCCACGATATTGGTGAACGCGCGCTTGTCGCCCAGATCCGAGAGAAGATTTCGCCGGTTCCGATTTTTTGTGGCGCCCACTTTTCGACTGTTGGATCTGGTTTGCTCGCAGGAGCCTGATGATGTTGATCGATGGGTCGCGATCGGCGTTGCGCGCGATCGGATTCGCGCCGTAGGCAGCATCAAATACGATCCCAATGGGCGTGATCAGAGGCCAGAAGCACAGGAAACTGCGCGAACAACCGGAGTGAGCGATGCGAATCGACAGCGTCCCGTGTTGTTCGGCGGCAGTACGCATCGGGGCGAAGAGGAAATTCTGGCCCGAGTCTTTCTGCGCTTGCGTCAGCAATTCTCGTCATTGCGATTGTTCATTGCCCCGCGCCATGTGGAACGGCTCCGCGAAATCCGCGCGCAACTCGCTGCTCTGCCGTTACGCGTGGCGCTGGCGAGCGAAGTGGTCCGGCAGCTGCCGGACGAATCAGATGCGGACTGTATTCTTCTCGATACAACGGGAGAACTTCAGCGCTGGTATGGTATTGCCACCATTGTATTCGTTGGGAAAAGCCTGACCGCGCAGGGCGGGCAAAATCCTGTGGAGCCGATCATGGCGGGTAAACCAGTCGTGTTTGGTCCACACATGGAAAACTTCGCGACACTTGCGAAAGCACTCGTGCTGAAGAAAGGGGCGATCCAGGTTCGCGATGCCGATTCACTTGAAATGACGATCGCCGGGCTTCTACGCGACGGGGATGCGCGCGAGCGCCTTTTGGAAAACGCGCGTGACGTTTTGAACAAGCATCACGGTGCAACTGCTCGCGCAGCGGCGTTGATTCACCAATTTCATTCGAGACTGTAGCCAGGGCGCTGTGCGCCGTCTAAACTGAAAGAAAAGAGACGGCAATTTACCTTGCGTCCAGGACTAGCAATTCTGATATTGGTCGCGCTTTGTGACCCTATCGTCTAGAGGCCCAGGACACCGCCCTTTCACGGCGGTAACACGGGTTCGAATCCCGTTAGGGTCGCCATTCGACTCGGCCCTTTGTTAAGGGCCTCGCTCATGACTGCGCTTCGCGCAGCAAAATCTCGGATACGTTACAATCAGGACGAAAGGACCGTGTCGAATGGTCCTGAGCGAGCGGAGCGAGTCGAAGGACTTCTGAACTTGAATAGTGTTATAATTTGCAATGTATTCGGTGTATATCCTTCGCACGCTTGATGACACGCTCTACGTCGATGTGAGAGGAAGTTTGAGACAGCGCATAGCTTCGCCCAACAGCGGCAAAACGGCAGAATGGACTAAAGCTCACCCTGGCGCGCGTTGTGTGCAGAACCGCACGCTACGCTCGGTTCTGCACGGAGACGCGAAGCCCAACTCAAGCGATGGACGCGAGCAAAAAAAGAAGCGTTCATCTCCGGTGATTTGGCTAGTCTGAAGAATCTTAGCCGCTGCAAATCAGCAACTGGATCCCGATAGATCGGTCAATCTTTTGCCTCGAATTGGTTAGGCAGCTGCGTTCAAAAGGTGAAGATTCCCTAATGCGGCCAATTTTGCTGGGCAACTACTGGTTGATGCTCGTGATCGTCGGCGTGCTGCTTGTACTGGTCGCTGCGTTCGTGGACCTGACGCCCGTCGTGGATCAGAATTTTTTCTTTTCGACGAATGATCCCGGGATCCAGCAAACCAAAAAGATCGAGCAAAGTTTTCCGTCGCAGCCAGAAGTGATTCTGGCGGTGTCGTCACGCGATATTTCTTCGCCACGATACCTGAATCGAATTCAAAAACTCACGCAACGAGCCCATACCATCGGTGGAGTGAGTGCCGTAAAGAGCCTCGCTGAGGGACCTAAAAGCCTTGAAGATGCACTGAAAAGCCCGTTCTGGAGCCGCTTGTTGATCGCGCACGACCGGAAGTCGAGCAACGTGATCATTTTCATGAAAGGCAGGCATACGGAAAAGCCGATCCAGCGGCTCGAACAAATCGTGCATGAACTGAACGCGCGAGATTTTCGGATTCACATCGCGGGTCCGCCGTACGTCGTTGAAATGCTCCGACGCAGTCTGGCGCACGATTTCCGCTACTTCAGTCTCACCGCGGTTGTTTTGTTTGGCCTAACGATGGCCGCGCTGTTCCGATCAATCCGGCTGTTTGTGGGAATGCTTTGCACATGCAGCAGCGCTGTTTTGTTGACGTTGCTCATCCAATCGATGCTCGGCGACAAGATCGGCGTTTTGACGGTCAACCTCGGTACGATCGTGTTCGTCATCGCGCTTTCACACCTGGTTTACATGACCTTCAACTGGCAAACGCTTGCCGATCGCGCGCATCGTCTGGACAAGGAGTCGCCCGATCTCGCAGCCGACGCGCGGCGCATGACTTTTCCGCCTTCGTT
>QHQO01000233.1 GCA_003221195.1 Verrucomicrobiota bacterium
ACGCCGGGGCTATTCCGAACCCGAGGTCAAGCTGCGTTCCTGCGGCTCTTGGCATCGAGAATGGCTTGCTCTACCCGAGACTCGACAACATCGAAGCAACGCTTGGACATTATGAAGTCATTTTGCACAGTGATGTTTTTGTTATCGTTGGCATCGACCGGTCTTGCGAGCCAGGAGTCGATGCTGGCGCGTGTCACCTGTTACTGGGCGGGCGAGGGGCCTAAATATGCCAGTACCGGTCGGCGATTACGCGCTGGACATTGCGCTGTCGATCCCAGGCGAATTCCTTATGGCAGTACAATTGTCTTCCCTGATCAAACTTGCACCGCAGTCGACACCGGACCAGCTGTCGTTAGTCGCAAAGCGGCTCGTCTTTGTGGACGGACTGCGAACCAACTCAAGGCTATCGTCGTCGACCGATTTTTTGAAACAAAGCGAGAGGCGATTTCGTGGATGAATGCGCATCCGCACTTTATGACGCTTCAAATTGTTCGGCCCGGATCTCACGTAGAACTATCCGAGCTATGATTAATTCAAGATAAAAGATCGGATCGCTTCTCTCAGCGGGAGAGGCACTTACAACGTGGGATTACGGTGCATGGCTAGACAAGCCCGCAAACAACTGTAGGTAAATACAGATGAAATTGATAAACGCGCCGATCCGCGCTGCCCGCCGGGGCGGGCAGGCGGCATAAAGGCTCGTTAGATCTCGCCAAGTTGGAGCCCGCAATTCGCGGCACCCCAGTGGTCGAATCACACCACGCGCGCGTTTTTTGCGCCGGTCCTCTCGAACCGCATTCGGGAACTACACTTAGCACTTTAGAAATTTATGAAACCAACACTTCAAATTAGTCAGACGCAGCGCGCCTCGCGCCACGACAACCGCGCATGGCGCAATCACCCAAGTTTTCCATTAACGAATTACAACTATCGTCCGACAGCGAAAAACCAGGTGAGTTCCTCCGCGGCTCGGCCAGCCACAAAGGTGCCGGCCTTCCACAAATTAAGCAGTGAATTCTTCCGCGGAGAAGCAACCTGGGATTACATCGCCGAGCTTTTCTTCTTCATTCTGATCACTGGCATCGCCGCATGGCCGGTCATGTCCATGTTCATCGCAGTGATCCGCCTGATCAGGAATTACTAGCGGGTCAACGCCGGGGCAGCGCTGAAATTACTCTCACAATTTCAGCCGCTAGGGCTACTTGCGTCGACGCCTCCAGCAGCGGTCCAGCGGATGTGCACGATGACGCGGTTGATGGGTGACCCCGGCAGTCGGCGAGAAAATTACAACTTGGCGTAAACGCCGAGTAGAGGGCGGCGCGACGGCGTTTTCGAACGGAAATCGCTAACAAAACCATCCCGCGTGCGAAGCTCGACATGGCCAACGCTGCGCGCGGTACCATACACTAGCACTGAACCGACCGGCGCGGAGAACGGATCTGACACAGGAAGTCTCTTGAATCCATAATTACTGACGAGCTCCGATGCAGCGTCCCTGGCAAGCTCGGTTTTCGGGCGGGAATCGATAACACCGGAAGCAAGCAATGCGTCTTTTACGTAATGCCAGCATCTCGAGCGCGAATGCGCATGGGCTCGTTCCTGCGCGATGGTGGCAGCTTGCATCAATCTGCCGTCGATGTGCCGATCGATCTTGCCATACGGGTAAACGATCTGGTTGGGATAATACTGCGTGATGACCGGAATGGATTCCTTTTTGCCCCCTGGGGTCTTGAAGCTAAACCGCGAATAGGGTTGTGTTGTATGGCTTACGGATTGTTGGCCCATAGGTCGCACTGGCTCTATCGCAAAAGTTCGCCCCGACTCTTTGGCGATTGCCTGCGACGGCTTTTGCGTGATCGCACTCGCCGGCTTTTTTGTCATCGCTTGCGTCGGCTCTTTGGCGACGGCTTGCGTAGGCTCTTGCTTGACCGGTTGCGTCGGTTTCTTCGCGGTTGCGGGCGCTCGCTTTTTCGTGATCGCTTTTATCGGCTTATCCGGGGTACTCGGTGCCGACTTCTGCGTAATCACTTGAACCATGTCGTCCGCCTTCTTTTGATCGTGACTCGCAAGATCCAACGTTGAAGGAGCCAACGCCTGCGCACGAAGAGCTGCGCCGGAAATGACAAGAAGCGATGCAGTTGCGAATGCCCAGAGGGCAGGTCGTTTCCCCACGAAGGCGAGGTTATGCCGGGAATCGTGCCGCTAGGCAAGCTTTTTTTCCATTTTTTTTGAGAAGTTCAGCGGCCCCAAAACAGGTTTGCTGGAAAGCAGCGGCCGTTATCTTTAGCGTCTCGCGCGTGCCGTTCTGAGGAACTAATCGTAGGGAAGATAATCCGGCCCAAATTGAGGCGGAGGACCGAACATCTCATCGCGCTCGATTGGAGCACGGCGGTGTCGGCGCGGGACGAATTGATTTTGGTCCGAATCAGGCGCAATGATTCTGGTGCGCCCCGAGGGCAAACGATAAATTATCCTTCCATCGGACGTTATTCCAAGCATTCGGACGCGCATTGAACCCTGGCGAGGTAGCGATGTCGAAGCGACGCGTCTCTTTTTGCCACGTGAGCTCGACTGAGTGGCAATGGTGGGCTGCGCAGTCTCGGGAGCTTTCGTCAATGAATTAGAAACCTCGGCCTCAGTGGAATTTTCTGGAACTGCGCTTGGCGAAGTGGCCGCGACAGCGTTTTGGGGCGTAGCGAGCTGCGATTGGCTGCCTGATGCTTGAGCTTGTTGAAGATCCGGGGACGTAGCTTGAGACGAATTGGGAACTGCCGCAGCGTCCGTCGCTGGTTGATTCGCGGACCCCATGGCCGCATTTGCCGCCTGCGATAGCACAGTCGCAGGAGCCACTGGCGGCGCAGCATTTTGGACCGCAGCAGGCGCTGGTGAAGATTCGGGAACCCCAACAAGAACGCCAATGGACTTTGCCTCGCGGGGCTGATGTAAGATTTTGCCAATTGGCCCCGGCAACAGGAACGCAGCGAGCAGCGCTACAGCCACGACTAGCGCGCCAAAGGCCAAGGCTCTTCGCAGTAAACGCCGCGGCCGAGGCTGGACCGGCTTGGGAATTGTTGTTCTCAAGGGAATGCCGTATCGATCAGCCAATGCGAGCCGGCGCTCAATTTTTACCAGGCAACTCCGAATCATCTCTCCTAGCACGACCAGGTCCTTTGGACGCTGATCGGGATTGGGATGCAACATCCGGGAAAGCAAGTTTCGCAGTGGTTTTGGAAATCCCGAAAGCTTCGGAGGCTCCCGGAGCGTCTCAGCCGAAAGCTCTACGCCGGTCAAAAGAAAATACATTGTCGCGCCGAGCGAATAGATCTCCGACCGCAGCCCCGTCGTTGCGTACTCTCCCCGAGGTCCAGCGATGGCGGACTGCTCGGCAGAAGATATTTGCCCATTCACTGCTACTTCGTTTCGCTCGAGTTCGCCCGCTACACGGGGGGGCGAAGTTTCGCCCGGTGGCAAGCTTTGCGTGCCTGCCTTGAGTCCGGTCAGACCGAAGTTCGTCATCTTCACTAAGGGCCAGCCGCCTTCGGGAGTTTGTCCGGGAACAACGATGATGTCTTGAGGCTGAACAGGCGGAAACGGAAGCTTGTGAAAACTGGCAGACGAAAGCACGCTCACGATTTGTTCTGCCACACGCAACGTGGCGTCAGCCGCCATTGGGCCGTGCTGGGCAACCCACGCTGCAAGCGTTTCGCCTGGTAATCGTTCCGAGGCGTAAACGTAATCTTCGCCTTCGCGTCCAAAATCAAAAACCTTGGCGATATTGACGTGACGCAGTCTCTGCAGAGCGCGCGCCTGCTCTTCGAATTGCTCCCGGACGGCCGGATCGATGCCTCCTACTGGGACTAGCGTTAGGACAACCGGTTCGCTGGACCTTTCGTCCACGGCCTCGTAAGCAACCACGCCGCCGTCTCGGCCAAGCTCATTGCGAGTGCCATCATAGCCAACACAGACCCGATAATGATCAAGGAAGGTTGTCCGCGCCATAACCGAGCCCTATTGTCCGCACCAGGGACCATACGCGCCTCATCATCGATCATTCAACCTTAATTTTCTCGGCAAGTTGCTTTGCGGAAGCGCAATCACACTTGAATTTTGGACGTTGCGCTTGAATCGAAAATCGCCGATCTAAAATCGCAAATCCTCGTACCCCGTGGTGTAACGGTAACACAGCGCCCTTTGGAGGCGTTATTCTTGGTTCGAATCCAAGCGGGGTAGCCACCCTCTTAAGCGACCGTCTACTGCTGAAAAACGGCAATTTGGTGGACGCGCAACAGGCCGCATGAAAACGTAAGTCTTCGGTTGATTAGGCCAAGGCGTTTTATGGACATCTGCCACGTCTTTCACTTTTCCGGCAGTGCCCAGCTTGGTTCGATCTCTACGCTTGCCTAAGATCGCAGCTAACGAGCACCAAAAGAACCAATCAATGTTCGGCTCAGCACTTTGCCAGGGAACTTCATTCTGCAATTTCCGTAGAACGAAATGACAAGTGAAAGTACCCCCAGCCGGTACGGCAATGCAGCACGAATCCAACTGGAGAGTACGCTCTCGGAGCAGTGCGTTGCGTTTTTACACTTTGATGGTATAAAAGAAATTTGAGCGGGCGACGATGACGCGCATCGGGCGTTACCAGATTAAGTTCCCGACAACTTTACTGGCAATGCTTCCTACCGGCGAGACAATCTCGCCCCGCTCAAAATTTCCCGACCAAACTGCGTCGATCAATATCAGTATGCCAACGTCGATTGGTTGCCTTATTGGAGTGAATACCCGAATAGCATCTCATCCACAAGGCTTTTTTTGAAATCGCCGTTCCGGCTCACAACGTTTAAGGAAGTGCAGTCTTGCAAGATGCCCGCCGGCCCCACAGCCAGGATGGCTGTGCTACGGCTAAAAGAAACACGTGAACGCACCTTTCAGGGCGTTATATTTCTAAAAGGAAAGGAGTTTATTATGGCAATTGTTCCATGGAGAAGAAGTGAGGAACGCTCGCCGGCGGAGCGCGCGTCGGATCCGTTCAACTATTTGCGACATCAGGTCAATCGCGTGTTTGACGATTTCTGGGGCGAGTCCTGGCTGGCGCCTCGCCGCGAAATCGCAGCCGGTTTCTGGCCGCAGGTGGACGTCACTGAGACAGACAAGGAAATCAAAATCTCGGCGGATATTCCAGGGGTGGAACCCAAAGACATTGATGTGAGCGTCGAGGATGGAATGCTCACCATAAAAGGCGAAAAGAAATACGAGCGCGAAGAAAAGGAGAAAGGTCAATATCGCATGGAGCGTAGCTACGGCTCATTTGAGCGCGCCATCGAACTGCCAGCGGAAGTGGATGAATCGAAAGCGAAAGCTGAGTTCAAAAAAGGCGTGCTGCGATTGACTCTTCCCAAGCGCCCCGGAGCGCAATCCCGTCGGAAGAAAATCCCGGTCACATAAACCGAAGCGATTAGTCCCTGCGGTGTTGTAGCCGCGTCGCTGTGTCGAGGCACAACAGCCATCCCATATTGTTGGTTTGCATATCTCTCGATTGAGGGATTGAAAACCGAACGGGCGGGGTGGAAGTTTCGCATTCCAATGGATCCAATCAGGAACCTTAAGTTGCGCTGGCTGCATGGCACGTTGCAGGATCTGACTTCCGAGCTATCGCGTTTGCAATTTTCCAGATTTGCACCGCACGCCTGGGAACCTGCAATCAATGCGTATCGCTGCGAAAAATCCATTCGTATTTGCGTCGATCTGGCGGGAGTCGATCGCGCGTTCATTGATCTCACCGTCGAATCGCGACGGGTGGTGATTCGCGGCACGCGAGAGCTGCCTGAGCCGACTGATGACGAGGGATGCGCCCTGCAATTGCTGGCCATGGAGATCGATTACGGCCCGTTCATACGGG